>NZ_JBVVQH010000017.1:130428-168754 GCF_055811115.1 Mesorhizobium sp. WSM4832 | reverse complement strand
AACACCGGCCGGAATGAAATCGGAATGACTGGCCGGCTTCAAATCGGAATCGATGGCCGGCTTCGTCGGAATACGCAATGTCGGATGCGATGGAAGCCGCGCGGCAGGATGTGCAGCAGGAATCGGCGGATGAACTCGTCGGTGGCGAGCGTCATGACCTGCTGCCGATCGGTGCCGTCACGACGATAGTCCTTGTAGCGGAAGGTGACCCCTGCCTCATCGAACCGGATAAGGCGGCGGTTCGAGATCGCAACCCGGTGGGTATAGCGGGACAGATAGGCGAGCACTGCCTCCGGCCCGGCGAACGGCGCCTTGGCGTACACCACCCAGCGCTTCTTGCGGACCGGCGACAGGTGCCGCACGAATGCCTGCCGCGCGGACAGGTGCGCCATCGATCCGAAGAAGGCGAGCCGTCCTGCGTCGTGCAGCGCGACCAGCCGGGTGAGGAAGAGCCGTCGGAACAGCTTGCCGAGTACGCGCACCGGAAGCAGGAAGGCCGACCGAGAAGATATCCAGCGGCTTCCGTCCGGCGCGATGCCGCCGCCCGGCACGATCATGTGCAGGTGCGGATGATGCGTCATCGCCGATCCCCAGGTGTGGAGCACCGCGGTGATGCCGATGCGTCCGCCAAGGTGTCTTGGGTCGGCGGCGATAGTCAGCATCGTCTCCGCTGCCGCCCTGAAAAGCAGGTCGTAGACCAGCGTCTTGTTGTGGAACGCGATGTCGGCGATCTCGGCGGGCAGCGTGAACACGACATGGAAGTAGCCGACCGGCAGCAGGTCGGCCTCGCGCTCGGCCAGCCATGTCCGTGCCACCGCGCCCTGGCACTTCGGGCAGTGCCGGTTGCGGCAGGAGTTGTAGGCGATCCGCCATTGGCCGCAGTCCTCGCAAGCCTCGACGTGACCGCCAAGGGCGGCGGTGCGGCAATACTCGATCGCCAACATGACCTTGAGCTGGGCGAGGCTCAGATGACCTGCATGGGCGGCCCGGTAGGATGGCCCGGCAGCATGGAAGATGTCGGCGACCTCGATCGAGACACGCACGGCTCAACCGTCAGGCGAGATCCCTCCTGGCTTGAACAGGCCGAGCTTGTCGAGCGGGCTCGTAACCGTGCGCACCGTTCGGGTCGCGACCTTGGCGTAGAGTGCGGTGTTGTTGAGCTTGGCGTGCCCGAGCAGGACCTGGATGATGCGGATGTCGGTGCCGTCCTCCAGCAGGTGGGTGGCAAAGCTGTGGCGCAGCGTGTGCGGCCCGACCCGCTTGGCGATGTCGGCGGCCTGGGCCGCCTCGACGACGATGCGATAGAGCTGCCGCGTGCTGATCGGCTTCATCGCGTGCTGTCCGGGGAACAGCCAGCCGTCGCGGTGCATCACGCCCTGCTGACGTCCGACCTTCCACCACTCACGCAGAAGCGTGAGCAGGTCCTCCGAGAGCATGGCGTTGCGATAGCGCCCGCCCTTGCCACGCTCGACGCGCAGCAGCATGCGCTCGCTGTCGATGTCGGCAACCTTCAGCATCGACACCTCGGCGACACGCAGGCCCGCGCCATAGGCGACTGACAATGCGGCCTGGTGCTTGAGACACGTGGTGGCGTTGAGCAGCCGGGCCACCTCGTCGCGACTGAGCACCACGGGCAGGTTGCGCGGATGCGCCAGCCGGACAAGCCTGCGCGCCAGGTCCGGGCGGTCGAGCGTGTGGGTGAAGAAGAAGCGCAGCGCCGACACGATGCTGTTCATCGTTGGTACGGGAACGCCGTCCTCCTGCTGCTCGATCTGGAACCGGCGCAGGTCGTCGGCGGTAGCGGTGTCTGGTGAACGCCCGAGGAATGTCGCCAGGCGTCCGATGTCGCGGAGATAGTTGCGCTGCGTCTCGCGTGAGAAGCGCCGCATGTTCATGTCGTCGATCAGCCGCTGCCGCAGCGGGCTGACGGGTGCATCGAGAACGGGGTACTGCATGGTCAGGCTCCTTGTTGAAGAAGCCCGTCATGCTCTGCCCCCGCCGCACGACGCTCAACGCGAGCGCGACGACCGGTTCTTGATCTCTACCTCAACCGCAGGCGCCCCTCCCGCGCAGCGGGTCGTCTAATCGCTCTGCAGTCAAGGGGGTAGATGCAAGGCAGTCGTCCTTTTGGCTGATGCTCGTTCGTATGCCGGGTACAGGGTCGTCTACGCGGTCGATGCAAAGTTGATCGCCGCAGGATGAGTTTCGCAGGTGAGATCTTCCTATGTTCGTTACGCAATCTGCTAAACGAGGCAGTTGCTTCCCGCTTCGCGGAATGATCTCAGCCACGTCCCGGCAGGGACGGCTCGGTGCGTCCTGTAAGAACGCTGTTGGTTGAATGGCCTGACAGAATCGTCGCAAGCGAGCGTCTGGAGGATCAGGCGGCGGCTTGCGTTCCTCCGTGCGGATCGAATAGCTCGCCCGTCCGGAGCATCGCATGCATGATCACTGCCAGCTTGCGCGCCAACGCTACGGCCGCTCGCTTGAAGCCGAGCCGTTCTTTGAGCTCCAACGCCCAGGTTCGCAGGGTGCTGGTATCCCTCGACCGGTTCAGAATGACCGCGGCGGCCTCGTATAGCAGTCCGCGCAACTGATTGTCGCCACGGCGCGAGATATGTCCGTCATTATCGACCTCGCCGGACTGGTAGCGTCTCGGGGTCAGGCCTACCCATGCGCCCACGGCGCGCGAGTTTCTGAAGTTGGCCGGATCCTCCACCGCTGCGGCAAAGGCGGTGGCTGTGACAGTGCCTACACCGGGCACTGACATGAGCAGTCGGCAGTGCTGGTCCTCACGCGCCGTCGCGGCCAGCTGCTTGCTCAGCTCTGCGATTTGGTATCGGATACCACTCCATGCCTGAAGCATTGGCACAACAATGCGCGCCAGCTTTTCTTCGCCCTGCAGAAGGTTGCGAACGTTGCGCTCGAACACGCTGCCGGCGCCCTTGGGCACGACGAGGCCGAACGTCTTCATCAACCCACGAATCTGGTTGGATATCTGCAAACGCATCTTAAGAAGCTGGCGCCGCGCGGTGATCAGCGTACGGATCAGCATGCTGTCGAAACCTTTGACCCGAACCTCTCGGTAGAAGCCGACCTCGGCCAGATGTGCCAAGCCATCGGCATCGTTCGCATCGGTCTTGTTCGCGGCCATATCGAGCGCGGCCTTGGCATGCCGCGCGTCGATGCAGATCACCGGCAGGCCCTCTGCCGTCAGCGCATGGTAGAACCACACCGACAGCGGCCCCGTCTCGAACACGACCCGCCGGGCATACGGTGCGCGCTTGCGGATCACCGCCGCGAGCAGTTGCGGGTCGGACGCACACTTGCCCCGCCAAATCCTCTTGCCGTCCTGCCGGATCGATATTGCCGTCTCTTTCATGGATACGTCGAGACCGATATACTGCTGCATGGCTGTCCTCCGTTCGATGCCTGGGCCCGGTGTCGATCGTGAGCCCGTTCTTCATCCTTTCGGGGGACAGCCAGCCGGCTAGATGTTCGAACATCGCCGCCACAGCTTTGGTGGCCACCGCTCCCGCGATTACGTCATGTTCGTTCTACGGCCCCAAATCTGCCTGTCAGCAATGCGCCACGTTCGGCCATCGCGATGGCCGAACGACAGCTATCCGAAGGTTTTCGCTGAAACCGGACTGTCGGCTCGGGACAGGAAGCACACATCGAAGACAATGACGCGAACATCCAAATTCCTTCACTCCCCATGATGCATGGCCGAAGGCGGGAGGAAGCACCCTCTCGAGGGGTTCCCTACAGTGGTGGTATATCGCTTCAATCACTCTTCGACCTAGTCATTGGGTCGCCAGACCATAGGCCGCCCAGTTTTACCGGTTTTCGATCGCCGGCAATTTTCACCCGCGCGTCTTTGCTGGCGAGTTCGTCCAGATAATCCGCCCACCATTGCATCATCTTTACGCGCTCTTCCCAGTGCTCTGCCCGGGCGTAGGCCCGACGAACGTCGTTGTTCTCGAGATGGGCCAACTGCCGCTCTATGGCGTCCGGATGCCACTTTCCGCATTCGTTTAGCAGAGTTGATGCCGTTGCTCGAAAGCCGTGTGCGGTAGCTTCCTCCTTACCGTAGCCCATGCGGCGCAGGGCGGCGTTAAGCGTGTTGTCGGAAATCGGACGCGAACCGGATCGAACACTAGGAAACAAAAGCGATCCACTACCAGAGATTTCTCTAAGTGAGGTCAGGACGCTGACGGCCTGCCTGGAAAGAGGTACGCGGTGCGGCCGTCGCATCTTCATGCGTCCTTCAGGGATGCTCCACACGGATCTCTCGAAATCGAACTCTTCCCATTCTGCTGCGCGCAGCTCGCCGGGGCGGGGAAACAGCATTGCCATCAGCTTGAGGGCGGCTCTGGTTGTTGGCTGTCCGTCAAATGCATCGACCGCCCTCAGCAAACCGCCCAAGGCCTTAGGATCGGTAATCGCGGCACGAGGCGTGACCGTCGGACTGATGAGTGCGCCCCTCAGGGCGATCGTCGGATCCCTCTCGGCGCGTGCGGTCGCGATTGCGAACCGAAACACGGTGCCGATTGTTGAGCGCAGGCGCCTGGCCGACTCATATCGACCGCGAACCTCCACGCGACGAAGAGCGGTAAGGATGATGGCCGTATCGATCTCCCGAATGCATTTGTCGCCGATTGTCGGATAGGCAAAGTCGAGCAGCCATTTGACCTTGCTGATCGTCCGATCGGCACGTCCCTCCTTTTTCAGCTTGTCAACATATTCGTTTGCGATTGAGCGAAAGGTGTCTTTTGGCGAACTAGCTTTCTGAAACTTGCGCTGCTGCGCCGGGTCAGCACCCGCCGTGAGGAGGCGTTTGGCTTCATCGCGCGCCTGGCGGGCATCCGCGAGAGAAATGACAGGATAGCTGCCCAGAGACAGCAGCTTCTGCTTCCCGTCGAACCGATAGGCGAGGCGCCATAGCCTTGTTCCCGACGGCTGGATCCATAGCTGCAGCCCGCCACCGTCGGATAGCTTCTGGAACTTGGACGCGGGCCGGGTATTGCGGCATTTCACGTCAGAGAGAGCCATTGTGGGGACCTCCTGTTTGGCGCTTCGATACCAACAGGGTTTCAGATACCAACAAAAATACCAACACCTCGCCCCGTTGGACGAAATTTGCCGAACTGCGATGAAATTCGCCCAGCCACGACTTGCGCGCCGAAAAGCTAAGCAAATTCAGCCATTTGCGGAGACTTGCGCGTAGAGGCTTCGGCGGAAGGGAATGACGGGAGAAGAGAGGATGGTGCCCAGAGGCGGATTCGAACCACCGACACGCGGATTTTCAGTCCGCTGCTCTACCAACTGAGCTATCTGGGCCTGCGCCGGCCAACGGGACCGCCCGCCGGGTTTCACCAGAGCGCCGAGCGGCGCCCCTTGAAAGCGCGTGGGTTATAGCACGGGTATCCTGACTGTCCAGAGCAATTCCAGGAAAAGTGCGCGGCGGTTTTCCGCTCCGGAATTGCGGGAAAACAAGCGCAATTCCAGGAAAAGTGCGCAGCGGTTTTCCGCCCCGGAATTACGTCAAAAACAAGCGTTTAGCGGTTGACCCGTCAGGAATGAAAAATCGCCGTGAACCGGCAACTTACGGCCACGCTCAACCCTCGTCCTTGGGCGTTGGGCCCGGCTTCGGGCTGTCATCGTCTTCCTCTTCGCCGTCGCGGCCGGGAATGACATAGGCGCCCTTCAGCCAGCGATTGAGGTCGATGTCCTTGCAGCGCGCCGAGCAGAACGGATAGTGCTCGCGCGAGGAAGGTTTTCCGCATTCGGGGCAGGGCCGCTTCGGCCGAAGCGGCGCTATCTTGTCGTCCAGGCTCATGAGCGCGCGGCGTGCCAGTTCTGGTGCGCTTTGAAACCTTCGCCCGAAAGCAGCGCGACACTTTCATAAAGCGGCAGGCCGACCACATTGGTGTAGGAGCCGACCAGCTTGACGACGAAGGAGCCGGCCAGGCCTTGCACCGCATAGCCGCCGGCCTTGCCGCGCCATTCGCCCGAGGCGACATAGGCGTCGATCTCCTCGCGCGGCAGCCGCTTGAAGCGCACCCTGGTCTCCACCAGCCGCTGGCGCAGCTTGCCGCCCGGCGTGATCAGACAGATGCCGGAATAGACCCGGTGCGAGCGGCCGGAGAGCAGGCCGAGGCAATTGATGGCGTCGTCTATCGTCTCGGCCTTGGGCAGGATGCGTCGCCCGACCGCCACCACCGTGTCGGCGGCGAGGATGAAGGCAGGTGCATAGTCGTCCTCGCTTTTCAGCGAAGTGAGCGCCTTCTCGGCCTTGTCCTTGGAAAGGCGCTTGGCCAGCGAACGCGGATGCTCGGCGCGCAGCGGCGTCTCGTCGACATCGGCGGGCAGCACACGGTCCGGCTCGATGCCTGCCTGCTGCAACAGCTCGATGCGGCGCGGCGAACCCGAGGCAAGCACGAGCTTCTGCAGGATGCTCATGTGAGTATGATGCCGAAAAGAGTGAAGCGGTTTTCGGACGACATCATGCTCCATTCTTTGATTTGGAGCCGGATTCAGATTTCAGGTCGACAGACCTGAAATCATCCGGCTCCAGGGTTCGCGCCGGACTGTTACTTGAAACGGTAGGTGATGCGGCCCTTGGTCAGGTCATAAGGCGTCATCTCGACCAGAACCTTGTCGCCGGTCAGCACGCGGATGCGGTTCTTGCGCATGCGGCCGGCCGTATGGGCGATGATTTCGTGTTCGTTTTCGAGCTTCACCCGGAACATCGCATTGGGCAGCAGTTCGGTGACCACACCTGGAAACTCGAGGACTTCTTCCTTCGGCATTCGATACCTTTGCTTGGATTGCGGTTCCGGCGCCTAGAGCATGATGCCGAAAAGTGTGAAGCGGTTTTCGGACGACATCATGCTCTACTCTTGATCTGGAGTCGGATGATTTCAGGTCGAATAGACCTGAAATCATCCGACTCCAACCGGAATTGCGGCGGAACCTATATGATAATCGCCCGCTTGTGAACATGCTTAATCCGTCGCGTTTTTTGCTTCCGGAAGCGAGAAACGTCGGCTTATGCGCGCCTTCAGCCGCTCGCGCACGTCGCGATAGGCGGTCATGATGTGCTCACGCGTTCCGCCGGTGTCGGTCGGGTCGGGCATCGGCCAATATTCGACCTCGACGGCGAGCGAACGGGTGAGCTCAAGTGCTGCATGATGCGCCTCCGGAGCCAGCGTGACGATCAGGTCGAAATAATCGTCTTCCAACTCCTCCAGCGTCCTGGGCCGACGTTCGCCGAGCGAGAGGCCCTCCTCGGCCAGCACCGCATCGACGAACGGGTCGCGCTCGCCAGCGTGCACGCCGGCCGAAGCGACGAAGGTGGTGGCGGGCAGGATCCGCCGAGCCAACTGCTCAGCCATCGGCGAGCGGACGGCGTTCATGCCGCACAGGAACAGGATCGAGTGGGGCAAGGCGGCCAGCACTAGAGCATGATCCCGAAAAGTGGAACCCGGTTTTCGGAGAAGATCATGCTCCGACAAAAGAGCAAGATCCCGAAAAGTGGAACCCGGTTTTCGGAAAAGACCATGCTACAACAAAGAGTTAGATCAGGATGGCGATTCAACGAAACGTCATCCTGATCTAGCCCCGCCAATGCAGCACGCAGACTAGTGTGAACAGCCGGCGCGCTGTGTCGAAGTCGATCTCGATCTTGCCGGCGAGCCGGTCCATCAGGGTCTGCGAGCCCTCATTGTGCAGGCCGCGCCTGCCCATGTCGATCGCCTCGATATGGCTGGGCGTCGAGGAGCGGATGGCCTCGTAGTAGCTTTCGCAGATCAGGTAGTAGTCCTTGACGATGCGCCTCAGCGGCGTCAGCGACAGGATGTGGGTGACCACCTCGGCGCCGTTCTGGCGGCTGACGGCAAACACCAGGCGCTGCTCGGCCAGCGACAGCTTGAGCTTGTAAGGACCGGCGCCGTCGTCATTGACCGGCCGGAAACTGTTCTCCTCGATGAGGTCGAAGATCGCCACGGCCCGCTCGTGCTCGACGTCGGGCGTCGAACGTCCGATCGATTCGTCGAGCTCGACGTCGATCAGCCTGTTGCGGATTTGGTCATGGCCGGACATCGCTACATGTTCGACCTGATCGCGACGGAGCGGGCATGAGCGTCGAGCCCTTCCGCCTTGGCGAGCGCGATCGCGGCTGGCGCCAGCATCTTGAGCTGTTCCGGCCCGAGCTTCAGGATCGAGGTGCGCTTGACAAAATCGAGCACGGAGAGGCCCGAAGAGAAACGCGCCGACCGTGCTGTGGGCAAAACATGGTTGGAGCCGCCGACATAGTCGCCGATCACTTCCGGCGTATGCCGGCCGATAAAGACGGCACCGGCGTTGCGCATCCTGGAAAGGAACGCCTCGGCATCGTCGAAAGCGAGCTCGACATGCTCGGCCGCGATCCGGTCGACCAGCGGCAGCGAGGCTTCGAGCGTCGGCACCAGGATCATCGCGCCGAAGTCGCGCCAGCTTGCGGCCGCCGTCTCGGCGCGCGGCAGAACTTTCATCTGACGTTCGACCGCCTGCTCGACCGCCTTGCCGAACTCTGCATTGTCGGTGATCAGGATCGACTGCGCCGATATGTCGTGCTCGGCCTGTGCCAGAAGGTCGGCCGCGACCCAGTCCGGATCGTTGTCTGCATCGGCCACGACCAGCACTTCCGACGGCCCTGCGATCATGTCGATGCCGACCGTGCCGAACACCTGCCGCTTGGCCGCCGCGACATAGGCGTTGCCGGGTCCGACGATCTTGGCGACGGGCCTGATCGTCTCGGTGCCATAGGCAAGTGCAGCGATCGCCTGCGCGCCGCCGACGCGGTAGATTTCGGAAACGCCGGCAAGATCGGCCGCTACCAGCACCAGCGGATTGATGATGCCGCCCGAGGCCGGCACGACGATGACGATACGTTCGACGCCCGCGACCTTGGCCGGCACGGCGTTCATCAACACCGAGCTCGGATAGCTCGCCGTGCCGCCAGGCACGTAGAGGCCAACCGCCTCGACCGCCGTCCAGCGCGAGCCGAGCTCGACGCCGGCGGCATCCGTATAGCGGTCGTCCTTCGGCTTCTGCCGCTCGTGATGCGAACGGATACGGTCGCGCGCGAATTTGAGCGCCTCGACGGTCGCCGCGTCGGCCGCTTCATAAGCCTTGGCGATGTCGTCCCTCGAGACGGCGATACCGAGTGCATCGAGATCGGCCTTGTCGAACTTCAGCGTGTAGTCGACGAGCGCCTTGTCGCCCTCGGCGCGCACGCGCCCGATGATGTCGCGCACCACGGCATCGACATCGGCCGACACCTCCCGCTTGGTGGTGAGGAAGGCGGAAAAGCGCTGTTCGAAATCGGAGTCCTGCTGGCGGAGCGTTATAGCCATTGCGCTTTAGCCTCTGTGCACGGGTCGCGACGTGGCTTCCCAGGAGCCGCCGATATCGGCAAGCCGCGCTTCGACGCATTCGACGTCGAGCATGATGGTGCCGCCGCCCGAGAACACCAATTCGACGATGCCGGCCGGCTTGCTGATGGCGATGAAGCTGATCGCCAGCAGCGACAGCACCTCGGCCGGCTTGTCGCGGGCAATGCCGCTGGTCTTGGCGCCGAGCACGCGGTCGAAATGCAGAACGCTCTGCCGCCGCTCATTGTGCTGGCGGAACAGACCGGATTTCGCTTCCCAGACGAAGCGGTTCATGGTCAGCACGAAGCGCTTGGCCGCCGGCAGGTATTCGAGGTCGGAGACCTTCATCACGGCGTCCTGGACATGCGCCGAGACAATGCTCAGATCCTGGTCGTCGAGCGCGATGAGCTTGAGAGCTGCCATGCGGGATTTCGCACCTAAGGTTGACGTTTCAGCCTTCTGTTAGGCGGTCTTGCCGGTCCATGCAACCGCGACGCCGTCAGCGGAGCTGGCACCCGCCATACGCGATTGCCTGCCCGCAAGCGGGAGATCGGCTGGCGCATCAGCTTTCGCCAATCACCAGCGCGGAAGGCAGCAGTCGTTAAGCCGAAATCCGCTCGATCACCGCGCCGCAGCCGGAAAGCTTTTCTTCGAGCCGCTCGAAGCCGCGATCGAGGTGATAGACGCGGTTGACCGTGGTTTCGCCTTCGGCGGCAAGGCCGGCGATCACCAGCGACACCGAGGCGCGCAGGTCGGTCGCCATGACAGGCGCGCCCTTCAGCTTGGCGACGCCGTCGACGATCGCCGTCTGGCCGGAAAGCGTGATGTGGGCGCCGAGGCGGGCGAGCTCCTGCACATGCATGAAGCGGTTCTCGAAGATTGTCTCGGTGATGCGCGACTTGCCCCCGGCCATCGTCATCAGGCCCATGAACTGAGCCTGCAGGTCGGTCGGGAAGGCGGGGAAGGGGGCCGTCGTGACGTCGACCGGCGCAATGCCGGCGCCGTTGCGCTTGACGCGGATGCCTTCATTGGTCGGCGTGATCTCGGCGCCAGTCTGGACCAGCACATCGAGCGCGGTCTGCAACAGATCGGGCCGGGCGCCGGCGAGCATCACGTCGCCGCCGGTCATGGCGACGGCCATGGCGTAGGTGCCGGTCTCGATGCGGTCGGGGATGACGCGTACGCGGGCGCCGGAGAGCGCCTCGACGCCGTGGATGGTGATGGTCGAGGTGCCGGCGCCATGGATCTTGGCGCCCATGGCGATCAGGCATTCGGCGAGATTGACGATTTCCGGCTCGCAGGCGGCGTTCTCCAGCACCGTCTCGCCCTTGGCGAGCGAGGCCGCCATCATCAGCACATGGGTGGCGCCGACCGAAACCTTCGGGAAAACGTAGCGGTTGCCGATGAGGCGGCCGTTCTTGGTTTTGGCGATGACATAGCCATTGTCGACGTCAAGCTCGGCGCCCAGCACCTGCAGACCCTCGAGGAACAGGTCGACCGGGCGCGTGCCGATGGCGCAGCCGCCGGGCAGCGACACCTTGGCTTCGCCCATGCGGGCAAGCAGCGGGCCGATGACCCAGAAAGAGGCGCGCATCTTCGACACCAGCTCATAGGGCGCGGTAGTGTCGACGATGTTGCGGGCGGAGAAATTGATGGTGCGCGAATAGCCTTCCTGCTGCTTCTCGCGGCGGCCATTGACCGAATAGTCGACGCCGTGGTTGCCGAGGATGCGGATCAGTTGCTCGACATCGGCCAGATGCGGCACGTTTTCGAGCGTCAGCGTGTCGTCGGTGAGCAGTGAGGCGATCATCAGCGGCAATGCCGCGTTCTTGGCGCCCGAGATCGGAATGGTACCGGCAAGCTTGTTGCCGCCGACAATTCTGATGCGATCCATAAGAAAACGTCCCCTCGGCCAGAACAGGCCGGTTTCAATCGGTTGATGCGCCGGCTTAGCCCATTGGCCGGCTTGGTTCAAGAAATAGGATTTCCCCCGAGCCCCGACCGACTGTGGTCGGCCAGTGTGGCTGATTTCGGTTAGTCCTTGTGCATTTTTCCAGCAGCCGGCAATCCCTCCGGCCGCTCGTCAGCGTCGCCAACCCGCCGCGAACGGGCCTGCGCCTTGCGCTTCTGCAGATTGGCGCGCAGCGCCTCGGCCAGCCGGTCCTTGCGCTCGCCGTCGACTTTTTTCGGTCGATTTGCCTTGTCGTTCATCATCCAGTCCCCGACCAGTGGTCAGCCGGCCGCGATTCCGCAATGGCCCGGGCAATTCCAGGAAAAGTGTGAAACGGTTAAGCTCGGCGACTTCGCCGTAGCCATCCGTCCGGAATTGCGTCAAACAAAAGATAGAGCGGTTCGCCGTTTCCATGAAACGGTGAAACGCACTAGCATTTTAGAGCGGCCATGTCATGAAAGCAGGCCGAGAGCCGGTTTCGCGTGTGGATCAGCCGCGCATGGCGCCTCAAACCGCATAATTGCCGGCGAGAATCACATGTGACGCTTTGGGTTTTTCTTGGCCTTGCGCTTGCCGGTTCGATATGGCAGAAGCCGCCATCGCAGGCTGCGGTAGCTCAGTGGTAGAGCACTCCCTTGGTAAGGGAGAGGTCGAGAGTTCAATCCTCTCTCGCAGCACCAGCCTATCCCTTTGAAATCGCCGAAGTGCTTGACATTCGAAGTGTTGTCTCCGTCCGTCCCGGTTGCAAAGATCGGATTGGGCCGTTCACCCTCTTGATGCCGATCGGCGTTTCGACGACACGTGCTTTCATTGGCGAGCCGACAGCTTCGGTGGTCGTCGTCGGAGGCGCTGTCGTCTTGTTTGGCTTCATCCTGGTAGTTCGAACATCCGGCAATTCGCGGTCACATAACAACCGCGCGCTGTTTCGAAGATAATCGAAATAGCGTTGACAGGCCGATATCGGGGGAGTAACGTTATTTCCATGAAACTCGAACAAGCAGCAAAACAGCTTGAAGCGCTTGGCAACCCAACGAGGCTCAACCTCTATCGAATGCTCGTCAGGGCCGGCGATGCGGGCAAGCCGGTTGGAAGCCTGCAAGAAAAGCTCGGCATTGCGGCGTCGACGCTGTCGCACCATTTGCATCGCCTGGTTCTGACCGGGTTGGTGACGCAGGAGCGGCAGGCGACGACACTGATTTGCCGCGCCAACTATCCCGTGATGAATGGCCTCATCGGCTTTCTCGCGGACGAGTGCTGCGCCGATGCGGCTTGCAGCCCATCCGAGGAAGAGGCCGCGGCCTAATCTCTCTTTTTGCCTCTTATTTCGATAGTCCCGGAATTATGGAAGGTAGCAAAATGACGATCTCCGAAAATCTCCCTGTAGCTATAATCGGCGGTGGACCGGTCGGCCTGGCCGCGGCGGCGCAACTTGTCAGCCGCGGCATCCCGGTGAAGCTCTATGAGGCCGGCGCTCAAGTCGGATCCAATCTTCTCGATTGGGGCCACGTCAGGCTGTTCACGCCCTTCAAATTTTGCGTGGACGCTGTGGCTCGACGGCTTCTTGAGAGCCACGGGTGGCGCATGTCGGAACCCGAAGCATTCCCAACAGGCAAGGAACTGGTTGACAGTTACGTCGCGCCGCTTGCGAACCTTCCCGAGCTGGCGCCGGCCATCGAAACCAGCGCTCGCGTCATCGCGGTCTCGCGATGGGGAGCCGACAAGGTTCTGACCAGGGGGCGCGAACACAAGCCCTTTATGCTCATCGTCGAGACCGCAGGCGGAAGGCGCCGGGACAGAGCCCGTGCGGTGATCGACGCCTCAGGCACATGGCAGACGCCGAATCCGCTCGGCGCCGGCGGCATAGATGCCGAAGGTGAAGCGGAATTCGCAAACCGAATTGCATACGGCATACCGGATGTCCTCGGAAAGGACCGCCATTTGTATGCAGGTCGCACGACCCTGGTGGCAGGCTCCGGCCATTCCGCTGCCAACGCCCTGTTGGAGCTGGCCGAGCTTGCAGAGACCGAATCAGGCACGTCCGCGATATGGTTGACGCGCGGTACCGACCTTGTCCGCATCTATGGCGGCGGCGATCTCGATGCCTTGCCGGCTCGCGGTGAGCTTGGATCCGATGCCAGAGACCTTGTCGAGAGTGGTCGTGTGCAGTTGGTCACAGGCTTCGCCACGATTGCAATTCACGAGGCCGACGGTCGCCTGACCGTTGAAGGACTGACGGCCGATGGGGTGCAAAAGGTGGGCCCGGTCGACAGGATCATCGCCGCAACCGGCCAGCGTCCGGACCTGTCGATCACCAGAGAGCTTCGGCTGGACCTCGACCCGTGGCTCGAAGGCGTCAAGGCGTTGGGTCCGCTCATTGATCCGAACGAGCATTCATGCGGCGATGTCCCGCCACACGGTCACCGCGAGCTCAGCCATCCCGAGCCCGGCTTCTACACAGTCGGCATCAAAAGCTATGGCCGGGCGCCCACCTTCTTGCTGTTGACCGGCTATGAACAAGTGCGTTCGGTGGCAGCGGCAATTGCCGGCGACATCGCATCCGCCGACGCGGTGCATCTGACCCTGCCCGAGACCGGTGTCTGCACGACCACGAGATCGATTTCCTCAATCTCTGCAGCCTCGAAAGGCTGTTGTGGCGGCCCGGCGCCAAAGGAAGTCGACGCCTGTTGCGTTGCCGATGCGGAAGCGAAAACTGTTGGTAAGAGCGGTTGCGGCTGCGGCGTCGCCGCATGACTTCGCCGTCGCCAACGGCCGGTATCCCGAAGCGCGGCGCCATCATGACCGTGCTCGGGTTGACCCAGATCATGGCCTGGGGGTCGTCCTACTATCTGCCGGCGGTCATCGCGCCTCGGGTGGCGGCCGACACCGGCTGGCCGCTGGGTTGGGTGGTCGGCGGCCTTTCACTGGGGCTGCTGGTCGCCGGCTTGATCTCGCCGCGTGTCGGCTCATCGATCGAGCGGCGCGGCGGCCGCCGTGTCCTGGCCTTTAGCGCGATCTCGATCGGCGTTGGCCAGATCGGGCTCGCGCTGGCGCCGAATCTCGCTGCTTACATTATCGCCTGGCTGGTCATCGGGCTGGGAATGGGCGCCGGCCTTTATGACGCGGCTTTCGCCACGCTTGGTCGCCTTTATGGCTATGGCGCACGTTCCGCCATCACCACCCTAACGCTCTTCGGCGGCTTCGCCAGCACGGTCTGTTGGCCCATCTCGGCCTTCCTGATGTCGGAGGTCGGCTGGCGCGGCGCTTGCCTGTCCTATGCCGCCGTTCAACTCCTGATCGCGCTTCCTCTGTATCTGCTTGTGTTGCCTCGAGACACGGAAGAGCTGACGGCCAAACCTGCACAAACAGATCCTGCGATGTTCACCCGGAAGAGCAACACCAAGCTCGCAACCATGGTCATTCTGGTTCTAACGCTTACGCTTGCAGCGGTGATCTCTTCGACATTGTCGGTCCATCTGCTCACGATCCTGCAGGGCAACGGCATGGCGCTTGCAGCCGCCGTGGGACTTGGCGCTCTGGTCGGCCCGTCGCAAGTGAGCGCGCGGGCAATCGAAATGATAGCTGCGCGCTACCACCATCCGATCTGGACCAAATTCGCGTCCGTCACATTCGTGGCAATCGGCGTGTCGGCACTCTGGGCAGGACTGCCGATCATCCCCATGGCGCTTGCCTTCTACGGCGCCGGCATCGGTCTGGAATCGATCGCACGAGGAACCCTTCCGCTCGCTCTGTTCGGGCCATCAGGTTATGCGAAACTGATGGGCCGCCTTGCGATGCCAAGCCTGCTAGCACAAGCGGCGGCGCCCTCTATTGGTGCTCTGCTGCTGGAGCGTGCAGGTGCCCAGGGTATGCTGGCTGCGCTTTGCGGGCTCGCTGGCGTGAACGTTGCGCTCGCACTGGTTTTAGGCTGGCTTGTTCTGCGGCGGCGCCCTGCGTCCCCGTCTTCATCTCGACTGTCGAGGCCCTCAACGCATTGAAAACGGAAAGATTTATTCTCCGGTAGCCGCTGGCTTTCTCGCGAGGCACCAGCTTTCCGAAACATCGAAGCGAGCGTGTCGGGCGATCGCGCAGGCTCAGTTGTTGACATGCGACAGCCGCAGGCCGGCTTCGTCCGGTGCCTCGGCCATGCCTTCCTCCGCGAAGCGGTACATGTCCTCGAAATCAAGCTCATGCTCGAAAACGACGCCGCCGACGCTGATGGCGAGCACATCCTTGTCGCCCTTCGGCGCGAAATAGATATCGCCGACCGCGCCGCGAACGCGCTCGCCAACGTCCCTGGCGTCCTGCTCGCTCGCCCCTGGAAGGAAGATGCCGAACATCGAGGTTCCGATCCGGCCGATCAGATCGTCCTTGCGCACCGAGGACCGGATGGCCGATGCGATCAGCCGCAAGGCCTCGTCACCCCATTCGAGACCGAAGCGCAGGTTGATCGATGCCAGATGTTCCGGATGGATGACCAGAAAGGCGCCGGAGCGCGGACCGGCCGGTCTCGCGGCCCTCCTGTCGACCATCGACGTGAACACCTTGCCGTTCAGGCAGCCTGTCAGCTGGTCAAAGGTGCCGGATTTGGTGAGTTCCTGCCGGTAGCGGCGGATCTCGATCTGTTGCCAGCCGAGCAGGACAAACAAAGGCAGGCCGATTGCCATCGGCACGATGACAGCCGTGATGGCCCCACGGACGAACGGCGTCAGGCTGTCGCTGAACATCAGCAGGTAGTTCAGCCCGAGCGAAAGACAGATGCAGGCGGCGGTGCCAACCACGGCCAGCCAGATAACCTGCTTCCATGTTTGAACCGGCGCGGTCGGCTTCATTGGGGGCACGGGCCAATCTCCTATTAGACGCATAGGCTTACAGGAGGTCCGTTACGATTTCGGTTTCAGGGAAGCGTACAATTTGATGCAAGTGGGCATGTTCTCCATGGGAAGCGTCGGATCCGGCCCACGCAGGTGGCCGCGCATATGATCACCTGCCCAGCCGTGGAGCAGTCCACGCTTTTTAGAAGCGCTGGGTCGCTCTGACCATTCTGCTTTCACGCAATTACGGTACGGAACCGGCCACCGGCTTTCCCGCAAACTGCGCTATTGCGGCGGGCCGAAAATGCCCATCCTGGCCTCTCTCGCCACCCTCTCCGCCTTGCCGTAGATGCCGGTGGGAGCGGCCATCGCCCAGCCGTTGGAAACCAGCCAGGCGCCGACATCCTGCTTGCCAAGCGCACAGGGCGCGGCGATGGCGAACCGGTCGGCATCAGGCGGCAGAAGGCATTTCAGCGCCCGGCCGCGCAGCCAGGCGTTGAAGGCGGCCCGCGCCCGCTGGCCGCAGGGCCAGGCGGTGTTGTCGAACGTGCAGGTCCTGTCGGGATCTATATCGACCGTCCCGCTGATGGCGACCTTGCGCCCCATGGCCTCGAGGACCGCCGAGGAGGTCGCGACCGGACGAAAGAGCAGCGTCTCGCGCCAATCCCGCGGCATCGGCGTCTTCGGCCGCGGTGCGAGCCCGAGTTCGCTGAGCGGAGGGCGCGGCTCGACACGCTCGATTGCGGATGGGTCGAGCGGCGGCGGCGCAATGAGGTCTTGGGCGATCTTGCGCGCCGGCTGGCCTGGACGTGCATCACGCACCCGGACTTGCGAGGCCGGTTGCCGTTCACCGGCGCCTTGGACCGGTGCGATCGAAGGCGGGTCGGACGGCAACCAGTGCCCGCCTTCGGCGATCAGCAACATGCCGGCGAGCAGGCCGAGACCGCCGAGCACCGGCGCCAGCAGGGGCCGGCCGGGCGGCCTCGCCTGGCTCACGCGCGGCGCCTCGCAAGGTTGCGCCGGCCGTCGGTGATGCTGCTCGAGCCCAACCCGCTAGCTCCTGTCGACACGGTGCCACCCCGACCGTTGAACCGGACCATACATTAGACACGAGCGACATTCCTTGAAAAGCAAGGCGTTGCGTTAAGTGTCGCGCAACCAATGCGTCCTAGGATCGACCATCGGATGTCGAGGGGATGACATGACACGCAAGCCGACACTGCTCTTTGCTTTCCCGGCCCTGATGCTGCTTCTGCTGGCGGCGGAACGAGCGGCGGCGATGCTTCTCGGCTTCTATCCGGCGAGCCCAACCGCGTGGCATGCCTGGCTCGAGCTGCGCCCGTTCTCGACCATGTTCTGGCAGCAGGCGCATGTCTATCTCGGCGGGTCGATGGCCGTCGACGCGGCCATCCTTGCTTTCGCGGCGGGCGCCTGCTGGATGATTTGCCAGGCAAAGAGATCCGCCGGCTTCTTCCTCACCAATCACGCCGCCATGCTGTTCGCCGGTCTGATGATCGCGCTGAGCAGCCATGCAGAAACTGCAAGCACGATTGCTGCCTTCACGACGCCGCGCGGCTTGCGATATTCGCTGATGGTCGACCTCAGTCTGCAGAACTGCCTGGTGCTGTGCCTCGGCCTGGCGGCCTGCGCCTACTGCCACGTCACGTTCCTGCGCGAGGCTAGGGCGCCCGCCGAAGCCCGCGCGATCCGTATCCTGGCGCTGCAGCGCGATCTTTAACAACCGGCCGATTGGCCGGACGCTCAGTTGATCTTCTTGTAATAGACCTTGCCGTCGGGCTGCTGGATGCGCTGATAGGCTGGATTGGGGCCTGGAGGCGCGACCTTCCGCTTGAACAAGTGCGGCGCGTAGCCGGGATAATCGGCGCCGCTTTCCTCGACCGAGGACGCATCCGCCACCGTGGTATTGTCGAGCAGCGTGGTTGGCTCGGGCGCGCTGGGCGCCGGCTCGCTGGCGGCAACCGGCTGGCCTTGTTCCAGTTTGGCGAGATTGCCGCTGATCCGGCCGAAATTCGCCTGCAGCTGCCGGTCCAGCGTCTCGAACCGGCTCTGGAAACCGTTGTTGACGGTATCGATGCGGGCGCCGATCCGCTGCTCGAACTGGCCGAGCTGTTCCAGCCTCGCCTCCACCGTCTTGAGGTCGTTGACGCCGCGATAGAGATAGATTGCGGCCGTCACATTGACGACGGTGACGAGCACGGCGCCTACCGCGACCACCCCGATGGTTCTTGCCCGGCTCGGCCTGCCCGGGGCCTTTTCCCGTTCGCCAAGCTCGATTGCCGGAACGTCCGGCTCGCTGATCATCGTCATTCAACCACCACCTTTGCGCCCACCGTGACGCGCTTGAAGAGATCGATCACATCGGTGTTCGTCAGCCGGAAGCATCCGGACGTGCCGTCGAAACCGACGCCCTTGGGATCGTTGGTGCCATGGATGCGATAGAGCGTATCGCGCCCGTCGCGCGCGAGGTATAGCGCCCTGGCGCCGAGCGGATTGTAGGGGCCGGCCGGCACCATGGCCGGCAGTTCCGGCTGGCGCGCGCGCATTTCCTTGGGCGGGCGCCATTCCGGCCACTCGGTCTTCGACGCAACCTTGACCGTTCCGGTCCAGCCGAAGCCGTCGCGGCCGACGCTGATCTGGTAGCGCAGCGCCTGGCCCTGGCCCGTCACCAGATAGAGCGCCTTCTCGTTTTTGCGGATGATGATCGTGCCGGGCTGCTCGCCGGTCTGGAAGGCGACCGCCTTGCGCAGGCTGGGGCCCATGGCCGGTAGCGGCGGCAGGCTAGACCCTGCCATCGCTACCTCGCAGGCCGACGCCAGCGCGATGCCGATCAGGCCGGCGGCGGCAAGACGCCTGGCTATGCGAAGCATTTGCTTTGCCGCAATTGCGGACGGAAAACCGCTTCGCACTTTTCCTGCAATTGCTCTAGCGCTGGGCATTGTCCAGCCGCTCCTTGAACATGCGTTTCAAGTCCTTGTTGAAGCGCGCGCGTCCGTCCACCTCGGACGGCAGGATGGCGCGGTTCAGCGCGTCGGCCAGAAGCGCGTTGTCCAGCGCCAGCGACTTGATGTGCGGCGCCTTGAAGATCTTCTCCAGCTCGCTGCGCGAGAAGTGGTTGCCGAACCATTTGCGCTTGTGCTTGTTGGCGACCAGCGTGATGTTGACTTTGTTGCCGCGCAATTCGCGGATCTTCTTGTAGAGCCGCTTGCCTTGCCTGAGCGAGGCGACGTTGAGCTCGAAGACGATGAAGATCTCGTCGCTCGTGCGCAGCACCGAATCGTGCCACGGCGTCTCGATATTGGGCAGGTCGATGACGATGTCGTCGAAGCGGTAGGCGACGAGATCGAGCAGCCGGAAGACGAAGTCGGAACCGTGCGGCTCGAACGGCAGTTGCGGCCGCTCGAAGGAATAGAGCGTGAGGCCGGACGGCCGCGACAGCTTGATGACGTCCATCAGCTCGACATCGAGCCGGTCCGGCTGGCCGATGATGCCGGTCAGGTCGAACTGGTTGAACTGGTTGAGATAGGCGCCGCAATTGGCGCTCTGGAAGTCGAGGTCGACGAGGCAGGTCGAGGCCGCCCGCTCGGACGACTTCGAGGCAAGATGCTCCGCCGCCGAGATCGCCAGCGTGGTGGCGCCGGCGCCGCCGCTGGCGGCGATGAAGGTGATGATGCGGCTCTTGGTGCCCTGGCTGCCGGTGTCGTGGAAGGTGACGGCGTTGAGCAGCTCCTTGGCGTCGAGCGGCTTGTGCAGCCAGTCGGACGCATTCATGCGCACCAGAACGCGCGTCTGCTCGGAGGTGAGCTCGTCGGAGATCGCGATCAGCGGCACCGAGGCCCAGGCCGCGCGCGCCTCGACGATGGCCGGATTGGCGAGCAGCTCGCCATTGGCGACGTCGAGGATGATGATGCCCGGGCGGCTGTCGACAGGCGGCCCCTTCAGGAATTCCGCCGCTTCCGAGATCTTGACGTCATAGATCGCCAGCGCGTCGAGCCGGGTGGTGACGTCGTGCCTGAAGTTCGCATCCGACGAAAACAGCGCAACCTGCTTTCGCTTGGTTGGGAGAACTCTGGTGTCGATAGCGTTCATGGCGCGGTGGTCTTCATGTCTTCGCCCGTAACCGTGCTCAGCATGGAGGGCATGTTGATATTTGCAAAGCCCATCAGTCCTTGGAGGAAGAAGAACTGGAAGGTCCGGTTTTGAAGGCTGACTGTGATCGTCGGAACCGGGCCGCCGAGCCGGGTTTGGTAACCGAGGCCCGTGGCCTCATAGGTGATCAGGACGTTGTCGCGGCGCAATCCAGAGAAGAAGTGACACATGCCGGGGCGCTGATTTGCCGCCAGAGCCGGGCAGGTATCGTCGTTGGTGACAGCCGTATCGCCACGGAATATGCGGCTGAAATTGGCCGCGTTGAATGTGCCGCCATTGGTGCAGGAGCCTGTGGCTCCGGTATACGAGCAGGCAAAGGGACCATATGCGCCTGCAACGACCGGAGCGCCGGGCGTTGTAGTCGGAGCGGCTGCCGTCAGGTTGGTTGCAACCGGATCGGAAATCGATGCCAACCTTGCACCGATCTGCACGGCCTTGGTCGCCTCGTTCCACTGGTAAAATGCATTGCCGAAATCGACGAAGCCCAGCACAAGCGCAAACAGCAGTGTCGAGACGATGGTCATTTCGACCATTGCCGCGCCATCCTCTGATTTTGCAAAACGCCTGATCATGATCAAAACCGGATCAACCGTTCGTCGTGGTAGCCGCTCAAGGTAATCGGGCTAACGCCGATCAAGGCAAGCATGCCGACGCCTGCGTAGGCGAACGTGCCCGCCGCCCTGACGGTGCAGACCTGCGCCGTTGTTGAGCGATACTTGGTGACCCCGGCGACCACGGCGTCGTAGCAACCGAAATTAGTGGACACCGTCACATCCGTCGTCTGCCATCCGATGAGGCGCGGAGTTCCCGACCCTGTCGCATTGCCGAACACTGCGATATTCGCAGCGGTACCTGTGCAATCGATTGTCAATCCGGCATCGGTATACATCTGGCTGTTGCAGCGGGCCGCAAAGCGAGCTGCGTCCGTAAGCCCAGCCTCCATCAGCAGCTTGTCGTGGATGAGATTGCCGAACTCGAACACGCCCGCCGACAGGAACAGCATCAGGGGCGTGATCAGCGTCATCTCGATAAGCACCGCCCCGCGCTGGTCGCGTCTGAATCGAACGAACTGACGGGACAGCATCTTGAACATTGCCGTCACCGGTAAAGCTGCGCTTCGTCGCGCAGGAAATTGTCGAGTGTGCCGCGGCCGCCCTTGCCGGTGATGTCGACCAGCTCGACATAGATATCCTTGCTGTCCTTGATCGGCTCGGTCATGAAGAAGCTGCCGAAGGCACGCACCGGGATATTGTTGGCGCGACCGTTGAACCCCCCGATCGCCTGGCAATCTATGATGGCACCATAGAGGATGCGCCGGTCCACTGTCGTGACAGGCGTCTGGCTGCAGGACGGGTTGCCGGTCTCCCCGCTCACCGCGGCATCGCCGGCGATGCTGTCGCTGGTGGCAGGATTCCCGTCGGGATCGAGTTCATAGCGGTACATTTCATAGCGCGTGGCTCCGACAAGCGACTGAGGCAAGGCGCCGCGCGTTGGATGATTGGCCGCCCAGTAGCGGCTGGCATTCCAGTCGCCAGTGCCCATGCGTCCGCCCATCAGCGTGCAGTTGCCCGCGGTCAGGCAGGAATCGCGCTCAAGGCCAACACCCTTGGTGGGGTCGGTTTCAAAGTCGGTTTGGCCGTTATTGCAGTTTATGCTTTTGAGCCCCATGCGGACGTTTTTCGCCGGTCCATTGGCAGATCCGATGTAGCTCCTGCTGATACCGAAACGGGCATTCAGTCCGTCCTGCACCGGTCCGGTACTTTGCCCCGGCTCTGTGTCGACGCCATCTTGGGCGTAACAGCCGACCGGCTTGACGCGGGCCAGCGATGCTTCCAGCGCTTGCGCGCCGTTGCCCTCGGGCGAGGCAAGAAACGCGAAGTTGCCTGGCTCATAGAAGCCATTGTCACGCAAAAGGATCTGGCGCCGGCGGTACTGCTGCTGGTTGGCCGCCATTTCCAGCGTGACGCCGCCAGTAATGCTAGTATCCTCGTAAGGATTGCACATGAAGACGGGGGTATAGTCGCAGACGCTCGATCTGAAGCCGGCTACAGCTACCGCACCCACATTGAATGAACCCGTCGCTGTATTGGACAGGAACGAAACGGGGAAGATGGCGGCAAAGCCGGTCGGCGTGACTGTTACTTGAACAAACCGAGTCTCCAGCTCGCCAACCGCGGGATCGGTGTTGGCGTAATTGGCGGTGGTGATCGCCACATTATCGTTTGGGATCGTCTTCAGGAAACACCAGGAGATGTTCCCCGCGCTGTTGCATCGCAGGGCGCCGCCAGGCTGTCCAGAGGACAGGGTAAACCTGCCGTTCGGTGGGACCGTCGAGAAACGGCCCTCATTGCTGACCAGCGTTGCCATGGCGCGCTCTGCGCGCACCCAGGCGCCAGTCGTCCCGTCGAGCTCCGCTGCCCCCGCAAGAGCAAACGCGTCAGCCGCCTTCTGCAGATCATTGTGCAGGTTGTTGACCCGGCTCATGTCGATCGCCAGCAGCGAAAAGCCGATGATCGCCGGCAGTGTCACGCTGACGAGTATCAGCGCTATTCCCCTTTGGTCACGCCAGAACGCGCGAATGATTCGCAACATGGCCCTACCCTTTACCCCTTTCGTGTCAGGCTCCTCGCATGCCCGACACAGCCGCATCCTTTCGTTCAGCTCACTGCGTGCTCGCACCCGCCGGGCCGACATTGACCGTCATGTTCGTCGACGGCGCCGGCGCGGGCGGAAGCTTGTATTTCTGGACAACGGCGACGGAACGTGCCCCGTCGCCTTCGATCCTCGTATTGTTCGAAGCCGGATTGTACGGGTCGACTGTCTGCAGCAGCTCGTTGGCTTTCTGCGAGTCGCCGGAATTCAGCGTCGTCGTGTCGTAGTTGTTCAGATAGTCGGCCGCGCAGCCCGCAAGCAGGCTGGAGCCGAGAAGGACGAGCACGAGCTTATTTCTTGACATAGACCAGCTTGTCCTTCGATTTCACATCCAGCATGTGGCCATAGGGGCCGGTGACGCCGTCGCCATGCTCATATTTCCGGATCATGTCCTTGTTGACTTCGAGCTGGCCGAGCAGGAACAGCTCCGGATCGTTGGCGGGCTTGGTCTTGTCGAGCGGGGTCGCCAACTGCTCGCCGGGCTTCACCGGCCGTACGAGATGCGGCGTGACGATGACGACCAGCTCGGTTTCTTCCTTCTGTGTGCTCGAGTTCTTGAACAGCGCGCCGATGATCGGCACCTGGCCCAGCCAGGGAACCTGCTCCTGCAGCCTGGTGTTCTTGCTGGAGAGCAGACCGCCCACAGCGAAGCTCTGGCCGTCACGCAGATTGACCACGGTCGCCAGCTTGCGGTTGGTGAAGATCGGATCGCCCGCGGGAGTAAATCCGGTCAGGTCGCTCACTTCTGGCGCCAGCTTCATGTGGATCTTGCCGTCGTCCAACACGACAGGCGTGAAGTTCAGATTGACACCGAACTGCTTGAACTGGATCTCGATCTCGCCTTGGCTGTTGACGCTGCGGATAGGCACCTCGCCACCGGCGTTGAAGCTGGCGGTTTCGCCGGAAACTGTTGTGAGATTGGGCTCCGCTAACAGGCGCACGACGCCTTTGGACTCCAGCGCCTCGATGATCAGGTCGACCTTGATGTTGTTGTCGATGACGCGGGTAATCAGCGCTCCAAACGGACTTCCAGTGGACAGCAGACCGCTCAGAAGGTCGCCGGGTCCGAGTACAACACCGTCCTCGTCGACAGCGGCAACGCCAGTTCCGGTCCGCGTCGTCCCGCGTCCATTGGTGCTCCTGATCGACACGCCAAGATCACGGCCGGCATTGCGCTTGGCCTCGAGGATGCGTACCGACAGATTGACCTGCTCGCTGTCGTCGATTGTGACGGCGTTGATGATGGAGTCAGGCCCGTATTGCTGCGTGACTTCCACGATGGATGCCAGCGTCGCGGCGTCCTTGACGTGGCCGCTCAGTCGGACCTTGCCGTTGATCGAGCCGATCTCGATGCGCGCCTTTGGCGCCACCTGGCGGATCGCGACCGCCATGTCGCTGACATCCTGGCCGACCTCGATCTGGATGGCTCCCAGCGAGCGCTTGTCCTCGGAAAACAGGTTGACGGTGGTGGTGCCGAGGCTCTTGCCGATAATATAGAGAGTCTTGTCGGTCATCGGCTGCGCGTCGGCGATCTTCTCGTCGCCGACGACGATATCGCCGAGTGTGGAACTGACCTGGATCGTGACGGATTGAGAAACGGGCACGAACACGCGGTGCAGCGACGGGCTCGACACGTCGATGAAGCGGTCAGCCGCTCTGGCCGCATGCTCCAATATCGCCGATACACCAACAACGGATAGCGCGGCCGCCGCCATCCTTACACAAAACCCCTTCATTCCCCGTCTCCCCTAATGCTGCCGGTGGCAGCCCCGCCGCGCCGACCCTCGTCAGTCTTGTCGCGGCACGTCGTATGTTTCGAGCTTCACGCCGCGAAAGACACCTATTGTAGCGCGAGCTGGTGGCTCCGGCTGCACATATTTTACCACTTCCTTTACAACTTCCTGCACTTGTGGTGCGGGCGCCACAGCGGGGACGGGCTTCACCTTGCTCAATTGATCTATCCGGTCACCTACCCGGTCGACTGCTTGGGTCAGCCCATTAAGCTTGTCTTCGGCTCGCTTGCGCTCTTCCGCAGCCGCCGCATCGGCGGCAGCCTGCCTGGCCAATTCCGCTTGCCGCTTGGCAACATCCTCGGGCGTCTCCCCGGTAAGATCGGATAGTGTGATGCGCTCCGTCGTCTCGCCCTTGCTGGCCGCCGCCTGGCGCAGTGCCAGCGACAATTGCCCGGCGCCCGCGGCGAGTGTCAGCTTTTGGGCATCCTTGGTGTTGACCTCGACCGTGACGGCCTTCACCACCGTGGGGCTGTCCTTGCTTTCATCGGCGACCTGATCGACGGCGAGCACCTTCACGCTCTGCAGCAGCACATCGACGAAACTCTTATCTGTGCCGTCGGCGTTGCGTACCGTACGAGTCAACAGCACGTCGACACGATCGCCCGGGAACACGAACCCTGCGACACCGAGTACATCATTCACTCGAATGGACACAGCCTTCATGCCTTCCGCGATCACCGCAGAGAGGGTAGCGCGTTGGCCTGGCCCTGTGATCTTGGTCGCAAGAATCGGCTCGTTAACGCCGATCGCCTGCAGCGCCTGCTTTGCGCCTTCGCCCTCAAGCAGTTCCTTAGCCGTGTTGAAGGCACCAGTCGGAACTGCGCCGGATGGCCAGGCGACTTCGCGCAATTTGTCCGCTGACAGCGTGTCGCCGAACTTCAGCGGAACTGCTGCCACAACGACCGTATCGCTCGGGACGTCTTCGGTCCGCGCCAAGGCACTGCGCTGGCTAGCCAGCCAAATATTGGCGAGTACCACGGCGAGCACGCCAAACACGCCGGCCAGGACAATCATGATTATGGTATTTGCACGCATAGCTTCCCCCGCCAAATTGGCGCCCCGTCTGGTCGACGCCGGGGAAGACCCCGGCGTCAGCCATAAGTTGTCACGGCAAGGCTGCCGAAAGCGTGGTCCACTGACCAACAACCCAGTTGCCGACAATAATAATAGTCGCGATCACCGCCACGGTGATCATGCCGAGCAAGATCGTGTATTCGACCATAGCAGCGCCGTTTTCATCGTCGCGGAACTGCCGGGTCATCGTCATGAGCTTTTTCATGCCAATTTCTCCCTTTAACCCGACGAGACGAGCCGAGGATGAAATCCATACCCGAGCATCCCCCGTCATCATCCGTGCTTTGCCAGTCTAACCGACACCGGGATCCCTCCCGGCGTCGGTTGCCATCAAGATGTCACGGCAGCGCCGCCGCAAGCGTAGTCCACCGGCCCACGACCCAATTGCCGACGATGATAATCGTGGCGATCACCGCCACGGTGATCATGCCGAGCAAGATCGTGTATTCGACCATAGCAGCGCCGTTTTCGTCGTCGCGGAACTGCCGGGTCATCGTCATGAGCTTGTTCATGCCAATTTTCTCCCTTGAGAGGTTTGAACCCGACGAGACAGAAGCAAGGAATGAACCCCATACCCAAGCATCCCCCGTCAAGTTCAATCCTAGGTCCCGCGAAAAAGCAGTGTCAAACGGATTAACGGATGCTTAACCTTTCAATACTCGATTTGCGGCCGCTTCAATTTGCACAAGCGTTTGATTCGCTTCATTTTTCAAGCCATCTTAACCATTCATTCACAATTATGCCTAGGTCATGCCTCGTTAGGGCCATATTAGAAATATCACATAATTCATTATATCTAATGATTTAGCCGGACTAATGGCGGACTATGCGGCAAAGGTCTTAGGACTTTAGTCTGCAACCGGGGAGAAGGGGGAAAATATTCATACGGATTTATGCTCATTTTTTAACTATGTCACAAGTAATATACCCAGTTAGGCACGCATGCCGCTTGTGCCTCTCGTGGTTAACGCTTAGTTTCCAGTCTGGGGAAATAAAAAGGGGGCGGGCGGCATGTTGGGTCGCTTCATCAAAGGGCAAGGTGAACAGCGGACGCCGCAGCCGGCAACGTCGGTAGCTACGTTGAGCGGGCCGGCCAGCATTGCTGCTGCCGAAGCCGAACCGCATAATGATGATTTCCTGACATTAAAGGTCGATCTGCATCGTCATCTTATAGATCGGTTCAATCTCGCTGTTCTCGAAACCGCATCCAAGGACGAGATCCTGAACGAGATCCGGCCGATCGTGCGCGAGTTCGTGCGCGGCCGAAATGTGCCGCTGAATGCACGCGAGCTCGATCAACTCACCAGCGACACAGCAGACGAGATGCTTGGATTGGGGCCCATCGAACCGTTGCTCAAGGACGACTCCATCGCTGACATATTGATCAATACGCACAAGCACGTGTTTATCGAACGCCGCGGCGTGCTTGAGGAAACCTCGATTCGCTTCCGCGACGAGGCCCATCTGCTGCGCGTTATTAACAAGATCGTCTCGGCTATCGGCAGGCGTGTCGACGAATCGGCGCCGATGGTCGACGCTCGCTTGGCAGATGGATCGCGCGTTAATATCGCGGTTCGGCCGATTTCTGTCGATGGCCCGCTGGTGTCGATCCGCAAATTCTCCAAAAGTCCTTATTCGCTGGAGCGACTGATGGCGTTCAATTCGATCCGTCAGCCGATGATCGAATTGCTGCGCATCGCCGTGCAGACGCGCAAGTCGATCCTGGTTTCGGGAGGCACCGGCAGCGGCAAGACGACCTTGCTCAACGCTTTGTCGAGCTACATCCCGGCAAAGGAGCGTCTGGTAACTATCGAGGACGCGGCGGAATTGCAACTGCAGCAGCCTCATGTAGGCCGGCTGGAGACGCGGCCGCCCAACATCGAGGGCAGGGGGGAGGTTCGTCAGCGCGAATTGCTGAAGAACGCGCTTCGCATGCGCCCGGATCGCATCATCGTCGGCGAAGTTCGCGGCGAGGAAGCTTTCGACATGCTGCAGGCGATGAACACCGGCCATGAAGGCTCGATGACCACCATCCATGCCAACACGCCGCGCGATGCAATATCGCGCCTCGAACAGATGGTCGGCATGGCCGGTATGCCGATGACCAACGACTCCATTAGGGCGCAGATCGCGTCGGCCATCGACATCATCGTGCAGACACAGCGCCTTTCCGACGGCGGCCGACGGGTCGTTTCCATTTCGGAATTGACCGGCATGGAGGGTAATGTCGTCCAGCTGCAGGAACTTTACCATTTCGTCCGCCGCGATGTGACGGCAGATGGCCAGATCGTCGGAGACTTCCGGGCCACCGGTATCAGGCCTCGCTTTGCTCAGGAGGCCGCAACGCTCGGCCTTCAATTCGCCAAGGATGCTTTCAATCCGCAGGTTCCTCTGTGATGCCGACCGGCCAGACATTACTCTACTTGATCTACGTTCTCGCAGCGGCGTCGGTTATCCTCGCGGCCGAGACCATGTACGTTACGTATGCCAAGCGCCGCTCACGAGTTAAGACGATTAATCGTCGTTTGACCCGTTTGGTTGACGACGCTCCGGCCGAACAGACATTGCAAGGATTGCTGCGCGAGCGCGGGCTTTCTGGCTCGGGCGACTACCTTTTCAGTTACATCGCACTGAACAGGTTGTACACTCAATCCGGCATCGTCGGGAATCCGATATCGTTTCTCGCAATATTCATTATCGCTGGAGCGGTTCTCGCCCTGGTGTTCGCGTTTCTCTTACGCTTCTCTGCTATCTCCTCGCTCGTCATTTTTTTGGTCGTATCGTTCGTCCTGCCGCTTCTGGTTCTCCAACGTGCACGGGTCAAGAGAATTCAGAGATTCGCCAAGCAACTTCCGGATGCCCTGGATATGATCGTGCGCTCTCTGCGCGCGGGACATCCAACCACAGTTGCGATAGCCTTGGTTGCCCGTGAAATGCCGGACCCTCTCGGCACTGAATTCGGGATCGTCTCCGACGAGATAACTTTCGGCCTCAGTCTTGAAAACGCAGTACGAAAACTCTCGCAACGCGTCGGCTTCGAGGGACTTCACCTGCTGTCGGTGTCGCTCTCGATCCAAGCCAAGACTGGCGGCAACCTTACTGAAATTTTGTCGAACCTTTCAACAGTGCTGCGCGATAGGCAGAAACTCAGGTTGAAGATTAGAGCGCTCTCGGCAGAGGGACGAGTGTCCGCATGGATCATTTCTTTGTTTCCGCTCATCATGCTCGCCATCCTCATGATCTTGGCGCCGAGCTTTTACGGTGACGTATGGAGCAGTCCCTTGATTACGCCGGTGTTTACGGTCTTTGGCGTATGGGCGCTTCTAGGCGACTTCATCATGTATCGCATGGTCAATTTCGACATTTGACGGGAGTGGCGAGCCATGAACCTATTCTCCAACACTCCGGATATTAGCCTCCTGGTTTCTATTGCCGTTTTCCTGGCAGCCGTGACGCTTTTCCTATTGGGCGCGCTTGTCTTCACACCTGCTCTGCAGACGCGAAAACTGGTTGCGCAGAGCCTAATGGCGGAGGGGATTCATAGCCGCCGCTCGCTTGTGGGCCAGGAACAATTGGCCAGGATCGCCGCCCAGCGGCCCGTCGACGCGTACTTCCGGTCGATCGAAAAGGAACGTGACGAGCCGAATGCTCTCGACGCAAAGCTCTTCCGAGCTGGCTTCTATCAGGCGAGCGCGCCACTCATCTATACTCTCTCTCGACTTGGTGCAGTCTGCATCGGCTTTGCCGCAGCCTATGCGCTTCTGTCCCGCATTTTGCCGCCTCAGTTGCCCAGTCTCGTGGCTTTTGGGGGGGCAGCCGTATTCGGGCTGGCATGCATCGTTATCCCAAGTGTGGCGCTCGACCGCTTCGAGAATAGCCAAAAGCATGTCTATCGTCGCGGCTTCCCCGATTTCATGGACATGATCATCACTTGCGCCGACGCGGGCATGAGTCTCGAGGCGGCGGTCGAGCGCGTCAGCAACGAACTTGCCGGTACCCACAAATGGCTCGGCATCCAGCTTTCGATCATGACCTTGCAATTGCGCGCAGGCAAACCGCTGCGCGAGGCCCTGCGCGAGCTCGCAGACCGCATCGGGCTTGAAGAGGCACGGGCTTTGGCGGTTCTGTTCCGGCAATCTGAGGAACTCGGCACCAGCCTGACAGACGCCTTGCGGGTTTACAGCGACGAAATGCGCAACCAAAGAATTATGCGTGCCGAGGAGCAAGCCAATTCTTTGCCGGTTAAGATGATGATCCCTTTGGGGCTCTGCATTTTTCCCGTTGTGATGATGGTCGTCATGTTACCAGTGGTCATTCGCATGAAGGGCATTTTCTTCTGATCCGTCATATGATTATCTTCTAAGGTAGAGTCGGGGGACTCGTGGGACACAAAATGACACGGCCAAAGCGCCTCGCAGTCGCGACCAGCCTGCTGCTTATCTTCCTAGCTGGTTGCCAGACGAACGACACCAGCGGTGTCGTGCGCACCAATGAGCCGGCCAAAGGCGACTACACCGCCTTTGGTGATACCTTCGACGGCCTGAAGACGGTCAGCGACGTCGACTACTATGCCTCGGACCAGGCGGTTGCCGAGGCGAAGACGCAGTTCCGGTCCGAGAATTACGGCAACGCCGGCGCTCTATTTTACAAGGCCACCAAGCTCGCGCCGAACGACGGCGTCGCCTGGCTTGGTCTCGCCGCCTCTTGCGACCGCATCCGCCGCTTCGATCTTGCCGACATGGCCTATGGCAGGGCCTACCGACTGCTCGGCGCGACACCGGAATATTACAACAATGTCGGCTATTCCTATTTGCTGCGCGGCAAGCTTCAGGATGCGCGCAGCAACTTCCTCAAGGCCTATGAATTGGCGCCTAACGATCCGACCGTGGCCAACAATCTGAAACTGCTGTCTTCCAGCGTGCGGAACATAGAGCGACAGTAGGATGCTGTTAGCCGCGTCGCTGCTGCTGAAAGCGCTAGCTATCCCTCTGCTTGCCAGAATCGCCTGGGTCGATTTCACGACGCAAAAAATTTCCAACCGCGATGTGTTGCTGCTGCTTTGCCTGGGTGCGGGTTCGCTACAACTCGTGTCTGTCGAAGCCGGATCGTGGTGGGACATGGGCCTGAGCGCATTTGCTGGCCTTGTGCTGTTCGCCGCACTGTTCCCGTTCTGGGTGCTACGCAAGCTTGGAGCCGGCGACGTCAAGCTGATGGCGGTCATGCCTTTCCTGATCGGCGGCAGTGATCTCGTTGTGTTTTCGGCGCTGCTGCTCGTATTGGCGCTGGCGACCGCTTTGATCGTGAAAAATCCTTTTATGCTGCCCGAGGGTGCCTTTCGGGTTTATGTTCAGCATCTGGACCGCAAGGGCATTGTGCCGTTTGGCGTGCCGATTTCGATCGCGTCAATTTGCACGCTGGGATTCTTGATCATCTACAACAGCTCAATGGTTCTTGGCATTTAGATCAAGTAGGTGATTGGCTCACGCTCTTCTGGAGGTGTCGATGCTTTCACCTATGACATCGCGCGGCTTCGGACGATGCCGGATTAACCCTTTGGAAACCATTAGCTTGCGCTTAAACCGGCGAAGTGGTTGGATTGCGTGTTGTTGGCGGGGCGCCGAATGACTACTCTGTTCAATTTCAAAGCGCTTTTGATTGCGGTTCTGATCTTCGTTCCGATTGAACACCTGTTCGCCCTGCGACCGAACCAACGGATACTGAGGAAGGCGTTCTTCAACGACCTGATTTACGCTCTCTTCAACAGTGTCCCGACAACCGTTGGTCTTATCGCCATTGTTGCGCTCGCAACGAGCACGGTAGGCGTGCTGGTGCCGGTCTACGTGGGCCAGGCCATGTCATCCCAGCCGTTTTGGCTGCAATTGGCGGAGATCATAGTAATCGCGGACTTCGGCTTCTACGGTGCGCATCGCGCCTTTCACGCCATCCCGTTCTTGTGGCGCTTTCATGCAATCCATCACAGCATTGAAGAACTCGATTGGCTGGCGGCGCACAGGATCCATCCCGTAGACTTGGCTCTCACCAAAGGCGCGTCTTTCGTGCCGCTGTATTTGCTGGGTTTCAGCAGCCCCGCGATCTCGCTCTTCGCGGTCATTTTTCACGCCCACGGCTTGTTGCTGCACGCCAATGTAAAGCTGAATATCGGCCCGTTTCGATGGCTTGTCGCATCACCCCAGTTCCATCATTGGCATCACGCCCACGAGCGCGCGGCATACGACAAGAATTTCGCGGGTCAGCTTGCATTTATCGACCTGCTCTTTGGGAGTATGCACCTGCCCGGCGACAGAGTCCCAGAGCGCTACGGCGTGGATGATCCCATCCCGCCGACTTATGTCGAGCAACTCGCCTACCCGCTCATCCCAAAGGGCAAAACCAATGAAGTTCCCGCCACTCGAGACGCGTGATCTGATCGGGCGTGCCGTGATGACACTTTACTTCACGGTCTGCGCGACTTTGAAGGCAGCGACCATAGTCATGGCGCTGCGCGATCCAGAGTGGACAGGGGCGCGATTTATCGACGTTATGGCCGATATTGCCGCTCTCGGTTTCCTCGTGCTGATTGTTGCGACAACAGTGGGGCGTCTTCCCCCGGTGAAGTCGGCACAGGGGATCGAGCCTCGAATCTCAGCATTGATCGGTTGCTTTGCCACTGCAACGTTGATTGCCGTGCCACGCGTGGAGACTATTCCGCAGATTCAGGTCGCCGCGAACCTCGTCACTATGTTTGGTTTCGCGCTTTGCATTTGGTGCCTATGGTGGCTAGGCAGATCATTCAGCATCACTGCACAGGCAAGGCTGCTCGTCACGGCAGGTCCGTACAAGTTCGTGCGGCATCCGCTCTATGCCTGTGAGGCGATTGTCCTGCTCGGCATTGTCCTGCGCAACCTGACATGGGCGAGCGTTGCGGTTGGCACGATCGTCCTCGCATTTCAATATCGACGGATGGTCAACGAGGAGAAGGTCCTGCGAGAGGCGTTCCCCGAATACAATGTCTATTGTCGAACAACACCAATGCTAATCCCGTTCTTGAGGCGCCTGATTGGCAATATTGCATCCGCCAACATTGAGGCGGGAGCGCGGAATAACGTTGCAATGATCGTTCTGGTCATTGTTTTTTTCGGGCTAATCGACCTTGTGTGGTTGCCGTTCTCAACTGTCGAGTTCTCACCACGGAACTGGTTCGAAATGGGGCGAGTCGCGCTAGGCCTGATCGCTGCGTGGGGCGTTGCGAGTTTCGTTCTGAAGCGACTTGGGTCGGACACGGGCGTGATGGCGTCGGTAATACGACATCTTTCGAAGTCGTTGCTTATGTTGTTGCCGGCGGCTGCAGCATTCATACCGTTGACCATAGCGACGTCTGTATTCATGTATCTGGCGAGCGCGACAACCAAGCCGTTTCTGGACGGGCAACTGGCGGCGATCGACGCCATGCTCGGCTTCGACTGGATAAGCTTTCTTGCAGCAAGCAATCAAAATCCTGTCGTAAGTTCTACTTTGTTCTGGACCTATCATGCACTGGGGCCGCAGGTCCCGATCGTCCTGTTCGTCCATTTGACCGGCAACGACAGGATCGTGTTTTCGAATTCATCGCTCTGATGGCGGTGTCGTCGCTCTTTACCGGGCCGCTTATGGCCATCTTTCCAGCCGCGGGAGCATATGCATTCTACAAACCGGCTCCCGAGCTCTTCAGCAATCTCACCGCTCAAGCCGGCATGTGGCACTACTCCACCCTGTCACTGCTCCGTTCCGGCGTTCCATATGAGTTGATCGTGTCGAAAGCTGACGGGCTAGTCACATTCCCATCGTTTCACACCGCGCTGGGTATTTTGGTTGTCTACGCCGTGCGCGATGTGCGCCCACTTTTTGTGGTGGCCGTCATCGTCAACGCCATCATGATTGTGTCCACTCTGCCGGAAGGCGGGCACCATTTGATAGACGTAATTGCTGGCGCAGCGATTGGCTTGTTGTCGGTCGCGATTGTCAGATTGATGAGCCATGTGCGCGAAATGGCAGAAGCTCCAGACGCTAAATTAACGGCGATCACTTAGCCATAACTTCGCCCGTCAACGATCAATTGCTCGGGCGGTCTGAATCCTCAAAACCCAGCCGTCGACTTCTCCACCAGTTTCAACTTACCCTTTTCCACCTTGAAGAACGGCATCGACCTCTGGCTCGAGCCGTCGGCGCGGAAGCGGAACAGGCCGGTCGAGCCGCGGAAGCCGCTGGCGTTTTCCAGCACCTGCTTGTTGAAGCCGTCGGGGCCGACCGAGCTCGCGATGCCCGCGCTCAGCGCCACCATGTCGTAGGCATAGGCGACGTTCACGTCCGGCTGGTAGTTGTAGGTGGCCTTGAAGCGGTCGGCGATCGGCCCGGTCTCGCCTTGGTCGAGCGTCGCGATATAGGCGCCTTCGTAGAGCGGATCCATGGGCCGCTCGAGCCAGCGGTCGGTGCCGATCAGCGTCACCGCCTTGCCCGGGATGCCTTTCGCCTTCAGCGCCGCCAGCACCGCGGTCGGGCTGTTGTCGCCGCTGGCGACGACCACGGCGTCGGGCGCGTCGACCAGCGAGCCCATGTCGGACACCACCTTCGCGCCGCCGTCGCTCGCCGAATAGGGCAGCGTCACCGCAAGCGTCGCGCCATAGATGCTGAGCGCGTTGGCGACCCGCGATTCGATGGGGCTCGAGTCCGCGCCCGCCGGCACCAGCAGCACGAATTTCTTGGCGCCCTTGCTGGCGATTGCCGCCGCGCCCGCCGCCGCGCTGTCGGCTTCGCTGAGCCGCACGGAATAGACGCCGGGGCCGCCGGCGAAATTGTCGGCCAGCGCCAGCACCGGCGGCCGCTTCGAGCCGGAGAGCTTGGCAAGGTGCTGCGTGGCCGCGAGCTCGGACGGTCCGATGACGACCTTCGCCGCGCCCGACGTGATCGCCTTCACCGCGAGGTCCTTGGCTAAGGAGCTGTCGCCGCGCGTGTCCTGGATCGTCAGCGTCAACAGCTTGTCGCCGAGATCGGCCATTGCGAGGCGCGCGCCGTCATACATTTTCCGGCCGTTCTCGCCGGTGCTTCCGGGGGCCGAAAGCGGCAGCAGCATGGCCACCTTGGTCGCGCCCGTGCCGAGCGTCAGGTTGGCGTTGGCGGCGGCGGCCGAAGTCGGGCCGGCCGAGGTCGAGCTGGCCGGAGTAGGGCTGCCTGGGCCGCTCGCCTGCTGGGCTGCCGCGTTGCCCGCCTGGCCGGCGGGTGCTGCGATCGCCGATGGATCGAGCACGTCCGACGCGCCGCTCTTGGACTGGCAGCCCGACAGCGCCGCGACGAGCCCGAAGGCGATCGCCGCCAATGCATGTCGCCCAAAAGTGATCTCGGTTTTGGGAGAACGACATGCATAGAACAAGGACCTGAAGCGCGTCGCGCGCTTCAGGCGCGGACCACAGGCTTGCCGGTCAAGGTTCATGCTGCTTCCATCCCATTTGCCGGCGGGTAGTTTCCCCGGTCTGTCTTCAATTCATCTTAACGCCCGGCGCCGTCTCTATCCATCGAAGAGCCGCGCTCTCAGCGCCTGTATGACCCTTGCCTGCGCCGGGCTTCGATAGTCCGCGCATCTCATGTATCGCGGCCCGGGCACGAAGAGGCGGCGCACGCAAATGCGCTTGCCCTGGCTGGGGACCGCATCGTTCGAAAAGCCGATCGTCGCCACCGGCAGCGCCCGGTCACGTCGAGGCCTTCCCTCGCCAGGATCGCGCGTGCGCGCTGGCAGTAATCGACCGAGCGTACCGAGAAGCGGGTTTCGCCGTGCCCGGCGCGGTATTTCATCACGGTCGTGCAAAGATCGCCCGCGGCGAGCCTGTTTGCCTGCGCCAGGTATTTGACGCCGAGCGCGATGTTGGTTGCCGGCTCGCCGAGCTCGTCGAGCGAACCGCGAAAGCCAAGCATGCGCGCCGTTGCCGGCATGACCTGCATCAGGCCGACTTCGCCGTCGGCGCCGCGCATGCCGGGATCGAAGCCGCTTTCGATCTCCATCACCGCATGCGCCAGCACCGGCTCAAGGCCGTAGAGCGACGCCTGGCAGGTTGCGAATGCCTTGAATGTCTCGCGGGTCCGTTCCGGCGCCGCATCGCAGCGCACGGGCAGCACCTGTTGCGATTGCGGCCGCTCCAGCCAATTGGCACGGACAGGCGTCTCGCCCAGGCCAAGCAAGGCGACCGCCAGAGCAATTCCAGGAAAAGCGTGAAACGCTCGGCGACTTCGCCGCAGCCTTCCGTCGAGAATTGCGTGAAAACCAAGGGATAGAGCATTCCGCCGTTTACGTGAAACGGTGAAACGCTCTGGCGCGATCGCCTTCGGCGGCGTTCCGTCGGCCACCATCGCGGCCAGCCGGTGCCGCTCGCCCGTCAGCTCAGTTCATGTACTCGACCATGCGGTCGTGGAAGCACTCGCATTTGTTGAGCGTGTCCTCGTCCTTGTAGTTCGTCTTGAGGTAGCCATAGGCCATGCCGCAGGCGACCTTGGCTTCCGAGGCCCAGACGAAGGCGGGGCGCGACGAGTTGATCCATTCCGGGCTGTTGGCGACGGCGACGGATTCGTCCATCAGCTTCACCACATGGTCCTTGAGCTCGACCATGTTGTCGGTCAGCACCAGGTCCGACGTGCCGACGGTGCGGCAATAATTCACCGCCGGCTCGCCGATGATATCGGCGGCAAAGCCCGTCGACCCAGCCAGCAGCAGCGCCGCGGCCGAAGCCAGAAGTCTTGCGGAATGCATCATGTAAGCCCCTCTTCGAATTGCGAATTCATGCTTCGCTAAAGTGTAGCATGGAAGCGTGGTGGCGCGCTACGCCACCGAGCCACCAAGTTTGCGCCATCGGAACGATCATACCGTCAGGTCACAGTTTCCGTATGGGTCGGGTGGGCGTGATCGTAGAGAATGGTAATCGCGGAATTGACGCCAACGTTCGTCAATGTTGCTACTTCCACCATACTGCCGCCGGCAGCGGTGCCGTTGTCGTCGACCATCACGTGGGCTGTCCCGTTCGAGGATGTGACATTGACCAGGTCGCCCGCCTGGGTGTCCGTAGTCGGCGCGTTAGCCCCGAGGGACTTGAGCAGATCGGACAGGTCGATAACGTCATGGCCAACTGTATAATCTGCGATGACATCGGCCACATGGACCGTGAGTTTGGACGGGTCGACCACGAACGTATCGTTGCCCGCGCCGCCGGTCATGTGGTTGAGTCCCGCGCCACCGTAGAGGATGTCGTTCCCATCAGCGCCGATAAGCGTGTCATTGCCTGAGCCGCCGGCAATGACGACCCCGTCATTTCCGTCGACCGGGGCAAACGCTGCGTTATGTGCGTCGAGCGTCAGCGAGGAAGTTGTGGCGATCGTCAGGGGATCGGCGAGCGTCGAGGTGTCGCCATCGTGGTCGGTCGCCGACAACCCGAAATTCATCGTGAGATCGTGGATCGTCGTCACCTCGCCATAGGTGATGCTGTTGACGGTGAAGGTTGACCCCCCGCTATTGTACGAGACTCCGATATTGTCAAAGTCATGATTGACATACAGCGTATATGTGTTGGTCGCGGAATTGAATGCGACCCCGTTGTTGGTCGTCAGCAAGGCATTATCTGAAGTCTCCACCACGCTTATAGAGGTTGTACCCGAGCCCTTTGCAACCGACCCGATGTTGAAGTCTTTAACACTGGTAGCACCGTTGTCGTCGAGCACGTGGAACGTGACGTTTGCGGTGCCACCACCTTGCCATTGTGTCAAAACGAAACTTACTTTCGCCTGTTCATGGGCAAAGCCAAGATGCAAGGTCTCGCCAGTATCCATGCTCAGGCCGGTATTACCTACCGCAATACCGTTGTGCGACGCTTTGACTTGCTGCGCAGCGCCGTTGAGATCGCCGGTGATGACGAGCTGGCCGTCTGGCGAGGTGAGCGAATTTTGTCCGCCGCCGGAGGACACGAAGGCGGAATCGCCGGTCACGGTCGTCGTTGTGATCACCGACGGAGAGTTCAAGGTATAGTCGTAGGTGCCGTTCGCATTGAGGTCGAGCGTGAAGAAAGCGCTGCCTGACGGATCGCCCGAGTTCGAATAGGCATGCATCAGCACACCGCCGTCGGCCTGCGGGGTCTCGGTGTAGTAGAAGGTGAAGACCACAGTGTGCGTGATTGCGTCTTGAACCTGAACAGTCGTGACGCCTGAGCTGGTGCTCTGGACGAAATCGACCGCGTTGCCACTGTACGTGCCACTCGCTTGAAGCGCGAGCGACAGATGATCGAGCCCGTCCGCGCCGAAAGCCGCGCTATAGAGCCCTGTGAAGCTGGTGCCGGCCTGGTTGGCTACGACTGCATCCATGACTGAGGTGAAGAGCGGACCGTCGTCATGGATGGTGATCTTCGACCCGAGGTCGATCGAGGCCTTGGCGGTGTCGCCGTCATTGTCGGTCAC
>NZ_JBVVQH010000017.1:0-130328 GCF_055811115.1 Mesorhizobium sp. WSM4832 | reverse complement strand
CCGCCGCCGCTGCCGACCGAGCCGATCCCCGGAATGAAGCTCTCGTCGACGCTCAGCGTCGGCGCCGAGCCGGTCGCCGAGATCGAGGGACCGTCGTCATGGATGGTGATCTTCGACCCGAGGTCGATCGAGGCCTTGGCGGTGTCGCCGTCATTGTCGGTCACCGTTGCGGTCACCGACACCAGGCCGGCGCCCAGCAGGGTCCCTTCGCTGGTGTCCGGCGCTTCGCCGGAACCTTCCTTGACGCCGCGCAGTTCGGTCATCGTCACATGGCCGGTCGCATCGACCGTCAGCGTGAAGACGTTGGTCTGCACCCCGCTGATGGTCACGTAGCCATCGACTTCGCCTGCTCCATTGGCCACCAGATGCACTGTCTGGCCGGTGAGCGAGTCGACCAGGGTGGTCGTGGAATTGTTGATGGTCAGCGAGTAGGCGGTCGAGCCGGACTGGCCGTCCGCACCCGGCGTCACCGCGAAGCTGGTCGCGAAGTTGCCCGTCGAGATGTTGCCGCCGCCGCTGCCGACCGAGCCGATCCCCGGAATGAAGCTCTCGTCGACGCTCAGCGTCGGCGCCGAGCCGGTCGCAACGATCGCAGGAACATCGTCCGTGATGTTGATCGAGATGGTCGACGTGGATGTATTGCCATGGCCATCGGTTACCGTGAACGTGAACACGTCCGGCCCGGGCTGCACGTTGGGGCCGTCGTTGCCCGCCGGGGCATTCGCTTCCGGCGACGTCAACGTATAGGTGTAGGTGCCGTCCGCGTTGACGTGCAGGATGCCGTGCGTCCCATTGATATTCGACCCGACATTGCCGGTCACGTCGCTGCCGATATTGCCGGATGCAACACCGGTCACCGTGGCCCCGTCAGGATCCGAGAACGTCAACGTACCCGTCGTCGTCTCCGAGCCGTCGCCCGCATGCGAGCCGTCCACCGTCCCGGGGCCAAGGTCGCCGACTGGCGGCGTCGTGTCCAGACCCGCCTCGTTCACCGCCGCAACCTCCGCCGTCACTTGCGGCTGGCCATTGGTCACGGTGATCGACAGACTCGCCGGCGAAGTGTCGCCGTCGCCGTCCGTGATCGTGTAATTGAACACGTCATTGCCGGCCGTTGTATTCGGATTGGCGTGATAGCTGTAATCGCCATTGGCATAAACTGTCAGCACGCCATACGTGCCTTGAACGGTCGTCACGTTGTTGTTCGTTACCGAACCCGTCCAGGCGATCGAGGCGATTCCGTCCGCTCCCGCCATGTCGGCCGCGCCGGTGCCGTTCGTGCTCGTCCCGGCCTCGACATTGCCCGTCACCGTCTCGCCGGACTGTGCCGCGTCGGTGTCGTTATGCGCCGTCGGCACGTCGTCGATGACATTGATCACCAGGTTGCCGGAGGCGGGCTGGTTATCCAGGTCGGTCACAACGACCGCGAAGCTGGGTGCCGCTTCGGTATTGGCCCCGTCGCCGCCCGTGGCGCTGTGGAAATCGGATGTCAGCGTGTAGCTGTAATGGATCGTGCCCGTGCCGGTCGCAGCGGTGTATTCGTACCACGCGCTCACCGTGCCGTTCGTGGTGGGGTCCGTGAACACCGTCGGATTGCCCGAATCGCTCGACAGCGCATGGCCGCCCAGCGTCACAGTGTTGACGCCGTCCTGCGAGGTGAAGCCGATCGTGCCGCTCACCGCGTTCGAGCCGTCATGCTGAGAGCCGCTCGCCAGTCCCGCTTCGTACACGATCGCGCCGTCTGCGCCCGCCGCCGGGATATCCCCGAGCCTCGGCGGTTCGTTGCCGATATTGATCGTCAGCGTGGTGTTCGACTGGTCGCCATCGCCGTCCGTCAGCGTGTAGTGGAACACATCGTTCACGCCGCCCGGCGTGTTTGCCGCGCGGTCATAGGTGTAGTGGCCGTCAGAAAAGAGCGTCAGCGTGCCGTATTGGCCGGCGATCGTCGTTCCGATGACCGCCGACGTCACATCCTGCGCCGCGCCTGTCCCGTGGGCCGACGTCACGCTGGCGCCGTCCGCGCCCTTCACGTCCGCGCTGGTGGAAGGATCGGTCTCGCCGGCGCCGGTGATCACGTTGCCGCTGATCTCCGCATGGCTGCCCGCCGCGACGCTGTTGGCGTCCGGGTTGGCCGTCGGCACGTCGTCGACGATCTGGACCGAGAGCGTGCCCGGAAGGGAGACGTCGCCGTCCGTGTCGGTGACCGTCACGGTTATATTGTCAAAGATCGGATCACTGCCGGCCGGATGCTGCTCGCTGTGCTCAAGCGTATAAGTGTAGCTCACCTGGCCGGTGGCGGCGTCGTAGCCGTTGATGGTCAGCGTGTTGCCGAGCGGCGTCGTGATATCGATCGGCGTCGATCCGCTGTTGGCAAGCGCGGCGGCCGAAATCACCTGGCCGTTGATGTTCAGCGAGCCGATGCCGTCGGGCGAGTTAACTGTGAAGGTGCCGGTGTTGTGCTCCGAGGGGTCGTTGTCGACCGCGGCGCTGGTGCCCGCTTCGCCGGACCCCGTCGAGCCGGCCGTCTCCAGGCCCTTCTCATTGACGATCGTGTCGCCGCCGCTGGTCGACGGCGTCAGGTCGATGATCGTCGGCGTGGAATCGGGCAGCAGGCCCGGGAACAGATCGCGGTGCTCAGGCTGGCCGAACGCCAGGTCCGTCGGCGGCAGCAGGGCGCTGAGGCCGAAGCCGTCGCCGATCCCGCCTGCGGGATGTTCGAAATTGCCGCCGGCGCTGGGCGAGGCATTTCCAGCCGCCGAGATCGAGCCGTCGGCGCCAAAGGCGACATCGACATGGCTTGCCTCGAGCGCGGCGATCAGGGCGACGCGCGGCACCTCGACATCGCCGAGGATGAAGGTCGGCACGTTCAGCGCGGCGTCCTTGATGACGATCTCGGATCCGTCGGGCTGCGTGAGGACGAGGTCGTGTCCCTCGACTTTGATGTTGTCGATCGAGACACTGGCCGGAAGCTTTACGACGTTGCCGGCCTCGACGTGATACTCATGCGGGGCATTCGCTGCCGCCGCATTTGCAGCCGGCGCATTTGCGTTGGAAGCAGGGGCCTTCGCGTCAGCCGCGGGTTGGTTTGCAGCCGGGGCCGCGCCCTGCGCCGGCGCGCCGCTGCCGACATCGACCGGTACCGGCTCGCTCGCCGCCTGGCTGCTGGTGGCTTGCGCGACCTGGACACCGGTCGAGATCGGATTTTCCCCAGCGCTCGTATGCTCGTCCCAGGAATTTGAAACGGCGTCGAATTGGATATTGGTTGTCATAGCTAAAGCCCCTCCGGCGTTTCACGGAAAGAGACATGTCAGGCCTGGGCTTTGCAACAGACGTTCAATCTATTTCATATACTCGTATATGTAGAGAATCGCATTTTTTACACGTGGTAAATCGCGATGATATATGCAGATATGCATTCCCTTAAGGAGCACGGGATTGGCCGTGGCGCGCATCGCCACCTTGGTAAATGAAAGTATAAATTTGAATAAAATTTGATTGAAATAAGAATAGAGTGATTCGCGGAAACTTACCCACCTTCCTTTCCGATAATTTGAGACAAGATTGGTAGCGTCCACAGTCAAAGGTGGGCGTTATGAAAATACAAAAAGCAGCCCCGGGGACGACGGGGATCAAAGTTCTCTTGCTGGCGATCGGCCTCGCCGTTCAGGCAAATCCATCACCAGCCAGCGCGAATTCGGGCGCGGCCCCGGCCCCTCAAAACCTGTTTGCGCCAACCAGCCTCGGCGGTGTTTCGCTGGTCCGGCCGCTGCCTTGGCAGCCGGCCGCCGCATACCGGATCGCAGACGTCTCGGCAGGCTACGCACCGGCGGCATCCTATGAGATTGAAGCGCGTTCGAGCGCCAAGGCCGATCCCGGCATCGATCCGATCCAGACCGCCGCGATCATTCCCGGCGTCTTCGGCTCCGTCGCCTTGTCGATGCGCAACTTTCCGGTCGCGGCGCGCTGGGCTCCTGTCTATAGGGCAATCATCGACTGTACCGCGGGCAGCACCTGCGACCGCGAGAGCCCGGCTTTCGCCGAGATCATCAACATTGCCGCCGACAAGGGCTTTCGCGACAAGCTGTCCTTCGTCAACAGCAGCATCAATCGGCTGATTGCCTATCGCAAGGACAGCGTCGTCTACGGCAAGCTCGACTATTGGGCAAAGCCTTCGGAAATCCTCGAGCATCGCGCCGGCGACTGCGAGGATTTCGCCATACTCAAGATGGCGGCGTTGCTCAGAGCCGGGATCCCGGCGCAGAGCATGTCGCTCGTGGTGCTCCAGGATCGCCGCCGCAAGTTCTTCCACGCCGTTCTGTCGGTCAGCACGGGAAGCGGCGCCTTCATCCTCGACAGCCTCGGCAACGCCGTCATGCGCGACAGCGAGCTGCCCGATTATGTCCCGCTCTATTCCTTCAGCACGGACCGCGCCTGGATCCACGGGTCGAAGTCCGGCTCGCAGATCGCCGACATTACAGGTGGCTTCTCGACGGTAGCGCCCGGCGAAGGATCGCCTGACGCGAAAGTTGCGCCTGCGAGGTCCGGTTTTGCCACGAAATAGGCCGCTCGCCGGTTAGCGCAATCAGGGAACGCGGGCCGCAAACGCAATCGGCCGAAGCCTCCTCAACTTCGTCATCCTTGGGCGTAGCGACGCGGAGCGGAGCGAAGACCCAGGGATCCATGCCGTTACCTCAGCCGAGGGTGCAACGGCGCAGAATTCTGCACCGCCGCATCGCCTTGGCGTAACGGCATGGATTCTATGGTCTGCGCGCGTCGCTTCGCTCCTTGCTTCGCCATAGAATGACGAAGCGATGGGCGTGTTCGGCCGATCCCGAGATATGCGATCTTCCAGTGCAGCCCATCGGGCGGTCGAAACTACCCGTTGAAGACGAAGGCCATCAGCAGTTCCGGTTCTGTGACGGGCGCGCGCACGGCGCTGAGCTGGCCGCGATAGCGGCGCTCGCCGGCGCCGATGACGAAGCCGCTGGTGACCGGTGTTTCACCATTGGCGTCGAGCCGGGCAAAGATATCGGGAACGTTGAGGTCGAGCGCCAGCTTCAGGTCCTGGCGCCCATCCTCGCCGGGCGCGCTCGGCAATTGGCGCCTGACCAGTTGTTGGAACGGCGCGTTGAAGGCCAGGATCTTCTTCGACGACGACAGCGCGAAGGCGGGTGACGGGCAGGCGATCAGGATCGCGGTGATCGTGCGGACCGACGCGAGCTTGCGCAATTCCATGCTTTCCTCGGCGAGGCCGCGCATGCAGGCGACCCGGATCGCCGAGGTGAGGTTGCCCTGGTCGGGATGATGTTCGGCGATCTCCTCGACCAGCATGCCGATCGTGCATTTGCGGCTTTCCGCCATCTGCTTCAGCGACACCCAGAAGGCGCGCTCCAGGCGGATGCCGCGGCGCACGCCGCCGCGCGCCACGACGCGGAACTCCGGGCCGAAATCCTCGGCCGCCAGCACCGGCAACAGCCGGTCGCGGTGAGTGTCGGGGCGGATTGCGCTATCGCTCACTCATCGCCTCCTGACGCGCCTTGTTGATCGGCTTCAAAAGATAGTTGAGGATCGTCTTGTGTCCGGTCTTGATGTCGACCGAGCAGATCATGCCCGGGATGATCGAATAGGCCTTGCCGTTCCTTGTCAGCGTCGACTTCTCGGTGGCGACGCGCACCTGGTAGTAGGGCTCGCCGGTCTTCTGGTCGACGAGGCTGTCGGCGGTGATGTTGGAGACCTTGCCCTCGATGCCGCCGAAGATCGAGAAATCATAGGCCGTGACCTTGATCAGTGCCTCCTGGTCCGGCTGGATGAAGGCGACGTCGCGCGGCGACACCCGCGCCTCGACCAGCAGCGTCTCGGAGGTCGGCACGATGCCGGCCACCACCGCGCCGGGCTGCACGAAGGCGCCGAGCGTGTTGACGTCGAGCGTGTTGACGATGCCGTCGACCGGCGAGCGAATGTCGGTGCGCGCCACCTTGTCGGTGGCGCCGCGGATGGTTTCGTCGACCACGGAAAGATCGGCGAGCGCCTGCGTCAGGTCGCTCAACGCCTCCTGCTGCAATTGCAGGCCCAATTCATTCACCTGAAGCTGCGCCTCGGTGATTGCCGACTGGCTCTTCTTGATGGTCTCGCCGGCGAGGCTCAGCTGTCCGTGAAGGTCGGTCTGTTCGCGCTCGACGCGAAGTTGTTCGGTCTTGGCCATCAGGCCCTTCTTGACCATAGGTTCGACCAGCGCCACTTCCCGGTCGGTGACTTCCAGGCTCTTGGACAGGCGATCGGAATTGGCGGTGGCCTCGTCCAGCTCCTTTTCGCGCTGATCGAGGCGCGATTTGAGCACCGAGAGCTTCACCTCGAAATTGTCGCGCCGCGCGATGAGCAGCTTTTGCTCGTTGTCGCAGATTTCCGGCGCGAGCTTCTCGATTTCCGCAGGGCAGGGAAACGCCCCTTCGACATTGCCGCTCTGCTCGAACTGAAGCCGCGCGATGCGGGCCTGCAGCGCTCGCGCCTTGGCCTTCTCTTCGCCAAGGCTCGACGTGTTGCCCGAGTTGTCGAGGCGGATGATGAGATCGTTCCTCTTGACGATCTGGCCGATCTTCACGGCAATTTCCTGCACGACGCCGGGCTCGCTGGCCTGGATGATCTGCGTCTTCGAAGCGGGTATCACCTTGCCGTCGCCGCGCGCGATCTCATCCACCTCGGCAAAGGATGCCCAGGCCGTGAAGCACACGAACAGCGCCCCGACGATGTAGACGGACGCCGAGGCGAAAAATGGTGGCCGATCTTCCCTTGCAAGCATGTCTTTGCGTTCCGGTCAGGCATTGCCCTTCTGCAATGCCTGGATGACTTGTTCCTTTGGCCCGTCCGCGACAATGCGGCCTTGCTCGATGACGATGAGGCGGTCGGCAAGCTCCAGCATGCTGTAGCGATGGGTCGATACGATCAGCGTCGTGTCGCGATCGAACGCCACCTTGAGCTGCTTGATCAACTGCCGTTCGGAAGCGAGATCCATCGAACCCGATGGCTCGTCCAGGAAGACGATCTTCGGTTTGGTCAGGAGCAGCCGCGCGATTGCCACCGCCTGCCTTTGCCCGCCCGAGAGATTGGTGCCTCGCTCGCCGACATTCATGTCGTAGCCGCGCGGATGCCGCGAGACGAAGTCATCGACACCCGCGGCCTTCGCCGCATTGATGATCTCCTCGTCGGTCGCTTCCGGCGCCGCCATCAAAAGGTTTTCCTTGATGGTGCCCGAAAACAGGTCGCCTGCCTGCGCGACGATGCCGACCGCGGCGCGGACCTCCGAAGGATGGTATTGGCGGACGTCGATGCCGTCGAGCAGCAGTTCCCCCGACGTCGGCAGGTAAAGCCTGCCGATCAGCCGGCCCATCGTGGTCTTGCCGGAACCGATGCGGCCGATGATGCCGACCCGCTCGCCGGGCTTGACCGCGATGTTGAGCCCGCTCAGAACCTCGTTCTCCGTACCCGGATAGGCGAAACCGACATTCTTGAAGACAAGCGCGCCGCTGCGGATCGGCCGGTTGACGAAGCCGACCGTATCGGGGCGGTCCTCCGGCTGCGCCATGATCGTATTGACGATCCTGAGCGACAACATGGCCTGCCGGAACCGCGCAAGCGTGATCGCGATCTGGCCGAGCGGCGCCACGGCCCGGCCGGCCAGCATGACGGTGCCGATGATGGCGCCTGTCGAGACCTGGCCTTCCGAGAACGCGTAGGCGCCGGCCACGACCAGGGCGACCGTGACGAATTGCTGGATGGCGCCGGTGATGTTGCCCGCCGCGGCCGAGAGTTCCTTGATCTTCTCCGACGTGTTGGCTGCGTTCTTCGAGTGCTCGCCCCATTTGCGTAAGAGGTATGCCTCTGCGCGCAGCGACTTGATCGTCTCCAGCGTGGAAATGGATTCGACCAGCAGGGCCTGGCGCTGCGACGCCTCGTTCATCGAGGCGGCGACCCGTTTGCCGATCCGCCGCTGCGTGATCAGCCCGACAATGACGGAGATGACGAAGGCCAGCGCAGGAATGATCACCAGCCAGCCGCCGATGGCGTAGATCACAGCCAAGAAGACGAAGACGAAGAGCGTGTCGATGAAGACGCTGACGGTGTTGGAGGTGAAGAACTCGCGCACGAATTCGTACTGCGTGACGCGGTTTGCATATTCACCCGTCGATCCGGGCCGCGCCGACAGCGAGGAATTCAGCACTTTTTCGAACAGAAGATAGGAGATCCGCAGATCCGCCTTGCGTCCGGCATAGTCGATCAATGACGCCCTGGCCGTCTTGAGAAGCAGGTCGAACAGGATGGCCGCGCCGATGCCGAGCGCCAGCACCCACAAAGTGGAGATCGCCTTGTTCGGCAAGATGCGGTCGTAGACGTTCATGGTGAAGATCGGCGAGGCGATCGCAAGCAGGTTAATGAAGACCGCCGACAGCACCACCTTGGAGTAGGTGCGCCAGAACGCCCCCATGGTGCCGGTCAGCCAGTGGCGCCTTTCGATCCGCGCGGCGGAGCCGACCGTCATCTCTTCGGCCGTGTTGGCATAGGTGATCGAAAAGGAAGTGCCGCCGCTGATATAGGTTTCGGCGAGTTCCGATCTGTCGATCGTGGTGCGGCCGTTTTCCTGGGGCGCCGTCAGATATTGTCCGCCCTCGATTTCGGCCAGGAGTGCGACCGGCAATTGGCTGACGCGGAAGACGATGGCCGGAAGATCGAAGCGGCCGCGCAGGAAATCACGATGGCTGAAATCCTGGACCTCGAGGCCGATGCGCTCGGCCAGGTGGCGGATTTCATCCGGCTCGATGCGCGTCTCCGGAATCGGCACGCCGGCAAACAGCACGGTTTCCGCGCTCGGCCTGCCGAGATAGGCCGCAACAGCGCAGAAGCAGGCTTTGAAGGCCTCCTTGGGCGATAGGATATTGGGTTGCTGGTTCACGATCCGCCCCGAAGGACCCGAGATCGACGCTTACATCGACTACTTCTTCCTGACCGGCGCGAGGATGTCGAACGGAAGATCGTTCTTCTGTTCCGACGGCGTCCGCGCATAAGTCTCGGTATCGGCCGTTGCAGGCACGCCGAACTCCGAGCGTGCATAGGCCGAGGCCTGCTTGGCCGGCTCGATGTTGAGCGTCTTCAGCAATTCCCCGGTTGCGGCCAGCAGCCGGTATTCCGCAAACAGCGACGCGTAAGACGACGTGTCGGCCAGTGTTGCGGTGTTGAAGCGCGTGTTCTGAGCGTCGAGCACATCGAGCAGCGAGCGCTGTCCGACCTTGAACTGCTCGCGGTAGGAAGCGACGAGCTTTTCATTGGTGGCTGCCTGCAGCCGCAGCGTCTTTGCCAGTTCCGCCTGGCGGAAACGGCGGTCCCACGAGGTACGGACAGCTTCCTCGATCTCGCGCAGCACCTGGTGCAGCGCAAGACGCTGCTCGCTGGTGCGGCGGATCTGTTCCTGTTCATTGGCCTTGTCGATACCACCGCGATACAGGTTCCAGCGCAACACCACCCGAGCCTGCAAGTCGCTCGCGTCGCCATTGTCGCCGTCGATGTCATACCCGCCCCGGGCAACACCCTCGGCGGTAACCGTGGGGCCGTATTTCGCCCGCGCCGCATCGACCAGCGAAGCGGCGGCGTCGATATCGCTGTCGGCCATATGGACACGCGGATTGTTCTGCCGGGCAAGCCCGATCGCATCGTCCAGCGACCGCGGCAGAGCGCCCGCGACATCGGCCGGCCGCGACGCGTTGGTCAGCGGCTTGCCGACATTCTTGAAGAAGCGGATCTTGGCCGCCTCGAGTTCTTCGGTTGCCTCCTGCATCCGCGCCTTGGCGGCATAAAGCCGTTCCTCGGCCTGCTGCCGGTCGGCATCGTTGAGCGCGCCGCCCGCGATACCTTGCTTGATGTCGCTGAGAATGGACTGATGGAAGCCAAGGTTCTTCTTGGCCTCGACCACGATCGAAGCCTGCAGCATGTATTCCAGATAGTCCTGGACGACCGCAAGCCCGATGAATTCCGACCGTTCCAGAACCCGGAAGGAAGCCCCGTCGACCCGCGAGGCCTGGCGGTTCAATTCCGCCCGCCTTGCGCCGCTGTCATAAAGCGTCTGCGAGACCGTAAGGTCGGCCTCATTCGGGTAAAGGGAGTCATGATCCTGATCGAGCGCGCGCCTCGTATCATTGTCCAGGCGGCGAACGCCTGTTGACGCTTCCAGATCGACGCTGGGAAGATAAAGGCCTTTTGCCTGGCGCAACTCGAATTCGATCGCTTCGCGGTTTTCGATCGCCTGTCCAATCTCCGGATTGGACTCCACAGCGACGGCGACGGCTTCTTTGAGTGTGAGTGCGCCGGCGCTCTCGCAAGCCAGCATCGACACCGTTATGGCAAGCGCAAAGCGCCAGCCAACGGTTATTTTACCCGTCCTGATCATTTCTACCCCGTGACTATCCCCGCGCCATTGTGTTTTTTATCAGCGCTTATTTGCCCAAGCCTGCCACCAGAGCTTGCGGCCAGTATCTATCAGATTTTTTGGGGATGTGAGTGCATAATGGATTAGACACCCCTCAAAAGTGCGATTCCGGACATTAGTGCCAAAACCTGTAGCAAAAATGGCACAGAAATCGGGTGCAGCGGCCGAGACTTTTCGGGTCAAAGCGGATTGCAATGGTTAATGGCCTGAAAGAAATGGCGAATCCTGCGGTCGCTATGCACAAGCTCCTGGGAAATCTGCTGCGGCTTTGCAAAGCATGCGCAAGAAATCGCCATGTCGGTCTGGTTTGATTGGCAAGCGGGGATCGTTCCCTGTATTGCGAGTCGGAGCAAAAAGCCGTGGATTTTCTTGCATGACCAATGTCGCCCTGACCGGGCTTGCCCGCGATCTTGCCCGACGCGCCGCCGAGGGCAACCCGGTGCGCATCGGCGTCATCGGCTCCGGCGAGATGGGTACCGACCTGGTGACGCAGGGCATGCTGATGCCGGGCATTTCGATCGCGGCCATTTCCACGCGGCGCCCGCACACCGCCCGCGAGGCGATCCGAATCGCCTATGGCGACGAGGCGATGGCGGTCGAGGCCGAGACCGCCTCAAGGGTCACCCAGGCGATCGAAGGCGGCAGGATCGCCATCACCTCGAACGAGATGCTGGTCACCAATCCACTGATCGACGTCGTCATCGACGCTACCGGAAAACCTGGCGTTGCCGCCGATTTCGACCTGATGGCCATGCAACAGGGCAAGCATCTGGTGATGATGAACGTCGAGGCGGACGTGACCATCGGTTGTTATCTCAAGCAGCAAGCCGATCGTCTCGGCGTGGTCTATTCGGTCGGCGCGGGCGACGAGCCGTCCAGTTGCATGGAACTAATCGAATTCGCCTCAGCGCTTGGGCTAACCATCGTCTCGGCAGGCAAGGGCAAGAACAATCCGCTCAACCATGACGCGGTCCCCGACGATTACCGGGAAGAGGCGGCCCGCCGCAACATGAACCCGCGCATGCTGGTCGAGTTCGTCGACGGCTCGAAGACCATGGTCGAGATGTGCGCAATCGCCAACGCCACCGGCCTGGTTCCCGATGTTCCAGGCATGCACGGCCCCAAGGCCGATCGCGATCAACTCGCCAAGGTGCTGATCCCGAAAGAGGACGGCGGCCTCCTGTCGAGGAAAGGCGTCGTCGACTACACGATCGGCAAGGGCGTGGCGCCCGGCGTCTTCGTCATCGTCGAGGCGATGCACCCGCGCATTGTCGAGCGCATGGATGATCTCCATGTCGGCCACGGACCCTATTACGGCTTGTTCCGGCCCTATCACCTGACCTCGCTGGAGGTGCCGCTCACCGCTGCCCGCATCATGCTCCATGGCAAGCCCGACATGGTGCCGCTGCCGAAGCCGGTGGCGGAAGTCTGCGCCGTCGCCAAGCGCGACCTTGCCGCTGGCGAGACCTTCGATTCGATCGGCGAAACCTGCTACCGATCCTGGACCATGACCGTTGCCGATGCCCGGGCAAACCGCGCCGTGCCGGTCGGGCTGCTCGAAGGCGGCAAGCTGCTGAAGCCGGTGAGGAAGGGCGAGCTGTTGACGGCGGACAACGCCGCGCCGGACCAGACGACAAGGCTGTACGCCCTGCGCAAGCTGCAGGACGAGATGTTGTACGGAGCCTGATGCTTTCGCCGAGCCCAGCGCGGTCGCGCTGCTACCCTGGCCGGAGGCACTTCCGATTGACCATTAACGGTCTATATTCTGGTCGAAGGAGACCGATTTATGAAGTTGTCGGAACAGGTAAAACCTATCAGCTACCTCATGGCTCACGCGCCAGAAATCATCCGCACGCTCGCAGACAACCGGCAGCCTGTGGTCATCACGCTGCATGGTGAGGCGAAGGCCGTCCTCCAGGACGTCGGGCAATACGAAGAGACCCAGGAAACGCTGGCGCTTTTGAAGATACTGGCGCTTACCAACCAGCAAGCGGTGTACGGTAACGTTCGACCTGCCGCCGAGACCTTCGCCCGCATTCGCCAACGGAAATTTGCCGGCTTCGGGCCTCAGAAACGGCCGGATTGACCGGTTGAGCCATTCGAGACCGATATCCGATCGCAGTCACGATTCAGCATGACTTGGCCGAAATCTTATTTTCCCAGCTCTATCGACCTGAGCCGCGCGGCTTCCACCGCGTCGGTCAAAAGCTTCGTCAGCCGGTCCTCGCCCATGAGCACGGCAAGTGCGGCGGCGGTCGTGCCGTTGGGGCTGGTCACCTGCTGACGCAGCACGCCCGGCTCCTCGTCGCTTTCGGCGGCGAGAGAGGCGGCGCCGAAAACGGTCTGCAGGGCAAGCAGCTTGGCGGTCTCGGCCGGCAGGCCCGCCTTTTCGGCCGCAACCGTCAGCGCTTCGATGAAGTGGAAGATATAGGCCGGGCCGGAGCCGGAGACGGCCGTCACCGCATCCATCAAGCCTTCGTCGTCGATCGTCGTCACGACGCCGCTAGCCGAAAGCAGTTCTGCAACGAAGCGGCGGACGTCGTCGGAAACCAGCGGGTTGGAAAACACCACCATCATGCCCTTGCCGATCGCCGCCGGCGTGTTCGGCATGCAGCGGATGACCGGCGCGAGCTCGCCCAGGATTTCCTCGAAGATGGCGACCGGCGTGCCGGCGGCGATGCTGACGAAAGTCGTCCTGCCGTCGCCGAAGCGCTTGTAGTGCGCCGTCACCTCACGGATCACCTGCGGCTTTACCGCAATGACCACGAGATCGGGCACGGCGTCGGCCGGAATAGCTGCGGCGTCGGCGGCGGCGCGGCAGCCAAGATGTTCGGCGCGCTGGCGCAATTCGGCATTGGGTTCGACCACGAACACCGCCGTCGGCTCGAGCTTGGCGGATTTCAGCCAGCCCGAGAGCATGGCGTAACCCATATTGCCGCAACCGGCGAGAACCAGCCTGATCGTCATGAAAGCCTCCGCAAGATGGCTCTCCTTAGCCGCTTGCGCGCCTGCGGAAAAGAGCAGTGAGCAGGAGACCGATCGCCAGGACCGGTTCCTCGACGCAGGGATTTTGACCGGCGGCTATGGTTTGCGCCGATTCAGTGAGAGACGCGAACCGGGATCGGCCGCAGCGAGACTTGCCTCAGGCCGAGCACGCCCAGCACGAAGAACAGCCAGACGGGGTCGCCGCGGTGGAAGAAGAAGCTTTCCAGGAAACCGTTCAGCGCCGTGAACAGCACCACCATCATGAAGAAATCGCCGAGGAAGATGTTTTCCTTGCGCGGCGGGATGCGCATGTAGTCGCGTAGAGGAGCGATCAGGAAAGTGTAGACGGCGACGCAGAGCGCGGGGATGCCCATTAGCACGGCGATGTCGAGATAACCGTCATGGCCGTGAACGATGGTGCGGATATCCCAGGGCCGGTCGAAAGGCTGGTCCTGGTTGAGTAGCAGCGGCGTTCCCCAGAAGCTCTCGTAGCCATAGCCGGTCCACGGCTTCTTCGCCAGCATCTCGCCAGCGAACTCCCACAGCGTCGTGCGCCCGGTATAGGTCAGGTTCGGGAAATAGATCGCCGCCAGGTGCTTCACCGGCGCGATGAAGACGATGCCGAGCGTGCCGACAGCGGTCGCGATGATGGCCAGCGCGAACAGGATCGGCGTGCCGAGCCGCATGCCGATGAGGCTGGGCAGCACGACGATCATGATCGAGAACGGGATCAGCCCGGCGGTGGTTTTGGAGCCGGTGTGCAGCATGAACACCATCGCAGCGCAGAAGATGCCGGCGCCCCACCAGCGCTGGCCGCGCCGGAACAGATAGAGCCCGGCGAAGCTGAAACAGGCCATCACCGGACCGGCGATGTTCTTGTGCGTGAAGACGCCGCGCCACAGACCCGCGTGCTCCGGCTCCTGCGAGTCGCCGGTGTGCAGCGCCTCGTGCGGAAAGACGATCAGCCCGATATAGGATAGGCCGATCACCACGACGGCGGTGAAGATGACCACTCGGGCGAAGGAGTCGGCGTCGCGCGGCAGCACCAGGATCGTCGCCATGGTGATGATGCCGATCATGGTGAAGGAGGCGGCGCGCATCGCCGCGGGCGGATCGGTCGCCAGCACCACCGACAGGAAGAAAAAGCCGAGCATCAGCGCCCAGGACGGGCTGACCAGCGAGCGCACCACGCGCGGATTGGCGAAGGCAAACAGCGAGAAGATCGAGACAGCGCCGAGCGAGCCGAAGCCGAGTTGGTTGACGATGTCGCCGCCGTCGCCGGTCAGTTCCGCCCCGGCCGGCTGGAAAGGCCGAAACGAGACGATGATGACTGTGAACAAGAGCGCGGCGATAGCCGTCGCCACACCTTCCCTGGTGAAGGCGCCGCTGAGCGGCGCGCGCTCAATTCTTCTCAGGCTGTCGGTACTGCTCATTGGCATATCCGAATTCGGCAAGCACCCGGCCGAGCGCGACGTAGACGGGATAGAGGCCGCTCGTCAGCGAGCCGGTGCGCGCCAGCCGGATGGCGCCGCGCAGCGGCGAGGCCGCAAGCAGCGCTAGGCTCTTCAGGAGGACTTTAAGGCCGGCAAACGGCGTGCCGGCGCGCTTCTTCTTTTCGACAAGCGTCGAGATCACGCCGTTGCGCAGGCTGCGGGCGCGGATCCAGTCTGCCTCGATGCGCCGGGCCGGCACGGTTTCGTTGACTTTTGCTTCGGCGCACCAGCCAAGCACGAAGCCTTGCTGCGCCGAACGGCTGAGGAAATCGGAATCGCCGCCGCCCGTGAAGTTGAATCGTAAATCGAGGAAGGGCGGTCCCATCGCCGCCAGCACGTTGCGCCCTACCAGCAGATTGCCGGACGAATAGAGCGCCGGCACGCGGCCCGTTTCACGATAGGGCGGTGCAAAGACAGGATGCTCAGCCCATCTGGCATGCGCCGGGTCGGCAAAGACCGGCACTTGCGGGCCGCCGACAATATCGGCGCCAAGGGTCTCGGCTGCCTCGCACATGCGCTCCAGCCAGTCGGGCTCGGCGATCTCGTCATCGTCGATGACCAAAAGGTGCTTGAAGTTGGGAAACTGCAGCATCGCCGTCTGCCAGCCGGCATTGTAGGCGCTGCAATTGCCGCGCTCATGCGCGATGATCACCATGCCGGGCATCTCGCCGCCTTCGAACAGCGGCAGCGCCGCGCTCGCTCCCTCGCGCGCCTCGGCCTCGTTTTCCATGACGACGACAACAAAGCGCCTGTCGGTCCGCTGCGCCTTGAGCGAAGCCAGGGTTTCCAACACCTGCTTCGGCCGCTTGAAGGTCGGCAGCGTCACCACCGCTTCGACGGTCTCGGCGGCAAGCCCCGGCGACCGTCCCGCGATCGATACAGAAGCGTCGGACGGCAAAGGGATCATCCGTTTCCAGCAGCGTGGGTTTGAGCCTCGATAGCACCGCGGTGATAACGTTTCGTTAATCACCTTCTCGCCCGTCTGTCGGAAAAGCCGGGTCTTCGGCCTTTGACAGTGCCATTTAATCAAGGCTTCACCGCGTTTTGCTACCGGCTGCACCTATGGATAGGTGAGATGCATCTGCTGTTCGCCACATCGATCGTGCCCGATGGCGCTCTCGCCTCGGGCTACGAGATTGCCAACGCCGCGATCATCGATGCGCTGCGGCGCGCCGGCGCGCGCGTGACGGTGATCGGCTTCATCTGGCCGGGAAAGGTCCCGTCCGATCCGCAAGCCACTATCGTGCTCGACGCCGTCGAGGTCCGCACCGAAAGCGCTTCGGCCTTGCGGAAGCTTGCCTGGCTCGGCAAGGCGGTTTTCTCCGGCCTTACCTTCTCCTCGGTCAAGCTGCGCGTCGTTTCCGAGACCCAAGTCCGCGCCGCCATCGAGCGCGCCGGTCCCTTCGACGGCTATATCCTGAATTCGGTGCAATTCGCCGGTGCTTTCGAAAAAGTGCTCGCCGACCGTCCATTCGTCTTCGTCGCGCATAATGTCGAGCACCGTTCGGCCGAGGAAAATGCCGCCGCGGCCGGCGGTGCGGTTCAGCGCTGGATGTTCCGCCGCGAGGCGAGGCTCCTCAAAATCATGGAAGAGCGCCTCTGCGGCGCCGCACGCTTTGTCTTCACGCTGGCCGAGGAAGATCGCGCCGCGCTTGGCGTCGCCTCCGACAGACGCTCGGCCGTGCTGCCGCTGGTGACCCGCGCGCAGGCGCCCATAGGCAAGGCGCGGCGCCACATCGATTGCGACGCCGCGCTGATCGGCACCTGGACCTGGCAGCCGAACCGCATCGGGCTCGACTGGTTCCTGACCAAGGTGGTGCCGCATCTGAAACCGGATTTCCGCGTCAGGATCGCGGGCAACATGCCTTCCGGTATCACCTCGGCGCATCCCGGCGTCTCCTTCGTCGGCAGGGTTCGGGACGCCCAGGCCTTCGTGCGCGGCGCCGCCGTCATCCCCTTGATCAGCACCGCCGGCAGCGGTGTCCAGCTGAAGACCATCGAGACTTTCGAGCTCGGCTTGCCGTCCGTCGCCACCAACCGCTCGCTGCGCGGCATCGGCTATCGTCCCGACAATTGCGTGGTGACCGACGATCCGGTTGCTTTCGCAGCCGCTCTCCAGGCGGCCGCTGCCAATGTCCGCGACGTAGATGGCAGCGCCTTCCATCGCCGCCAGCTCAACGCGCTCGACACCGCTATCGGGCTTGGTCTTGAGAAGCTGGGCGCCGTCAGACAGGAGGCCGCCGCATGAATATGCACACCGCACGCGCCGCCTTCGGTTTCGATACGCTCAAGACCATTCTGGGCATTCCGGTGCTCGCCTTACGTTGGGATGAGGCCATTTCCTTGCTGACAAGGCTGATCGACGAGCGTCGCTTCACCAAGGTGAGTTTCCTCAACGCCCACAATGCCAACCTGGCCTGCACCGATCAGGTTTTTGCCGAAGCGCTGGACGATTTCCTGATCCTGCCGGACGGCGTTGGCGTCGACATGGCGGCAAAGTTGCTTTACGGCGAGCCTTTCCCCAGCAATCTCAATGGCACCGATTTCATTCCGGCCTTCCTGCAGGCGTCGTCGCACCCGCTGACCGTAGCGCTGCTCGGCACGACCCGCGCCAATGCCGAAGCCGCATGCGCGAAGCTTTCGACGCTCGCCGTGCAGCACAAATTCGTCGTCGTCCATGACGGTTTCTTCTCGGCCGCCGAGGAGCCGGCGATCCTTGAGCGCATCGCCAGGCTGCGGCCGGACATATTGCTCGTCGCCATGGGCGTGCCGCGCCAGGAATTGTGGATCGAGCGCCACATCGACAGCCGCCATTGCACACTGCCGGTCGCCGTCGGCGCGCTGCTCGATTTCATGAGTGGCTCGGTGCCGCGCGCGCCGCTATGGCTGCGCCGGCTGCGGCTGGAATGGCTGTTCCGCCTATGGATCGAACCCGGCCGCTTGTGGCGCCGCTATATCGTCGGTAATCCGCTGTTCCTGTGGCGCGTCGTCAAGCAGAAGCTGTCGCTCGGGCCGCCGCCAGCGGAGGCGCGCCGGTGAACAGCCGCTTCGTGCCAGGCCCCTCCACTGCAATCGAACCGCTGCCGTGCGCGCCTTCAGCCGCAATCGTCACCGCGAGCTACGCGCCCGATTTCGAACGCTGCCGGCTTTTATGCGAAACCATCGACCGCCACGTCACCGGCATGGCGCATCACTACATCCTGACCGAGCATCGCGACGTCGCGCTGTTTCGCCAGCTGGAAGGCAACCGCCGCAGTGTCGTCGACGAGCGGGACCTGTTGCCGCGCTGGCTGCGCGTGTTCGACGATCCGCTGAGCGGTTTTCGCCGTCGCATCTGGCTGAGCCTGAAAACACAGCCGCTGCGCGGATGGCATGTGCAGCAGCTGCGCCGCATCGCCATTGCCGGCCAAGCCGAGGAAGACGTGCTGGTCTTCTGCGATTCCGATGTCGCCTTCCTGAAACCGTTCGACACCGGCGCCTTCTGGCGCGACGGCAAGGTGCGGCTGTTTAGGCGCGACGGCGTGCTGTCTCGCGATGGTCATGACGAGCATCGCATCTGGTCGCGCAATGCCGGCGCCGCGCTCGGCATCGATCCTGCCAATGCGTCGAGCCACGACTACATCTCGACGCTGATCGCCTGGCGCCGCGAGACGGTCAACGCGATGTGCGAGCGCATCGAGACGGTGCATGGCCGCGACTGGGTCAGCGTCGTCGGCTCGGCGCGCCAGTTCTCCGAATGCATGATCTATGGCCGCTATGTCGACGACGCGCTTGCAGGCGCCGGCCATTTCCACGCCTCGGAGGAATTCTGCCGCGTCCACTGGAACGGTGAAGCGCTGTCGGATGAAGAATTCCGCCGCTTCGTCGACGCCATGGCGCCGCAACAGGTGGCGATCGGCATGCAGTCCTTCATCGGCACCGATATCGGCCGCATCCGCCGCCTCATTGGGCTCGACCGCTAGATCAAATCGCTTTGGCCGACCGGCGCATCGCTGAGTAGGTCAGCAGCATCGAGGCGAGATAAAGCAGCAGGAATACGATGTTAAGCGACAGCACCAGATTGGCCGTATCGGGGATCGACGTCAGCACATAGGTCAAAAGCACGGCCTTCAAGCCGGCAAGCAGGCCGAGATTGATCGCCCGCACCGCCGTCTGGCCGCGCGCGAACAGAAGCTCGGCCTGGTATTCGACGAGGTTGCGCAGGCCCGGCACGCAGACCGCGAGTGCGACCAGCGGCGCTGCCTCGGCGACATTCTTGCCGAGAGCATTCGGGAAGAAGTGCAGCACGATGCCGAGCGACACGAGCGCCAGCGTCGAGACCAGGAACACGCCGCCTTCGATGCCGCTCTTGACCGCCAGCCGCGACAGAAGCTCGGGCGCCCGCATCATGCGCTGCACCAGCATCATCGAGAAGGTGCGGATCGGGATGGCGGTGAGATCGACCAGCCGCATGATGATGGCGTAGATGCCGGCGAGATGCGGTCCGCCGATCGCCAGCACCAGGAGCTTGTCGAACTCCATCTGCAGATAGAACAGCACTTCGGATCCCGCGACATAGATGGAATCGGCGAGCCGCCGGAAATAAAGCGCGCTGCGCAGCCTCAGCCGCTGGCGCGGATAGAAGAAGGCGAAGGCGACGACGAGCGAGGCGGCATTAGCGCCGATGTAGAATAGCGACCAGACATCGATGGTGTGCTGCGCAGCGAACATGAACAGCACCGCGCCGGCCGCGCGCAACGCCGTCGCCAGGATTGCCAGCACCGCGGCGCGGCCGAATTTGCCAAGCCCGTTATTGACGATCAGCACCACTTCGACCGGCCGCCACAAAAGCGCCTCGGCGAAGACGACCGCGGCGTAGGCCGACAGCGGCACGGTGCCGGAAAAGAAGATCAGGTAGACGACGTAGGATGCGGCGGCCAGCAACGGCAGCGACAAGACGCCGAGAAGCAGGAAGCCGGCGGTGAAGGTGCCGATCAGGTTGGGGCGGATCGTGGCGGTGCGGTAGAGCGCCGAGATGAAGCCGAAGGCGAGGATGCGCGACAGCATGATGCCGGCGGCCGAGGCGGTCGCGAACATGCCGAACTCGGCGATCGAAAGCGTGTTGGCCAAAGCGATGAAATAGGCCAGCGAGAACACCAGCCGGCCGCCGGCGCCACTGATCGCGGAGAAATAGTCGAGCACCAGTTTCCGGCGGGTGGCCACGAAGTGGCCGATCCGCGCGAACGTCCGCCTTTGCGGTATGTCGCTGGCCTGGGTCATATCCGGGGCGATACATAGGCTGGAAAGTTTAACGCGGCGTTCTGGCGCCCTCCTCGGCGACGCTGAAATGCCGCGTGCAAGGCGAGAAACTGTGCCCGCCGAGGCGCAAGATTAACCTTTTGTTTCCTATGCCTGTTTAGCGTGGCTTAACGATTGGCCGATCCGCCGCGCCGAAGCCACCAAAGGTAAGTTCCAGGACAATGGTCGACAGGGATAACCGTGATGACTGGAGGCGCGAGCGTTCACTGCTCGCGCTCGGCCAGGCCATGCGCGGCGAGGACAACACGGTTTCGATCGGCGACCGGGCCGACTCTTCATGGCGCCAGGACGCCGCCGCGCGCCACCGCGCCGCGCGTTCCGAGCGCGAAGGGAAGTTGAATCCGCAGCCCGCCGAGGCTGGCGAATTCGGCCGCAATCGGGCCCGACTGAATTCGGATCCCGTCGAAACCGAAGATGACTTGGCTGGAAGGGATCGGCCATCTTCGTCAGGGCAGGGCTATGAGGCCGCGGCGGCGAGCCATCGGCCGCAAGCCACCCCCGAACCTCACTATACAAGCCGGCCATCCGCCGGCGACGGCTCCCAGGAGTGGAAACCGCTGATCGATCCGATGCAGGTCATTCACGGCGTCACCCGTTCCAAGGCGCTGATCCTGTCGACGACGATCCTTGGCGCGGCCCTTGGCGTCGCTATCGCGCTGTCGACGCCGAAGAAATATGAGGCCACCACCGAGGTCATCGTTGACCCGCGCGACCTCAAGCTTAGCGATCGCGACCTGACGCAGAACGTGATCGCCTCGGATGCGACGCTCGCCATCGTCGAGAACCAGGCCCGCATCCTGACCTCGGGCAGGGTCCTCAACAAGGTCGTCACGGACCTCAACCTCACCAACGACCCTGAATTCAACGGCCAGGGATCAGGCGGCATCGGCCTGATGTCGATGCTCCGCTCGATCCTGTCGCGGCAGGATGCGCAGGGTCCTGCCGACGAGGCGCGCCGGCGCGCGCTGGCGGTCGGCAACCTGGCCGAGAGCCTGGACGTCGAGCGCGGCGGCAAGACCTTCGTCGTCTCGATTACCGCCACGACCCAGAGCCCCGACAAGTCGGCACTGATCGCCAACACCATGAGGACGGCGTTTCAGCAGATATCCAGCGAAATCCAATCGAACACGGCGGGCCGCGCCACCGACGAGCTCACGGCAAGGCTCGACGAGTTGCGCAAGGGCGTCGAGATGGCCGAGCGCAAGGTGGAGGATTTCAGGGCCACGCATGACCTTGTGGATGCCCAGGGTCATCTGATCAGCGACGACCAGATGCTGAAGCTCAACGAGCAGCTTTCCGTCGCCCGTGCCCGCACGCTGGAGCTCAACGCACGCGCCGCCTCGGCACGCTCGCTGAATATCAATTCGGTCCTTAGCGGCACCCTGCCCGAGGAAATCAACTCCAACATGATGAGCGAGCTGCGCTCGCAATATGCGGCCCTCAGGCAAGAGGCGGACCGCGCCGCGATCAAATTCGGCCCGCGCCATCCCGAGATCGAGGCGCTCAACGCCCAGCTTGCCGGCGCGCGCGAACGCATCAGCGCCGAACTGCAACGCATCGCTTCCTCGCTGCAGGTCGACCTGAAGCGCTCCGTCCAGCTTGAGCAGGACCTGTCCTCGCGCCTGGCGCAGGCCAAGGTGCAGAGCGGCGACGTCAACAGCAATCTGGTTTCGCTGCGCGAGCTCGAGCGCGAGGCCGCCGCCAAGCGTTCCGTCTACGAACAGTTCCTGCTGCGCGCCAAGGAAACCGGCGAGCAGAGGGACATCAACACCGCCAACATCAGCGTCATTTCGGACGCCCATGCGCCGCTGCAAGCCAAGGGCCCGTCCCGTGCGGTGACAGCGGTGGCCGGCCTGTTCGCCGGCCTGTTCGCCGGCATCGGCCTCGGCGTGCTGCGCGGCATCCTTGCCAGCCTGCGCGAAACGGCCGACATCCACTCGCGCCGCAGGGTCGATGAGCGTGCACCCGCGATGGAGAACAATTCCAAGCGGGCCGCGCCGCCGCCGGCACCGCCGCCACTCGTTACGCCGCCGGTCGCTCCACCGCCGGCTCCGTCTTTCACGCCGCCTCCAGCTCGGTCATTCACGCCGCCGCCTGCCGCGTCTTTCACACCGCCGCCTGCCTCGCCTCCACCCCCTCCACCGGTGTCGGCGGCTGCGCCGGCTCCGGCCCGGTCCGGCGCACCACCGACACCGGACAACGACGCCGGAAGGCTAGGACTTTTCGGCTCGCTGGCCTCGGCCGTTCGCTATTTCGTGCGGCGCGCGCCGGCTGAAACGGTCGATATGGACTCTGTCCCGCCTGAAAGCGCCTGGCGCGCGCCCAGCCGGGAAGAACGCTATCCCCGGGCTGAGACATCGACGCGGGAGAACTTCCAGCCGCGATACGACCAGGGCTATTCCTATCGGCCCGACCATACGCGGACCGATCCCTACGAGGATCATTCTCCCGAATCCTATCATCCGCAGTCGCCGACCGCCGGTGAGGCTCACCAGCAGTCCGCCGATCAGCAGGGCCAAATCGACGAGATCCGCGCCAGCCTGCGCGAATTCCGCGAGGCGGTGCGTGAGCTGACCGAAAGCCGCGCTAGCCGCCGCTATTTTTAAACCGTCCAGCGTTCGATAAAAGCGGCCGGTTTCGGGTTTACGGCATCCGACGACGCTTTGGCGGGATTGCCTTGTCGAATTTTCGTGACAATGCCGCGCTGCATTTCAGCCGCCGGCGTCTCGCTTTGGCGAATCGACATGCCGGATAGAGGAATGGGGCCGTGCGTCGATGCGGCCTCGAAACGGAGAGTTCGTGATGACCGAAGTGATCGACGGAAAGCGTGTCGCCGAGGATGTGGTTTTAAAGGTCAAGGCGTTGACGTCGGAGCTCTCGGCCAGGGGCGCCACCAAGCCCGGCCTGGCGGTGGTCATCGTCGGCGAGGATCCCGCAAGCCAGGTCTATGTCGCGTCGAAATCGCGCACCGCCAAGGAATGCGGCTTCCATTCGCTCCAGCACACCCTGCCGGCCGACACCACCGAGGAACAACTGCTGAAGATCATCGGCGACCTCAACGCCGATGCGTCGATCCACGGCATCCTCGTGCAACTGCCGCTTCCAGGCCACATCGACGCCGGCACGGTCATCCAGACGATCGCGCCGGAAAAGGATGTCGACGGCTTCCACTTCATCAATGTCGGCAAGCTCGGCACCGGCGAGCTCGAGACTGCGTTCGTGCCCTGCACGCCGGCCGGCTCCATGCTTTTGATCGAGCGCGTGCGCGGCAAGGACCTGTCCGGCCTCAACGCCGTCGTCGTCGGCCGCTCCAACATCGTCGGCAAGCCGATGGCCAATCTGCTGCTCGCCGCCAACTGCACGGTCACCATCGCCCACAGCCGCACCAAGGACCTGCCGGCCTTGGCTCGCACCGCCGATATCCTGGTCGCCGCCGTCGGCCGTCCGGAGATGGTCAAGGGCGACTGGGTGAAGCCCGGCGCCACCGTCATCGACGTCGGCATCAACCGCATTCCAGCGCCCGAGAAAGGCGAAGGCAAGTCGCGGCTGGTCGGCGACGTCGCCTATGCCGAGGCAGCCAAGGCCGCCGGCTCTATCACGCCGGTCCCCGGCGGCGTCGGGCCGATGACCATTGCCATGCTGATGGCGAACACTGTAGCTTCCGCCTACCTCGCGGCCGGGTTGAAGCGGCCGTCCTTCTGATTTGAGAAAGCCTTGGCATTGCCGAACCTGACTGTTCCCGTTGAACGGCCGATCACGAACGATCCCGTTCAGGGCGGCCGTCAGTTCGGCTTCCTGCTGGTCGACAAGTTCTCGATGTTCTCGCTGGCCGCGGCGATCGACTGCTTCCGCTCGGCGAACCGCCTGCTCGGCCGCGATTTCTATGGCTGGACGACGATATCGGCGGATGGCGACGCGGTCATGGCCTCGAACGGCCTGCCGCTCAAGATCGACTATTCCGTCGCCGACATGCCGCCGGTCGACATCCTGTTCGTCTCGGTCGGGCTGACCACCGAATTCCCGGGCAAGAGCAAGGTTCTGGCCGCGCTGCGCAGCTGGGGCCGGCGCGGCAACGCGCTTGGCGCGCTGTCGGTCGGCTCCTATTTGCTGGCCGAAGCCGGACAGCTCGACGGCTATCGCTGCACCATCCATTGGGAAAACCGCGCCGGCTTCATGGAGCGCTTCCCTGACATCACCTGCACCGGCAATGTCTTCGAGATCGACCGCAAGCGCTACACCTGCGCCGGCGGCACCACCTCGATCGACCTGATGCTGGAGATCGTGCGCGGCGATTTCGGCTCCAACCTTGCCAATGGCGTCGCCAACCAGTTCCAGCACGAGCGCATCCGCTCGGCCGGCGACCGCCAGCGCGTCGGGCCCGAGCGCGACCTCACCGGCAAGTCGGAGAAGCTGAGGCGCATCGTCGAACTGATGGCCGACCATCTCGACGAGCCGCTGTCGGCGGTGCAGCTCGCCAAGTCGGCGGGCCTTTCGGTGCGCCAGGTCGAGCGCTTGTTCCTGCGCCACCTCAGCGTGACGCCTGGCCGCTACTACATGCGGCTGAGGCTGGAACGGGCGCGCGAATTGCTGCGCCAGACCAACATGCCGATCCTCGACGTGGCGATCGCCACCGGCTTCACCTCGCATTCTTATTTCGCGCAGAGCTACCGGCTGCAGTTCGGCCGCCCGCCATCGGAAGAGCGGCGCACCACCTACTGAGTGGTTTGCCTGGCCGGCGGACTTGTTTCCAAGGCTTGCCTCAAATAGCTTTCCGAACGCGGACGAGGGTTGCTCTCAGGAGATTTTCATGGCGGGACTGATACGGAGCGTTGCTGCGGCGGCCTTCCTTTTGTCGATGACCGGTTTCGGCTTTGCCGCCAACAAGGTCATCATCATCCTCGATGCGTCCGGCTCGATGTGGGCCCAGATCGATAGCAAGCCGAAGCTGGAGATCGCGCGTGAATCGCTGCGCACGGTGCTGCAGTCCGTGCCGGCCGACGACGAGATCGGCTTCATGGCCTATGGCCATCGCACCAAGGGCAGTTGCAACGACATCGAGTTGATCGTGCCGCCGCAGGCCGGCTCCGCCAGCGCCATTTCGGCAGCGGCCGACAGCATGAAATTCCTCGGCAAGACGCCGCTGACGGCCGCCGTCAAGCAGGCCGCCGAAGCGCTGAAATACACCGAGGAAAAGGCAACGGTGGTGCTGATCACCGATGGCTTGGAGACCTGCGGCGGCGATCCTTGCGCGCTCGGCAAGGAACTGAAGGAAACCGGCGTCGATTTCACCGCCGATGTCGTCGGCTTCGGCTTGACCGCCGACGAAGGCAAGCAGATCGCCTGTCTCGCCGAAAACACTGGCGGCAAATACATCCAGGCGTCCGACGAGAAGGCGCTTCAAGAAGCTCTGGTCGAAACCGTCGCGGCACCGGCCTCTGCGCCGGCTCCCGAACCGGCACCGGCTCCCGCGCCTGCTCCCGAACCCGCCAAGGCTGAATTCAATTTCATGCCGAGCGTGGTCATGGCCGAGGGCGGCGATCAGATCACCGACGGCAATGCCTGGGAGATATACAAGGCCGCGGCCGACGGCTCGCGCGGCGATCAGGTCACCACCGAGTATGGCGAGCTGAAGACCAACCTCGAACCGGGCGACTATGTCGTCGTCGCGCGCGACGACGAGGCAAGCAGCGAGCAGAAGATCAAGGTCGAGGCCGGCCAGGTCTACAAGCCGCTGTTCACGCTTAACGGCGGCACGCTGGTGATCCATCCGCATGCGAGCCAGGGCTCCGAGATCAGCGGCGAGGCCCGCGTCGACTTTGCCTATCCCGGCGGCAGCACCACCCACTATGGCGACGCCAAGGTCATCGTGCCGGCGGGCGAGCAGAAGGTCACCGTGCAGATAGGCGCCGGCACCGCGTCCGAGACCGTCCAGCTTGCCGCCGGGCAGACCGTCGAGAAAGACGTCGTCGTCGGCGTCGGCCACGCCGTGCTCAACGCCTACTACACTGCCGGCGGCGACATGGCCGACAATTCCGGCATCGGCTTCGAGATCCTCAAGGCGAAGAAGAAGATCGACGGCTCACGCGAAAGTGTCGAGCATTCCTACGGTCCGGACAGCAAGTTCTGGCTGCCGCCGGATGATTATGTCGCGCTCACGACGCTCGATCTCGCCGTCGTCGAGCATCCCTTCAGCATCAAGGCGGGCGACAGCCAGGACGTGAAGGTGGCGCTCGACGCCGGCGTGCTGGCGATGTCGGCGCCCGGCGCTTACTCGATCGAAGTTTTCTCGTCGAAGAAGGACATCGAGGGCAAGCGCAAGTCGCTCGGACTGACCTACGGCGACAGCTGGCAGCAGACGGTTCCGGCCGGCGACTATGTCGTGGTGCGCCACATGTCGGCTGAAGGCCAAGAAAAGGAAGTGCCGGTGACGATCAAGGCCGGCGGGCGGACGGAGATCACCGTTCAGTAGGCATCGCAGTCTGCGAACGAAAAAGGGCGGCAGCCGGCCGCCCTTTTTCTTGAGGCGCGTTGGCGAAGAAGTCAGGCGATTCCGAACGCGGCGGCGCCATGGTCGGCGCGGCCGACCAGTTGCCGGAAGCCGGCGAACAACTCGCGGCCGAAGCCGAATTCGTTGCCGATGAGATCGGCGTCCGCCGTGCGGCGCAGCGCTAATTCCGTGCCCTCCACCAGCACTTCGAGCGTGCCGGCATCGGCGTCGAGCCGGATGATGTCGCCGTCATGGATCCTGGCGAGCGGTCCGTCCTCGACCGCTTCCGGCGTCACATGGATCGCCGCCGGCACCTTGCCGGAGGCGCCGGACATGCGCCCGTCCGTCACCAGCGCGACGCGCTGCCCGCGATCCTGCAGGATGCCGAGCACCGTGGTCAGCTTGTGCAGTTCCGGCATGCCGTTGGCCTTCGGTCCCTGGAACCGGATGACGGCGATGAAATCGCCGGTCAGCGTGCCGGCCTTGAAGGCATCGTTCAGCGCCTGCTGGCTGTCGAACACCCTTGCCGGCGCCTCGATGACGCGGCGCTCCGGCTTTACCGCCGAGGTCTTGATCACGGCGTGGCCGAGATTGCCGCTGAGCACTTTGAGCCCGCCCGTCGCCTGGAACGCTTTCCTGGCTGGCGCCAAAACCTTCTCGTCGCCGCTCTGCAGAGGTGCTGCTTCGCGCACCACGCTGCCGTCCTCGCCAAGTCTCGCCTCGACCGCGTAGGGCCGCAGGCCTTCGCCCCACACCGTCTGGACGTCCTCGTGCAACAGCCCTTCGTCGAGCAGCTCGCGGACCAGGAAGCCGAGCCCGCCGGCGGCATGGAAATGGTTCACGTCGGCAAGCCCGTTCGGGTAGACGCGCGCGAGCAGCGGCACGGCCTCCGACAGGTCCGAAATATCCTGCCAGGTAAGCGCGATGCCGGCGGCTGCCGCCATCGCGATCAGGTGGATGGTGTGGTTGGTCGAGCCGCCGGTGGCATGCAGGCCGACGACGCCGTTGACGATCGAGCGCTCGTCGATCATGCGCCCGACCGGCGTATAGGCATTGCCGAGCGCGGTGATCGCCAGCGCCCGCTTCGCCGCTTCCCTGGTCAGCGCGTCGCGCAACGGCGTGCCCGGATTGACGAAGGAGGCGCCCGGCGTGTGCAGGCCCATGATCTCCATCAGCATCTGGTTGGAATTGGCGGTGCCGTAGAAGGTGCAGGTGCCCGGGCCGTGATAGGATTTGGATTCGGCCTCCAGCAGTTCGGCCCGCCCCACCTTGCCCTCGGCATAGAGCTGGCGAATCTTGGCCTTCTCGTCGTTCGGGATGCCCGTGGTCATCGGTCCCGCCGGAATGAAGACAGCAGGTAAATGCCCGAAGGTAAGCGCGGCGATCACCAGCCCCGGCACGATCTTGTCGCAGACGCCCAGAAACACGGTCGCGTCGAACATGTTGTGCGACAGGCCGATCGCCGCCGCCATGGCGATCACGTCGCGCGAGAACAGCGACAGTTCCATGCCGGGCTGGCCTTGCGTGACGCCGTCGCACATCGCCGGCACGCCGCCGGCGACCTGCGCGATGCCGCCGGCCTCACGCGCCGCTTCCTTGATCAGCGCCGGAAATGTCTCGAAGGGCTGATGCGCCGACAGCATGTCGTTGTAGGAGGTGATGATGCCGAGGTTCGGCACGCGGTCGCCGCCGAGCGCGATCTTTTCGGATGGGCTGCACACGGCAAAGCCATGGGCGAGGTTGCCGCAACTCAGCACCGCGCGGTTGGCGGTGCGGCTGGAAGCCTCCGCAATGCGGCCGAGATAGGCTTCACGGCCGGCTTTCGAACGTTGGCGGATGCGTTCCGTGATGGCTTCGATATCGCGTCTGGCTGTCATGGTCCGTCCTTTCAAACCCGGCAACGTCCTCCCAACGCCGTCGGGGCCATCATGTTGCAATCAGGGTGCCCAGAACACCTCTATCGGTCTTGGCGCCGCTTCGATAACTCTGCGGATGGGCTTTTTCGCACCTGGGCCCATCGCCCCGTCAAAGGCAGCGCGCTTGTCCTCGCCTTCGATATGCAGCGCCACGAAGCCGGCGGCGACGATGCGCGCCATCGACAATGTGAGCCGCGGCTCGCCGCCGCTCGCTGCGTGCACCGGCAGCACGATCCGATGCGAGGCCGGGTCGAGCAATTCTTCGAGGTTGCCGGCATCGGGAAAGAACGAGGCCGTATGGCCGTCGCCGCCCATGCCGAGGATAACCACGTCGAGCGGCCAAGGCAGCGAGCGCAGGGCTTCGCTGTCCATTGCCGCAGCGTCCTCGATTGTTGCCGCCTCATGATAAAGCGGCACGAAGCGCGCCGCTGCGGCCTCGTTCTGGAGCAGGTTCGCCGCCACCAGCCCGGCATTCGAGCGCGGCGAGGACGGCGGCACGAAGCGCTCGTCGACCAGCGTCACGGTGACCTTGTCCCAGGCGATCGGAGTGGTCGACAGCACGGCGAACAACTTCGCCGGCGTGGTGCCGCCGGACACCGCGAGCAACGCGGTGCCGCGTTCCGCGATGGCGCCGGTCAGCCGGTCGGCAATCTCTCCGGCAAGCGCCGTTGCCAGGTCCTGGCGATCGGCAAAGCCGTTCCAGTTGTAGCGGGCCTCGCTCAATTGCTCTCGTGCCATGTCCGTCCGTCACGTTCGATCAGCGCGATGGAGGCCGACGGTCCCCAGGTTCCGGCCGTATAGCCCTGCGCTTCCTGCCTGGCGCTCTCCCAGGCGTTCTGGATCGGGTCGATCCATTTCCATGCCGCCTCGACTTCGTCACGGCGCATGAACAGCGTCTGGTTGCCGCGCACCACATCCATGATCAGCCGCTCATAGGCGTCCGGCGCACGCCCGTCGAAGGACTGCGCGAAGCTCATGTCGAGCGAGATCTGGCGCAGCCGCATGCCGCCCGGTCCCGGATCCTTGATCATGATGTACTGCTTGACGCCTTCGTCGGGCTGCAGCCTGATCACCAGCTGGTTGGCGAAGATCGGTCCGGCGCTCTCGCCGAAGATCGAATAGGGGATCGGCTTGAACTCGATGACGATTTCCGAGACGCGTGTGGCGAGCCGCTTGCCGGTCCTGAGGTAGAACGGAACGCCTGCCCAGCGCCAGTTGCCGATCTCGGCCCTGATGGCGACGAAGGTCTCGGTGTCGCTGCCCTTGCCGAGCTCGTCGACATAGCCCTTGACCGGGCCACCCGCCGAGGCGCCGGCCCGATACTGGCCGCGCACCGTATGCTTGGGCGCCTCGTTGCCGTTGATGCGCTTCAGCGCCCGCAGCACCTTCAGCTTCTCGTCGCGAACGGCGTCGGCGTCCATCGAGGACGGCGTTTCCATGGCGACCAGGCAAAGCAGCTGCAGCATGTGGTTCTGCACCATGTCGCGCAGCGCGCCGGCCTTGTCGTAATAGGTGACGCGGTCTTCGAGGCCGACGGTCTCGGCGACTGTGATCTGCACATGGTCGATCTGCGCCGAATTCCACAGCGGCTCGTAGAGCGCGTTGGCAAAGCGCAGCGCCATCAGGTTCTGCACCGTTTCCTTGCCGAGATAGTGGTCGATGCGGAAGATCTGGCCTTCGTCGAAATCGTCGCCGACCGCGTCGTTGAGCGCACGCGCCGAGGCAAGGTCGCGGCCGATCGGCTTTTCCAGCACGATGCGCGAATTCGGCGTGATCAGCTTATGCTGCTTGAGCTGGTGCGAAATGTCGCCGAACAGCGCCGGCGCCACCGCGAGGTAGAACGCGCGGATGCTGTCGCTGTCGCCGATCGCCCCTTTGAGCTTGTCGAAGCCGGCGCCGGTCGTTCCGTCGGCCGAGATGTAGGAGAGCCGCGCCAGAAAAGTTTCCAGCTCCTTCTGGTCGATATCGGCCGGCTTCACATGGTCGGATATTGCCTGCCTGGCAAAGGCCTGGAACTCGGCGTCGCTCATCTTCGCGCGCGATGTTCCGATGATGCGCGTCGGCTCGGAAAACTGATGATCGCGCTGGCGATGATAGAGCGACGGCAGGAGCTTGCGTTCCGACAAGTCGCCGGTGCCGCCAAAGATGATGAAGTCGAAGGGATCGACGGGGATGATCTGGCTGGTCATGGTCAGTCCGATTTTGATGCCGGTGCGGGCAGCGTGGTTGGTATATTCTAATCGATTTAAATTTTCCAGTGCCATGGTGTCACATGTGAGGACCAATCACTTGCTATTGCGTCGGTCCACCTGTTTCCCCGACACTCGCGCCGCCGGCAGGCTTGTCGGCAAGCCATGGCTTCCGGAGGTGTTCGCGACCGCAGCATAGAACGCGAATGTGACGAAAGCTAAGGGAGATAACTGTCGAAATCCAATGAGCGGGAAAACCATGCGTCTGGAAAACAAGGTCGCCATCATCACAGGTGCCGCGTCGGGCTTCGGCGAGGGCATGGCGAAACGCTTTGCCGAAGAGGGCGCGCGCGTGGTCGTCGCCGATCTCAACGCCAAGGGCGCCGAGCGGGTGGCCGAAGAGATCGGCGACAACGCCATCTGGACCCAGACCGACGTCTCCCTGCGCTCCGAGATCGACGAGATGATCCATGCCGCCAGGAGCGCCTTCGGACGCATCGATATCATGGTCAACAATGCCGGCTTCACCCACCGCAACGGCGATATGCTCGGCGTCGATGAGGAAACCTTCGACCTGATCGCCGCCGTCAACATGAAGGCGATCTATCATGCGGCCCTCGCAGTCGTGCCGATCATGGACCGGCAGGGAGGCGGCGTCATCCTGACCACGGCCTCGACGGCCGGACTGCGGCCGCGACCGGGCCTGACCTGGTACAACGCCTCCAAGGGTTGGGCGATCACCGCCACCAAGTCGATGGCCGTCGAGCTTGCGCCCAAGAACATCCGCGTCAACTGCCTCTGCCCGGTCGCCGGCGAGACCGGCATGCTGGAGAAATTCATGGGCGCCGACACGCCGGAGATCCGCGAGAAATTCCGCGCCTCGATCCCGCTCGGCCGGCTCTCGACGCCGCTCGATATCGCCAACGCGGCACTCTGGCTGGCCTCGGATGAAGCCGCCTTCATCACCGGCGTGGCGCTGGAGGTCGACGGCGGGCGCTGCATCTAAGGCTGCGGTTTACCGCACCGCTTCTCCGGGAACTGCTCCGAGGCCCCGTTTCCAAGCACGCCAATGCCCGTTTGACTTGGGAATTTGGCGCGGGGCATATTAGACCGGGGTTAGATAATGGCGGGCTATGAAGCTGGGGTTGCGGAAAATTCGCAGGGACCTGGGGTGGCGACTGCGACGCTATCAGGCGCGTTGGGTGCGCGCGCGAAGCAAGGCAATATTTATCGGCATTACGGGCAGTTCCGGCAAGTCGACTTCGGCCAGCCTGCTCGGACACATTATGGGCGCCCACGGCAAGGTGCATTTGCAAGTGCAGGCCAACACCATCGTGGCGCTGATCCGCACGCTCTACAAGCGTCTGAGGCGAGCCGGCCAGGTCGACTATGTCGTTTTCGAAGCCGGAGCCTCGGACTTCGGCACGATCGACGCCATGGCGCAGATGCTGAAGCCGGACGTGGCGGTCGTGACGATGATCCGGCTGGAGCATGTCGGCAAGTTCAGGACGCTGGAAGCCGTCGCGCAGGAAAAACGGGCGCTGGTCGATGCGCTGAAGCCCGACGGAATTGCGGTGCTTAATTGCGACGACCCGCTGGTGCTCGCCATGGCATCCGGCGCGAAGTGCCGGATAGCGACCTTCGGCCAGGCTGAGAACGCGGATTATCGCGCCACCGATATTTGTGCCGCATATCCCGAACCACTGCGATTTTCGCTTCGTTGGGCCGGCGGCGTGCTGGATCTCCAGACACCGTTTCCCGGCGAGCAATTCTGGCTGCCGGCGGCGGCGGCGGTCGCCACGGCACTGGAACTAGGCGCTCCGCCCGAGAAAGTTGCGGCAAGACTGGCGTCGTTCGATCCCTTGCCCAACCGTTGCAAGGTGCAGCAGGTCGAAGGGGGCCCGCAATTCCTCGTCGATACGGCCAAGGCGCCCTGGCATTCGATCCACATCGCCTTGGATATGATGGCGAAGGCCAAGGCTGGCCGCAAGCGTATCGTGCTCGGCCAGATTTCCGACTACGTCGGGTCGACGAGGAAATACGCCACTGCCTATGGCATCGCACGCGACATTGCCCACGAGGTCATCTACACCGGCGACAACGCCCATCGCTCGCGCGCAAGCCAGGCTGACCGTGACAGCGGCCGTTTCATCGAGCTTCGTACCCCGAAGGAAGTTTCGGATCATATCAAGCGGACGGCCGTTCCCGGAGAACTTATCCTGCTCAAGAGCTCGTCCAATCTTCATCTGGAGAGGATCGCGCTGGCCTGGACGCACGATGTCAGATGCTGGATACCGGCATGCGGCAAGAAAGAGGGTTGCCAGGCTTGCGGCCTCTACGAGGTGCCGTTCGAGGAACACAAGTCCTTCCTGGCAAACCGCAGGCTTGAGCGCAGAAGACGCCGCTTCGGGTGGCTGCTTGGTGGGTTAGGCCTTACGCGCCGGTCTTGACGTAGCTTTTGTAGACCCAGCCATGCTTGCCGTTATAGACGATCTCGCACCACTGCTTGCAGCTCATCACCTGCACCGATGATTTGGCGGGTACTGTGAGGATCGCGGCTGCTCCCTTCTTCGGCCCGGAGCGCATGGTGACAGCCCTCAAAACGCGTCCGTTGGCGGCCGCGCCGGCTTTTTGAGGTTTCGGCTTGGCCTGGGCCGCGCTGTCCTCTGCTGGCCCGGCATCGGGAACCTGCGGCTTGGCTTCGGGAATGGCGGCGGTTTGGGCACCATCCATCTTGTCGCCCGGCTTCTTCCCCGCCGTCGGCGTCTCGCCCGCGGGGGCGGGTGCGGCAACTTGCGACAGCGCGTCCGAAGCGTCGTTCCCGGCAGCGGGCTCGGCGAAGGCCGTATCGGTTGACTGCGCCGCGCTCGGCTCGACGGCCTGCTTGGACGGAACGGGTTGATCCTCGGCCTGGGCCGGCGGGGGCGTGGCGTCGGAAGCCGTCCAGCGGGGGTTGTTCGATGCCAGCGCCGGAATGCTGGCTGCGCGAGCCGCTATTGCCGGCGAAACCGCGTCCGCCTTGCGCGCGGCTTGCGGTGCCGCAGCCACGGTGATCGCCGCTGCCGCCGGAGCGACCTTAGTGGTCTTCACCGGAATTGTCGGGACAGCCTGCTCGACACTGGCCGCGGCCACTTGCCGGTCGCTGCCAGGGATGCTCAGCCACAGCGCCACCGCAGCCACGCCGAGCAGCGCAGCGGTGCCGATCGCTGCAATGACCAGATGCGCGTTCGACTGCACCTTCTGCCAGAAAGAGGGCCGCACGTTATAGCCGAACTGCATTGTAAAGCGCTGCCGTTCCGGCGTGCCGAAACTGAAGGGCTCGTTCACTCAAACCACCTCCAACAAGCGGGCCGACGTTCTTTCGATCTTTGCCGCGAGGGCTGGCATCGATCGGCATCGGTCCCGAAACTATTGCGGGCAGGCCCGCGAAATCCCCGGATTTTCGCCCATGATGGCATCTTTTACTGTTGATTATGGCATGAGTGAGCCATTTCGCGAAATTCTGCGCTTTCGTTAAGGATTCTGCAACGTGACGTAGGGGAACCGGACTCGTCGAATCAACAGCTTCTGCAGATGTCCGGCTTCAGATCCTGTCGCGCAACGCGAACCAGTTGAGCGCCAGGAAGAGCAGCGGCGCTCGAAAACGACGGCCGCCCGGGAAGGCGGGGATCTTCAGGTCTTCGATCAGTTTCAAGCGGTCGCGATTGCCGGCAACGGTCTCGGCATAGAGCTTGCCGAAGAAGTTCGACAGCATGACGCCATGGCCGGAATAGCCGCCGATCGAAATCACCTTCGGCATCACTTCGCGCACGAACGGCTTTCTCGGCACCGTGATGCCGACATAGCCGCCCCAGCCATGCGTGATCTCGACATCCTTCAGGTCCGGATAGAGCTCGGCGATCTGCCTGCGGATGTGGATATGGATGTCCTTCGGATCGTTGACGGCATAGACCTCGCGGCCGCCGAACAACAGCCGGCCGTCCTTCGATTTGCGGAAATAGCGCACCACGAAGCGGGAATCGTCGACCGACTCGCCGCCCGGCAGCACCCTGGAGGCGGTGCTGAGCGGCACGGTCGCGCCGATGAAGGAGCCGATCGGCATGATATGCGCCGCGCTCACCGGCTCGAGATCGCCGCCATAGGCGTTGACCCCGATCAGGCATTTGCCGGCTGTGATCGTGCCCCGGCGCGTCGTGACCTTCACCTTGCCGCCATTGGAAACGATGCCGGTGGAGGGCGTCTGCTCGAAGAGATGCGCGCCAGCCGCCGCTGCCGCCTTCGCCGTGCCGATCACCAGCTTCAACGGATGGATATGCCCGGTGCCGGTGTCGCGCGTGCCGCCGAAATAACCCGTCGAGCCCAGCCGTTCCGCCGTTTCCGCCGCGTCCATGAAGCTGATATGCGGGTAGCCGAAGCGGCTCGCCATGATCTCGGCGTGGCGCTTGTAGTCGTCGACATAGCGCCTCTTGTGCGCCACCGACAACTGACCCGGCATATAGTCGATCTCGATCTGGTTGGCCGCAGCGAAGTCCAGCAGATGCGCCTTCGCTTCTTCCGCGAGATCGAACAGCGCCTTGGCGCGGGAAAGGCCATATTCTGCCTCCAACACCTCCGCCCAGGCGCGCTGACCGGTGCCGAGCTGGCCGCCATTGCGTCCCGACGCGCCATCGCCGAAGCGGTGCGCATCGATCAGCACGACGTCGGCGCCAGCTTTGGCAAGATGCGCGGCTGCCGAGAGACCAGTGAAGCCGCCGCCGATGATGACGACGTCGCAAGCTCGGTCGCCGTCGAGCGCTGGATACTCAGGCCGGGGTCCGGCCGTATCCTCGTACCAGGAACGGCCGGGGGAGATAGGGGATTGGTAGGGCATGACGCTCGGGAGTAGGGGAGTAGGGCAGTAGGGCAGTAGGGCAGTAGGGCAGTAGGGCAGTAGGGCAGTAGGGCAGTAGGGCAGTAGGAGCTATTCAGGCGCCAATTTTCGGATCAAAAGCCGCAAGAGTGTCCCCACGCTCTCACTCCGCGTCATCAATTGTTGGGCTACTTCATTGGAGGTGATTCCGACGCGCTGCGCGATCAGTAAGTGGGTTTCCAACTCTTTAAGTGATCCCTGTGCAATTCTAAGAAACTGTTGGTAGGAAGCTCGGCTTTCTCGTCCATAGCCCTCAGCAATGTTGGCGGGCACGGAAGCGGCTGCCCTGCGTAGTTGAGTTGTCAATCCATAGAGCTCTTCCTTCGGCCACGCTCTTGTCGTTTCATAAATCGAAACTGCCAGGTCTACAGCCTGCTGCCAGACGATCAAATCTCTGTACGATTCGATCTTCGCCATCGTCCCCCCTTACTGCCCTACTGCCCTACTGCCTTACTCCCCTACACATTGAGCAGCAGATATTCCCGCTCCCACGGGCTGATCACTTCCATGAAGGTCTCGAATTCGGCCCGCTTGATCGCCGCATATGTGGCGGCGAAGGATTTGCCGAGGAGAGTGCAGAGTTCCGTGTCGGCCTCGAACAGGTCGACCGCCTCCAGCAAGCTGCGAGGCAGGTCGATCTCGTCGGCATTGGCCGTGGTCAGCACCGGCGGCTCGGCCTTGATCTTCCTGGTCATGCCGATCAGCCCGCAGGCAAGCGACGCCGCCAACGCCAGATAGGGGTTGGCGTCCGAGGATGGGATGCGGTTTTCGACGCGCCGCGCCGCCGGGTCCGAGCGCGGCACGCGGAAGGCGGTGGTGCGGTTGTCGTAACCCCATTTGTTGTTGACCGGAGCCGAGGCCTGCTGCGTCAGCCGGCGATAGGAATTGACGTAAGGCGCAAACATCACCAGCGCGTTCGGCACGTGCTTCTGCATGCCGCCGATGAAGTGAAAGAAGGCGTCGGTCTCGGAGCCATCCTCGGCCGAGAAGATGTTCTTGCCGGTCTTCTTGTCGACGACCGACTGGTGGATATGCATGGCCGAACCGGGCTGTCCCTGGATCGGCTTTGCCATGAAGGTGGCGTAGATCTCGTGCTTCAGCGCCGCCTCGCGGATGGTGCGCTTGAACATGAAGACCTGGTCGGCGAGCTCGATCGGGTTGCCGTGGCGCAAATTGATCTCGAGCTGGCCGGCGCCTTCCTCATGGATCAGCGTGTCGATCTCCAGGCCCTGCCGTTCCGAGAAATGGTAGATGTCGTCGATCAGTTCGTCGAATTCGTTGACCCCGGCGATCGAATAGCCGGCGCCGCCGCCGATCGGCCGTCCCGAGCGCCCCACGGGCGGCGTCAGCGGATAGTCCGGGTCGGGGTTCTTGCGCACCAGGTAGAATTCGATCTCGGGCGCCACCACCGGCTTCAGCCCACGTTCGTCATAGGCCGCGAGCACGCGCTTCAGCACGTTGCGCGGCGTGAACTCGACCGAGCGGCCGTCCTGGTGCACGAGATCGCAGATCACTGCCGCGGTCGGGTCTTCTTCCCAGGGCACCGCCGTCAGCGTCGAGAGATCGGGCAGGAGCTTCAGGTCGCCGTCGTCTTCCGGGTAACGGAAGCCGTTGCCGTCCTCGGGATAGCCGCCGGAGATTGTCGTCATGAACACGGCCGAAGGCAGCGCCAGCGAGGTATTGGAGGTGAATTTCTTCGACGGCATCATCTTGCCGCGGGCAACGCCCGCTTGGTCGGGAGTGATGCACTCGATGTCTTCGATGCCTCGCCATTCGAGCCAGGCGGTGGCTTCCTTCCAGTTCTTCACGCCGCGATCGTTCTTCAGGAACGCAGGCGTGCGGGCGCGTCCCCCCCGGCTTGACGGACGGACTTCCTTTTTCTCAGGCGGCATCATTCACCAGATTGTGTTGCGGATTTTGGAGTATAGCCGGGCGCCATGGGGGAAGGGAAGGGGAGGCGCCGGGCGCGTGCTCAGGGTCACTTGTCGGGGAACGGGCCTACGGCCTTTGCCGGTCGGTCGCGTCGAGCCACCGCAACAGCGCCGCCGCATAGAATTTGCGCCAACCCCTTTGCGGCGCCGACAGGAACCAGGACTGGCGGATATCCCAAGTGTCACCGGCCAAATCGCGCAGACGGGTGTTGATGATGCCTTTGCCGGACAACGGATAGACCGAAAACTCCGAGAAATAGATTTTGCCGTCGATCTCGTAGAAGTCGCACCGCATGTGGTCGAACGGGGCCGTCAGTCGTTCCGCGATCTCGCGCATCTTCAGAAACGACGACGGCAGATCGATCTTCACCCATTGGCTGCCGCTGCCCGGTGGCACCGGCGCATAGCTCCCGTCGCGGTCGAAATGACTTTTCAGCTCGTTGCCCAGTCCGTCACGGCGCGCGGCGTAGACGTAGGCCGTCTTTCCGTTCGAGACATGGAATTTATACTCCAGCGGGACAGGCACATTATCCTGGACAAGCATCTCCTCGACGAAGATGAGCCGTCTTGCGTCCTTGTAGGCCCGCTCGCCGAATTTCCTGCCGTAGCGACGGCGCATCCAACGCGCCGTTCGCCTCCCCAGCTTCGCCATGTCCACCTCGCCGTTGCGGATCATCATGTTCCAGCGGCAACCATGATTGGCTTTCACCACGACATTCCCGGTCAGCAATGCCGGCGGTATCTGTGTTGCGTCACGGCCGCTCCACAATACTTTCGCAGTCTTCAATTCAGGGCATAAGGAGAGCGCATGGTCTTTGGACGCCAGCTTGTCGCAGGCCATGGCATAGAGCGGATTGTGATCGAAGATCTTGCGCCACAAGAACTTGTCGACATAGGAGGTCGGCCTGGCGGGATCGGGAAAGACGCCGCTGTGATCGTAGGTTCTTTTCCAGATCACCGGATGGCGAAGGAGGCACCAGGCCATCGTTGCGGCCAGGATTGCACGATCGGCCACGCTCGCCGCCATCAGCTTTCGTTTGCGCGCGTGGCGGCGCCAGGCCGGAAGCGGACAAACACATCCCTGGTCATGTTGCGCGACACGCGTGTGCGGCCGACGACTTCCAGGCGCGGGTCAAGCGTCTCTTCCGCCCGCTCCGACCACAGCCGGGCCAGCGAATACGGTTCCCACAATACGAGTTGCAGGTCGGGCGGGGCCATGTCCGCGATGCGCGACACGACAGCCGCTTTGGGCGAAACCATGCTGGCGATGTAGACGACCTGGGCGCCGCGATAGTCGTAGTCGCGCCCGTTGCGAAATTCGGCGCGGCAGCGCGTGTAGCCGAGTTTGGCGGCCAGAATATTCGCTGTCTCGACCGCGTCCGGCACGATGTCCAGGCCGACTATCTCGGGAACCGGGGTTTGATCGTGAATGCGGAACATGGTGAACGGACGGCCGCCGCAGCCGACCATCACGGCGCGTGTGCACCGGCTGAAATCGACATGTTCGAAGACTTCGTCGAGGCGTTTGTAGGCGTCCTTTGAGGACATCACGCCGATGCTCGTTCTTTCCGTCGCTATTTGCCCGAACGACGTCGGCCCGTTCACGTCCTTGTCCAACATCTGCCTGATTTCGGCGACGTCTTGCGCATGGACCATTTCAATGAAGGCTTGCGTGAGCATGGGCCGATGGGAAAACAGCTCCGGATGGCTGTCGAGCAGCGCCTCGCCCGCGTCGTGACCCATGGCGACGCCGATATCGCGAATACCGTTTATCAGCTCGGTCGGCGTGCGCTCACGAGCGCTCGCCACAAAGCTTTGCAGCTCGTCTTTCCACATCCAGCATGCACCCCCGCGCTTTGCCGATCTCTAGCTAGCAGTGCCGGGCGAACGCGTCTACACCACGAGTGAGGAGGATGATGTGGCAATGACCGCTCTTACCACCATCGGTTTCGATGCCGACGACACGCTGTGGCAGAACGAGCAGTTCTTCCGCATGACCGAACAGCGCTTCATCGCCATGCTTGCCGAGCACGGCGAGGCAAGCCGGGTTTCGGCAAACTTGCTTAAAGCCGCAAAGCGCAATCTTGGCCTCTATGGCTTCGGCATAAAGAGCTTCACGCTGTCGATGATCGAGACGGCGATCGAGGTGACCGAGGGCCGCGTTCCGGCCTCGACCATTGCCGAAATCCTGGCTGCCGGCCGCGACATGCTCAGCCATCCGATCGAGCCGCTGCCGCATGCGCGTGAGACGGTCGAGAAGCTCGCCGGCGCCTATCGCCTGGTGCTGATCACCAAGGGTGACCTCATGGACCAGGAGCGCAAGCTGGCGCAATCGGGACTTGGCGAGCTTTTCGACGCCGTCGAGATCGTCAGCGACAAGAGCGCCGCCACCTATGCCCGCATCTTCAGCCGCCACGGCGACGGACCGCAAAAGAGCGTGATGGTCGGCAACTCGCTGAAGTCGGATGTCGTCCCGGCCATCGATGCCGGCGGCTGGGGCATCTATGTCCCGCATGAATTGACCTGGGCGGCCGAGCATGCCGAGGCGCCGGTCGCGGCGCCGCGTTTCCGCCAGATCGCCGACCTGAGCGAACTGCCGGCGTTGATCGAACGCATCGCCGCGATCGACTGAAAACGCGATAAGGACGCTTATGCCCTAAAGCGCGTCGCGCTGAAACGAATTCAGCCGAAGCGCTTTCGGTCTTTGTTTTGATGCATGTCGTTCCCCCAAAACCGCTACGCACTTTTGGGCGACATGCATTAGCCTCGCCCGACCAGGCGATCGACCACCGGTTGCAATCTCTCGGGGGTGATCGGCTTGGCAACCACCGCATCGACCACGCTCGACAGGCCAAGGCTCTCCGGCGTGCCATTCATGGTTGAGAGCAGGATCACCGCGGGCAGCGGCTTGCCGGAGGCGCGGCGCAGCGCGTCGATGGCGGACATCAGCCGGTCGCAGTCTTTGTTGTCGGGACCGCCGTCCAGGATGACGGCGCCGGGCAGATGCCCCGTCAGGGTCTTCTCGGCGGTCTCGGGCGGTTCCGAGATCGGTTTCAGTCCCGACTTCTCGACGATTTTCGACACCACGACCCGGTTGATCGACGACTTTCCAACGACGAGAACCTTGGAAAAGTCCGCCGCCATCGCACCAGTGCGGGTCGCCGGTTTCGGATGTTTTTCGGAGGGATCGTCACGGTCGGCGGGACACATCGGCGGGCAGGCACTCTGGTTCAATGCAGGGTTGAAACCTGAGGCACAATTGGGTGAGATCGCGGCCGGAGTCAAGCTGAAACAGTCGAAGTCGAAAATATAGCAAGCAATTCTTGAATCGGCGCAAGTCGTGTCTGCCAGCGATGAAGGCAAATCGAAAAAATGCGATAGTCTCCCGAACGTATAGCGCGCGAGAGACTATCGCCGAAACTGTTGACGTTACGTCAGGTGGGGTTCTGCTGGGTAACGATCACCGGGATCAAAAGGTCACCCCAGTTGCCGTCGCCGCCATGGTGCCTCGCCGAGCGCACCAGCTCCACCGAGACACCGGCCTCGACTGCCTTCATGACCGACTGGTTGAGCCTGTGCAGATCGTTGGCGAGCATGCGGATCGTCGCCTGCTGGTCGACGCTCATCGCGCTCGATTGTTCTTCTGCCCTTTCCTTGACGCGGCTTATCGATGCCATTGGTCTTCTCCTCGATGTAGATGCCCTGCGGGCGTTTCCTCTGGTTGTTATCTGTCACTCGGCCGCCGGCCTGAACTGGGCGTGCTCGGTCGATTCATGCATGGCGGTGGTCGAAGACCGGCCGCCGGTGATCGCCATCGACACGGCGTCGAAATAGCCGGTGCCGACCTCGCGCTGGTGCTTGGTCGCGGTATAGCCGCGGGCCTCGGCCGCGAACTCGGCCTCCTGCAGCTCCGAATAGGCGGTCATCTGGCGGTCCCTGTAGCCGCGCGCCAGCTCGAACATGCCGAAGTTCAACTGGTGGAAGCCGGCGAGCGTGATGAATTGGAACTTGTAGCCCATCGCGCCCAGCTCCTTCTGGAACATCGCGATCGTCGCGTCGTCGAGGTTCTTCTTCCAGTTGAAGGACGGCGAGCAATTATAGGCGAGCAGCTTGCCCGGATGGTGCTTGTGCACGCCCTCGGCGAACTTCCTTGCCTGCGCCAGATCCGGCTTCGAGGTCTCGCACCAGATCAGGTCGGCGTGCGGCGCATAGGCCACGGCACGCGCGATGCAAGGCTCGATGCCGTTCCTCACATTGTAGAAGCCCTCGACCGTGCGGCCGGCGTCATAGTCGACGAAAGGCCGGTCGCGCTCATCGATATCGGAGGTCAAAAGCTTCGCCGCTTCCGCGTCGGTGCGGGCCACGACCAGTGTCGGCGTGCCCATGACGTCGGCCGCGAGGCGGGCAGCGTTGAGGTTGCGGATATGCGCCGCGGTCGGGATCAGCACCTTGCCGCCGAGATGGCCGCACTTCTTTTCGGACGCCAGCTGGTCCTCATAGTGGACGCCGGCGGCGCCAGCCTCGATGAAGGCCTTCATGATCTCGAAGGCGTTGAGCGGACCGCCGAAACCGGCTTCGGCATCGGCGACGATCGGCGCGAACCAGGTCTCGACCGAAAGCCTGTTGCCTTCGGACGTCTCGATCTGGTCGGCGCGCTGCAAGGTACGATTGATGCGCTTGACCAGTTCCGGCGCCGCATTGGCCGGGTAAAGCGACTGGTCCGGATACATGGCCGACGCGGTGTTGGCGTCGGCGGCCACCTGCCAGCCCGAGAGATAAATCGCCTTCAGCCCAGCCCGAACCTGCTGCATGGCCTGGTTGCCGGACATCGCGCCGAGCGCGTTGACGAAGTCCTCCTCGTGGATGAGCTTCCACAGCCGGTTCGCTCCCATCTCGGCCAATGTCTGGCGAATTTGCACGGAGCCGCGCAGCCGCTTCACATCCTCTGGCGAGTAGGGCCGCTCGATGCCATCGAAACGGCCTTCCGGCGCCGACGGGACGAGGTTGTAAAAATCAGTCATTGGTCACTCCGGGTCGCTTGGAAACTGCTTCATCGCTACATCGCAAAGGCACGCTTTGCGCCGGCGATGTATGACATCATTTACATTGCGGCGCGAAAGACACCCAGGAAAACCGTCGATTGGTGCCAAAAATAAAGGAAAAGCTGTGTTGTCATTGACAGGTCTTCTCTGTAAACTTGTCACGATTGTAAAAATGTCGTAGCGGGCGCTAGGCGCAATGTTCATGTAAATTCTTGTCAAGGATGGCAAGGGATGGCCGACCAGAAGATCTTCGCCGGGCCGCGGCTGCGCCGGCTGCGCAACGCCAGGGGCCTGACCCAGACGGCGATGGCCGAAGGGCTGGGCATCTCGCCATCCTATCTCAACCTCATCGAGCGCAACCAGCGGCCGCTGACGGTGCAGCTCATTCTCAAGCTGGCCTCCGTCTACAAGGTCGATCCGCATGAATTGCAGGGAGAGACGAAAGGCTCGATCGCGGCCTTGCGCGAAGCGTTCAGCGATCCGCTTCTTGCCGGCGAGCTGCCTGGCGATCAGGAACTGATCGACCTCGCCGAGACAGCGCCGAACGCTTCGGCGGCGATGGTGAAACTCTTTCGCGCCTACCGCGAGCAGGCTGAGCGCCTGTCCGACCTCAATCAGCTTCTGGCACAGGAGGGCAGGGCAACCGCGCTGTCCGGCACCCGCCTGCCTGCCGATGAAATCCACGAAGTGTTCGAGCGCCGGCCAAACCACTTTGCTTCGCTGGAGGAGGAGGCGGAGGCTTTCACATCGGTCCTCGATCCCGGCGACGATCTGTTCGGCGCGCTGAAGGCCTGGCTGAGGCGCGAGCACGGCATCGTCGTCAAGGTGCTGCCGGTCGCCACCATGCCCAACTGGCGCCGCCGCTATGACCGCCATTCGCAGCGTCTGTTCCTGTCCGAGCGGCTGTCGCCTTTCGACCAGCTGCGCGAGGTCGCCATGGAGGCGAGCCTCATGCGCATGTCGGTGGCCGTCGCCGGCGAGATACAGGCGCTGAAGCTCGGCACCGACGAGGCGCGCCGGCTCGCCCGCTTCGAGCTCGGCCGCTATGCCGCGCACGCGCTGATGATGCCCTATCAGGCCTTCCATGCCGCCGCCCTGCGCGCCCGCTACGACATCGACGTCCTGCGTTCCCGCTTCGGCGTCTCCTTCGAACAGGCGGCCAACCGCCTGACCATGCTGCAGCGGCAGGGCGCATCGGGCGTGCCGTTCTTCATGCTGGAAGTCGACAATGCCGGCAACCGCTTCCGCAAGGCCGGCAGCCAGGGCTATCCGCAGAGCCGCTTCGGCGGCGGCTGCCCCAAGCTTCCCGTCCATGCGGCCTTCTCGCAGCCGGGCCAGATCCTGGTCGAGGCGGTGGAGATGCCCGATGGCGCCGAGTTCCTTTGCATTGCCCGCACGCTGGAAGGCCCGCAAGGTGCCTTCTCCGAGCGGCCGCGGCGCACCGCGCTCCTGCTCGGCTGCGATATCGGATTCCGCGACGAGATCGTCTATGGCGCGGCGCTGCCGGCCGGAGCCGCCGGCAAGCCCGGGCAAGGCATCGCCACGCCGGTAGGCCCCGCCTGCCGGCTTTGCGAGCGCGCCGGCTGCCTGGCGCGCGCCGAACCGCCGGTGACGCGCCCGCTCGGGCTCGACGAGATGGTGACGGGCCTCAGCGCCTTCGATTTTCAGGGCTGACCGCCTCCGCCCAAAAATGCGCAGCGGTTGGGACCAGACATGGGCAAAGTAAAAGCCGTAGCGAGGTTTGTCCCACATTTCAGCGAGTGCTGGATCACGCATGGATTTCTACTTTGCGCTACGCGGATGGGACACAGTCTTGTCGTCCCTGGTGCATCGTAACGCGAACAACTCGCTGACAGTCATCGCCATGACCGATACCGCCTCGCCCCGCGCAGCCTTGCCAACCGTCTCGCCGCGCGAGGAGCGGATCGGCATGCTCCTGGTCTTTCTTTCGGCGCTAATGTGGAGTTTCGGCGGCACCATCGCCCGTTTCATCCATGTCGGCGACAGCTGGACCATGGTGTTCTGGCGCTCGCTTTGGGCCGGGGCCTTCCTCGTCACCTTCATGCTCTGGCGCGACGGCTGGCGCGGCACCTTGAGACTGTTCCGCGATATGGGCCTGCCCGGCCTTGGCGTCGCCTTCTGCTTCGCCACCGCCTCGACCAGCTTTATCGTTGCGCTCGCCTATACCACGGTCGCCAACATCCTGTTGATGCAAGCCGGCGTGCCGCTCCTGGCCGCCCTGCTCGCCTGGCTGCTCTTTCGCGAACGCGTGAGCCAAGGCACTTGGATCGCCATCGCCGCTGTCATCACCGGCGTTGCCATCATGGTCTCCGAGTCCGTGGGCGGGGCCGTGTCGCCGATCGGCGATGGCCTTGCGCTGCTGATCGCGGTGATGTTTTCGTTCGCGACCGTGATCACCCGGCGCTTCGCCCATGTGCGCATGGTGCCGGCCACGTGCCTTGGCGCGCTGCTTGCCGGTGCTTTCGCCGCCTCGCAGGCCACGGAATTTGCCGTGTCCGCGCGCGACATGGGCTTTCTCTTCGCCTTCGGCGTCGTCAATCTCGGCATTGGCCTTGCCTTCTTCGCCATGGGCGCACGGCTGGTGCCTGCGGCGATCGCGGCACTGCTCGGCACCTTCGAACCGATCCTCGGGCCGATCTGGGTCTGGCTCGTCCATTCCGAGGTACCGTCGGTGCGCACCATCATCGGCGGCGCGGTCGTGGTCACGGCGCTGCTCGTCCATATCGGCCTGGAGTTCAAGCGTCAGGCGCGGCCGGCGCGGCCAGGCGTTACCGGCCTGCCGTCACCCAATTGACGATCCGCAGCCTTCCCCATTGACAACCCTGTTGCCGGCCGGGCAGGTTGCAATTACGGCAACAACAAGACAGGCGTATCTTGCCAAGTGTCACCGCCGGCCTCATCGGGGCCGGACCACATCGTCATCGTTCTGCTTACGCCGCGGCAAGCGCCGCTGACGCCACCCGGACAGCTCCCTGGAAGGGATGCAGGGATCGCAACCCACACTCAAGGGTCGCGCGCACCGCCGGGCGTGCACGCTTGTCGCTCTCCGGAAAGCTCAATAGTCTGAAACGAACGCCGCCCCGCCATATCGCGACGAGCCGGCGAGGGAACACTCACCAAAGGAGAACATCATGATCCGCAAAGCTCTCTGGCTTTCGGCGACGTCGGCATTCTTGACGCTTTTCACCATAAACGGCCATGCCGAGGATCGCGTCGTCAACGTCTACAACTGGTCGGACTATATCGACAGCTCGATCATCGACGACTTCACCAAGAAGACCGGCATCAAGGTCGTCTACGACACCTTCGATTCCAACGAGATCCTGGAGACCAAGCTGCTTGCCGGCGGCAGCGGCTATGATGTCGTCGTGCCGACCGCCAACTTCCTGGCGCGCCAGATCCAGGCAGGCGTGTTCCAGAAGCTCGACAAGTCGAAGCTGCCGAACCTCTCCAATATGTGGGACGTCATTTCCGAGCGCACCGCCAAATACGATCCAGGCAATGAATATTCGGTCAACTACATGTGGGGCACGGTCGGCCTCGGCTACAACGTCAAGAAGGTGCAGGCCGCGCTCGGCACCGACAAGGTCGACAGCTGGGACGTGTTCTTCAATCCGGACAAGCTGGCCAAGCTGAAGGATTGCGGCGTCTATGTGCTGGATTCTCCCGCCGACATCATTCCGGCGACGCTGAAATATCTCGGCCTCGATCCCAACAGCACCTCGCCGGATGACATTTCCAAGGCCCAGGAAGCGTTGCTGAAGGTCCGGCCGTATATCCGCAAGTTCCATTCGTCCGAATACATCAACGCGTTGGCCAACGGCGATATCTGCCTGGCGATCGGCTGGTCGGGCGACGTCTTCCAGGCGCGCAACCGCGCCGAGGAAGCCAAGCAGGGCGTCGAGATCGGCTATTCGGTGCCGAAGGAAGGCGCCCAGATGTGGTTCGATCAGATGGCGATCCCCGCCGACGCGCCGCATACCGCCGACGCGCTCGAGTTCATCAACTACATGATGACGCCCGAAGTCATCGCCAAGTCGTCGAACTACGTGCTCTACGCCAACGGCAACAAGGCTTCGCAGCAGTTCATCGACAAGGCCATCCTGGAAGATCCTTCGGTCTATCCCGACGAGGAGACGACGAAGAAGCTGTATACCGTTGCGCCATACGATCCCAAGACACAGCGCCTCATCACGCGCACCTGGACCAAGATCGTCACCGGCCAGTAAGCATTGAGACCCGACCCCGGCAGCCAACTGCCGGGGTCGCTTTCTTTTGGGAGCTAAAAAAATAACGGAGTGGGGATCATGAAATCGCTTGGCAGCATCCGCAGGGATTTCGCGCCATGGAACGACCCGAACGCCAAGCCATATATCCAGTTCGACAAGGTCACCAAGAAGTTCGGTGAGTTCACCGCCGTCAACAACCTGTCGCTGACCATCTTCGAGCGCGAATTCTTCGCTCTGCTCGGCGCTTCGGGCTGCGGGAAGTCGACCCTGCTCAGGATGCTCGCCGGCTTCGAGGAGCCGTCCGCGGGCCGCATCCTGCTCGACGGGCAGGACCTGCGCGGCATTCCGCCCTACAAGCGGCCGGTCAACATGATGTTCCAGTCCTACGCGCTGTTCCCGCATATGACGGTAGAGAAAAACATCGCCTTCGGCCTCAAGCAGGAAGGCATGCCGGGAGCCGATATCGCAAGGCGCGTCGCCGAGATGCTGAAGCTGGTCAAGCTCGAGCAGTTCGCCAAGCGCAAGCCGCATCAGCTCTCGGGAGGCCAGCGCCAGCGCGTGGCGCTCGCTCGCTCGGTCGCCAAGCGGCCCAAGGTTCTGCTGCTCGACGAGCCGCTCGGCGCGCTCGACAAGAAGCTGCGCGAGGAGACGCAGTTCGAGTTGATGGACCTGCAGCAGCAACTCGGCCTCACCTTCGTCGTCGTCACCCACGACCAGGAAGAAGCCATGACCATGGCCGACCGCATCGCCATCATGGACAAGGGCGAGGTGATGCAGGTGGCGACGCCTGCCGAAGTCTACGAGGCCCCGACCTCGCGTTTCGTGGCGCATTTCGTCGGCAATGTGAACCTGTTCGAAGGCAAGGTCGCGGAGCGTTCGGCAAGCACGACGCGCATCACCGGCACGACCGGCGCTCAGATCGTCGTCGACAATGGCGGCGATGCCGCCAATGGCGCCGAGATCGTCTTTGCGATCCGGCCGGAAAAGATCAGGGTCTCTTCGAAAAAGCCGGCCGATGCCGTCAATGCGCTTGAGGGCGAGGTCTATGACGTCGCCTATCTCGGCGACATGACCGTCTATCATATCAAGCTCGACGACGGGCAGATGGTGCGGGCAAGCGCCTTGAACGCCTCGCGCGTCACCGAGGACCCGCTGACCTGGAACGACCGCGCCTGGGTTTCTTTCCGGCCCGACGCCGGCGTCGTGCTGACAAGGTAGGAGGCGGACATGGCCAACATCGCAGCGACCGCCGCTCCATCGACCGCTACCGCCGCCACGCTGCCGACGCGGCTGGCGAAGGGCTTCGTCGACCGCCTCGTCATCGTCGTCCCCTATCTCTGGCTGCTGTTCTTCTTCCTCGTCCCCTTCATCATCGTCTTCAAGATTTCGCTGTCGCAGACGGCGATCGCGATGCCGCCCTATACGCCGGTGCTCGATTTCACCGATGGCATCTCGGGATTTTTCACTGGGTTTCGCGAGCTCAACTTCGACAATTACACCTGGCTCACCCAGGACGCGCTCTATTTCAACGCCTATGTGACCAGCCTGATCATCGCTGGGATCTCGACGATACTCACGCTGATCGTCGGCTATCCGATCGCCTATGGCATGGCGCGCGCACCGGCGACGATCCGCCCGACCTTGCTGATGCTGGTGATCCTGCCGTTCTGGACCTCGTTCCTGATCCGCGTCTATGCCTGGATCGGCATCCTGAAGCCCGAGGGGCTGCTCAATCAGGTTCTGCTCGCCACCGGCCTGATCAGCCAGCCGCTGGTCATCCTCAACACCTACACGGCGATCTTCATCGGCATCGTCTATTCCTACCTGCCCTTCATGGTGCTGCCGCTCTATTCCTCGCTTGAGAAGATGGACTACTCGCTGGTCGAGGCCGCGCAGGATCTCGGCTGTCCGCCGGCTGGCGCCTTCTGGAAGATCACCTTCCCGTTGTCGCTGCCTGGCGTCGTCGCCGGCTGCCTGCTGGTGTTCATTCCGGCCGTGGGCGAGTTCGTCATCCCCGATCTCCTTGGCGGCTCGCAGACGCTGATGATCGGCAAGACGCTCTGGAACGAATTCTTCTCCAACCGCGACTGGCCGGTCTCGTCGGCGGTGGCAGTGATCCTGCTTTTGGTGCTGACCATTCCGATCATGTTCTTCCAGCAGGCTCAGGCGCGCGCACAGGAGCAGGGCAAATGAACGCGACCTGGAGCCGTTTCAACATCACCTCGATCGTGCTGGGCTTTGCGTTTCTCTACCTGCCGATTGTGCTTCTGATCGTCTTTTCCTTCAACGAATCGAAGCTCGTCACCGTCTGGGGCGGCTTCTCGACCAAATGGTACGTGTCGCTGTTCCACAACCAGGGCCTGATGGACGCCACCTGGGTGACGGCACGCGTCGGCGTCATCTCGGCCACGGTGGCAACCGTGCTCGGTACGCTCGGCGCCATCACGCTCACGCGCTACACGCGCTTCAGGGGGCGTTTGCTTTTCTCGGGCATGGTCTTCGCGCCGCTGGTCATGCCGGAAGTCATCACAGGCCTCTCGCTGCTGCTGCTCTTCGTCGCCATCGGGCTCGACCGCGGCTTCTTCACGGTGACGCTCGCCCACATCACCTTCACCATGTGCTTCGTCGCCGTCGTCGTGCAGTCGCGCCTTGTTACGTTCGACCGCTCGCTAGAGGAGGCGGCGATGGATCTCGGCGCGCCGCCGGTGAAGACCTTCTTCCAGATCACCTTACCGGTCATCCTGCCGGCGATCATCTCCGGTTGGATGCTGGCCTTCACGCTCTCGCTGGACGATCTGGTCATCGCCAGCTTCACCTCGGGTCCCGGCGCCACCACGCTGCCGATGAAGATCTACAGCCAGGTGCGCCTCGGCGTGACGCCGGAAATCAACGCCGCCTGCACCATCCTGATCGCGGTCGTAGCGGTCGGCGTCATCATCGCCTCGATCGCCAACAAACGCCGCGAGATCCAGCGCCAGCTCGACGAGCGGGCCGCGCAGCGCGGTTGAGCCAGAGGGCGGGGGCGCTTTGCTTTTACGCCTCCGCCTTTACTGGCCTGAAACGCCGGGAGCGATCGGCGATACGAACGGCGCGCTCCAGTTGCCGCCGACGAAGAACAGCGACTGGCCAGGCGGCGCGGCAGCCGGACTCGCCGCCTGGCCGTTGGCCTGGGGCTGCTGCGCCGGCTGCCCGTTGGGTACGACCCCACCCGACAATGCCAGCCCGCGTCCGGCATAGGAGGCGATGCCGGACAGCCAGATCGTGTATTTCTGCGAATTGATCTCGGCCTTGTCCAGGCGCGCCACGCCCTTCGAGATGCTTGCCTTGATCTCGGCGCCGTCGATCGGCAGCGAACCATTGGCGACGTCGTCGAGTGCGAAGAAGCCGCCTTGCTGGTTGCGCTTGAGAAAGGCCGGCAGGTCGAGTCCGTTGAGTGTGCCCGGCCCGAAAGTCGCTGAGAACGATCCGTCGGCATTCTCGAAGATCGAGTTCCAGGCCTTGCCCGGCCCCTTGAGGATGACCGATACCGTCCCGGTGCCGACCGGCACCAGCCGCGTCATTCCCGCCGCCGTGGCAAAGGCTCCCGTATCCACATCCGACGCCAAGAGCCGCATCTCGACCTGCGTGCCTTCCGGCTTGCGGTCGAAGCGGAGGCTGCTCTGGATGGTGCCGCCGAAAGCGGATGCATCGGATATATCGAACACGGCAAGACCGTTCTTGACCTGGGCGGTCGCCGCGATGTCGGCGAGCTGGACCGGTCCCGCCATGGCGTGCGCTGCCGACAGCCTGAGGTCGAGGTTTATGCGGTCGGCGAAACTGGTGTCGATGTCACCGGGGCCGGCCTCGCTGGTTGGCGCGACGGGCGTGAAGGCCGACAGGAAAGATCTGAGGTCGAGCGTATCGAAGGCGAGCGTGCCGGCGATCACCGGGCGCCCTTCGGCGAAGGAGAAGTCCAGCGCTCCCATGCCCGGATTGTTGTTGAGCGTGACGGTGGTGTTCTCGAACTTCGCGCGCCCCGCCGAGGCGTTCACCTTGCTGGCGACCGAGACGGCACCGATCGCAGCACCTGGCGCAAGGCCGGTCTGCGACCATTCCAGCACGCGCCGCAGCGACGGCGCGGCGAACTTTGCCTGGCCGTCCAGATAGGCATTGTCCGACATCGAAGCCGTTCCGTCGAAGGAGAATGTCGCGGGCGCGGCCTTGAAGGAGAGGGTGACGGGTGCTGCTCCCCCGGCAAACAGCACCAGCGGGTTCGCCGAGGAGAAATCGAGCTGCATGCTTTCACCGCGCCAGATCCCGGTCGCGGTCAGCGATGCCTCGCTGTTCATCGCTTCCCAGTTCACCTGGCCGCTCAGGCTGCTCAGGATTTCGGTGTCCTTGCCGTCAGCCGTAGTCACGACGCGGCCATCGCGGAACTCGACGGTGCCGAACGGATCGGAGGGCAGTCGGCCGAGATCGGGCTTCTGCGGGTTGGCGGTGACCACGCCGCGCGCGGTATCGATCGAGCGCGTGATGCGGCCCCCCGTCGGAAGCGGCGGCAGATAGAAGCCGTTCGCCATGCGCTGCACCCTGATCGTCGGCCGCACCAGCCTTGCGGTCGAGAATTGGACGTCGCCCTGCAAGGCGGCCATGGCCGAGAGATCGACTTCGACACGATCGGCTTCGACCACCGGCGGCGCATCGGTCTCGGTCCATTGCGACAGCGTCACGTCGCTGAGGATGGCCCGGAACTTCGGCCAGACCTCGATGCGCGGCGAGCCGTCGATCGTCACCCTGAAGCCGCTCCAGGCACTCAATTCCCAGGCGATGCGGTCGCGCACGATGCGCGTCGAGGCAATCAGCGGGAGTGCCGCGACCGCGAGTGCGATGACGAGCACGGCAACGCCGATCGCCCACACCCCGCGCCGGATCAAAGATGATGGCATTTCGCCCCGTATGCTTTCATTGCCGACAAATCGCCCGACGGGTGTAACCGAGCGCCGACGCTTTTCAAGTCTTTATGGCCTTGCGATGGCATTTGCGCAGTGCCCATCATGAACCGGACGAACAAAATCTTGCTCTGCTGCGCTGCAATATGCATAAGCGGTTTGCACGATACCGGTCCGCGGTTGCGCGCCGTTTTTGGGACGATGGCATTTGCGATGCTGCGCTTTACTGGCTCAAGCGCGACGCGCTTTGGGAGGAGCGATCATGGCCGCCGATACGCCTTTGTGGACCCCGACGCAGGAGCGGATCGACGCGGCCCCTATAACTGCGTTCGCGAAAGCCGCGGAAGCAAAGGCCGGGCTGGCATTCGCCGGCTATGCCGAGCTTCACCGCTGGTCGATCGAGGATCGCGAAGCCTTCTGGAGCCTGGTCTGGGATTTTTGCAATCTTGCTGGCGACAAGGGTGAGCGCGCCTTGGTCGACGGCGACAAGATGCCCGGCGCATCGTTCTTCCCCGACGCGTCGCTGAATTTCGCCGAGAACCTTTTGAAGAAGACCGGCAGCGGCGAGGCCATCGTCTTTCGCGGCGAGGACAAGGTCGAGCGCCGGCTGTCCTGGAACGAGCTCCATGCGTTGACGTCGCGGCTGCAGCAGCTCTTCCTGTCGCTCGGTGTCAAGGCCGGCGACCGCATCGCCGCCATGATGCCCAACATGCCCGAAGCCATCGCCGCGATGCTGGCCGCCGCTTCTATCGGCGCGGTCTGGTCGTCATGCTCTCCCGATTTCGGCGAGCAGGGCGTGCTCGACCGTTTCGGCCAGATCGAGCCGGTCGTCTTCATCGCGCCGGACGGCTATTGGTATAACGGCAAGGCGATCGAGGTCGCCGACAAGGTCCGCGCGGTGGCAGTGAAGCTCGCCACCCTGCGCAAGGTGCTGGTCGTCGACTATCTCGGCACCTCGGCGGATGTCGCCGCCACCATCGACAAGGCAGCCGCGCTCGAAGAGGCGCTCTCGCCCTTCGCCGCCAAGACAGTCAGCTTCGAGCGGCTGCCGTTCGCGCATCCGCTCTACATCCTGTTCTCCTCGGGCACGACCGGGGTCCCGAAATGCATCGTGCATTCGGCCGGCGGCACGCTGGTCCAGCACGTCAAGGAGCACCGGCTGCATGCCGGCCTGCTCGACGGCGATCGCCTGTTCTATTTCACCACCTGCGGCTGGATGATGTGGAACTGGCTGGTCTCGGGCCTCGCCTCGGGCGCGGCGCTGCTGCTTTATGACGGCTCGCCTTTCTATCCCGACGGCAATGTTCTGTTCGATTTCGCCGACGCCGAGCAGATGACCTATTTCGGCACCTCGGCCAAGTTCATCGATTCTGTCCGCAAGGCCGGGCTGAAGCCGATCGCGAGCCACGATCTGTCGAGCGTGCGCACCATCTCCTCCACCGGCTCGCCTTTGTCGCCGGAGGATTTTCGCTTCGTCTATGAAGGCATCAAGAAGGACGTGCACCTGGCCTCCATCTCCGGCGGCACCGACATCGTCTCCTGCTTCGTGCTCGGCGTGCCGACAGAGCCGGTCTGGAGCGGCGAGATCCAAGGGCCAGGCCTTGGCCTGGCGGTCGATGTCTGGGACGACGACGGCAAGCCGATCCGGCAGGAGAAGGGCGAGCTTGTCTGCACGAAAGCCTTCCCGTCGATGCCGATCGGCTTCTGGAACGACCCCGAAGGCAAGAAGTATCACGCGGCCTATTTCGAGCGTTTCGACAATGTCTGGTGCCATGGCGACTTCGCCGAATGGACGGCGCATAGCGGCATGATCATCCATGGCCGCTCGGATGCAACGCTCAATCCGGGCGGCGTGAGGATCGGCACGGCCGAGATCTACAACCAGGTCGAGCAGATGCCGGAAATCCTCGAGGCGCTCTGCATCGGCCAGGATTTCGACAACGACGTGCGCGTCGTGCTGTTCGTGCGGCTGGCCGCCTGCGTGACGCTTGACGAGGATCTGGAAAAGCGCATCCGCGCCAAGATCCGCACCGGCGCCAGCCCGCGCCATGTGCCGGCCAGGATCGTCGCCGTTACCGACATCCCACGCACCAAGTCCGGCAAGATCACCGAGCTCGCGGTGCGCGACGTGGTCCACGGCCGCGCCGTCAAGAACAAGGAGGCGCTTGCCAATCCCGAGGCGCTGGAGCTGTTTCGCGACCTGGCGCAGCTCGCGACCTGACACCTCGGCATGGTTAACGAAATCTATCCGGCGAATTTACCTAGATTTCATGGGTGGTACACATTCGTAAATTTTTTCGCGGCCCGGTAAGGACTTGTTAAGGGACGACCCCGATAGTCGCGAGTAACTTGAGGGAGAAATCCCGTTCCTCGTCCCCTGAGGTTCAGCTCAAGCCCCCGTTGTGACAGCATCCCATTTCTCAAGGCGTCCTCTTGGACGCCTTTTTTCTTGGCCGCCGCAGTTCCGTGCAATGTTATTCGGCGAGCACGCGGGTGGAGGGAAAGCCGACCTCGACCAGGGTTCCTTCGCCCGGCGTGGAAGTGATGGTGAAACGGGCGCGGTTCGCCTCCACCATCGCCTTGGTGAGCGGCAGGCCGAGGCCGGTGCCGTCGCCGCGTCCGCGCTTGAGCGCGTTGATCTGCTTGAACGGTTTCAGCGCCTGCTCGATCTCGGCAGGGGTCATGCCGATCCCGGTATCGCGCACGCGCATGACGACATCGCCGGAGGTCTCGTAAGCGGTCGAGACGATCACCTGGCCGCCGGCCTGGGTGTAGCGGATCGCGTTGGACAGGATGTTGAGAGCTATCTGGCGCACGCTTCTCAAATCCGCCACCACTTCCGGCAGCCGCGAGGCGAAGCTGGAGCGGATGATGACGCGCTCGCGATTGGCCTGCGGCTGCATCATCGCCACCGTCTCGGCCAGCGTATCGTTGAGCGACACCGCTTCGTAATCCATCTCCTGCTGGCCGGCCTCGATCTTGGAGATGTCGAGCAGGTCGTTGACGAGATCGAGCACGTGATTGCCGGAACGGTTGATGTCGCGCAGATAGTCGCGATAGCGGTCGTTGGCGACCGGGCCGAACTTCTCATCCACCATCAGTTCGGAAAAACCGATGATGGCGTTGAGCGGGGTGCGGATCTCATGGCTGATGCGGGCGAGAAAGTCCGTCTTCTGCGAGGAGGCGCGCTCGGCCACGGCGCGGGCCTGGGTGAGGTCTTCCTCGGCCCGTTTCCACTGGGTGATGTCGCGCACGACGGCACAGAAGCCGCTGTCGTTGGGGAGGCTGCCGATGGTCATGAACAGCGGAATGAAGCGCCCCTGCGCCTCACGGCCGATGACCTCGCGGCCGTCATTGAGCACGCTCGCCACACCCGGCTCCGAAAGGCCCGCGAGATAGTCACGCGCCGCGCGCTGGCTTTCGATGGCGAACAGCGAGGCAAAGGGCTTGCCGGCGACCTCGTCGCTGTCGAAACCAAACAGGGCTTCCGCCGGGCGGCTGATCGAGCGGATGTTGCCGTCGCGGCCGATCAGCACGACCCCGTCGGTAGCGGTGTCGATGATGGTGCGCATCTCGGCAATGCGCGACTTCAATTCCGGCACGTCCGGCTGGAGCGCTGGCTCGTCATTCGCGGCGGTGAAATGCGCCGCATCATCCTCGCCCGAGCGCCGCACCACCAGCATCAGCGCCTTGCCGCCGCGCCACGGCACGGACCGCAGCAGCGCGTCGATCGGAAATTCCTGAGCCTGGCGGGTCTTGAGCTTTAGCGAGCGGTCGCTTTCGTCCGCGGCGGTGTCCTCCGCGTAAGGATCGGCAAACAGCGCGCCCAGGCCACCCGCATCCGCGAGGTCGTCCAACGCATCGTAGCCGGTGAGTTCGAGGAAGGCGTCATTGGCATAATGCAGCATGTCGCCCGAATGGATGAGCAGCGGCACCGGCAGCCTGGCGAGGATGGATGTATCGGGCGCCTTGGCTTCTTCTCCGGTCGAAAAAGCGGACGGCAAAAAGCCTGCGAGCTTGAGCGGCGGCACTTCGAGGCGCGGTCGCGCCGGCGCTGCCGCTTCTTTCGGCCGTTCTTCTGAGGCGGCGGCATCGGAGCCGGCCCAATCCTCATTGTCTTGCGCATCACGGAAATCGTCGGCGGTCATGCTGTCGCCGTCGGCCGTCGCATCGGGAGCCGACTGTCCGGCGGCCGGCTGCCGCGGCTCCGCGTCAGCATGCTCGGCTGTCTGTCGGGCGCCCTCTTCTTGCTCGTCCTCGGAAACAGGTTCGACGCCGGCTTCCTCCGTGGATTTCTCGCCATCGGCATAGTCGAGCAGCGAGCCGGAAACGGCCGTCGTCTCGTCCTTGCCGGTGTCGCTCGTCTCGGCGGCTTCATCGATGCCGTCGAGCCGCGCCAGGTCTTCCTGGTCTTCAGCCTCGGTCTGCGCCTCCGCGGCCTGCGCATCGGCCTTCGCGTCAGCAGTTTCCGAGACTTCCGGCGTGGACGACAGGGTCGCATCCTGTGCGGAACTGTCTTGCTCGGCCGCGTCAAGCGGAAGCGGCTGGTTTGCCTCGGCCTTGGTTTCGCTGGCCGGCTCGTTCGCCGTTGCCTTGCCGGCACCAGCCGCGTCGGGCTGCTTGCCGGCTTCGGGGGCGCCTGGCTCGGCAGGGATGGAACTGTCCCTGCGCAGCCGCTCGCCGATCTCGCGGAAGGCGCTGCGCTCGAGGATCGACAAACCCCTCTGATTTGCTGGCGTGTCGCTTCCCGGCTGCTTGTCGTTGGCCGGCTGGCGATGCTCGGCCAGCCTTATCACCTTGTCGGCGAAGCGCCGCTCCGGCTTCGGCTCTATGGCCAATGCCGGCACTTCACCCTGGAAGGGGTCTTCGGGCTTTGTCTGTTCGGGTGACGTCTGCTCCGCTGCCGGCTGCTCGACGGACGGCTCCGCCCCGCCGGGGGCGACCGCGGTTGGTGCGGCATTCGGCACCAGAGCCATGCCAAGCGCTTCGGGATCGATTACGGCATCGGCGCTGCGCGCAACGCCGAAACCACGAAAGCCCTCGAAGGCGCGGCTGCGGCCATAGACGGGCAGCGCCGCGAGGTCGACCGGGATCTTCAGGCCGGTTCCAGCCACCGGCCACAGCACCGAGCGGCCGGACCAGGTGTCGCGCCGTTCGAGCAGACCGGCGATCTCGCCCGAGGCATCGAGGCCGAAAGTGTTGGCGACGTCCTTGAAGCGGCGGCCGATCACATCGGCGGCAGGCTGGCCGACGATATCGGCAAATTCGGGCGATAGCGCGCTGAACTTGCCTTCGGCGTCGGTGCGCCAGACGAAGCGCAGTGGCGGCGCGGATCGGTCGATGTCGCGGGGCGCAGCCGGCCGCGCCGGCGCGACGGGTTTGCCGGCATCCTGCCGCAGGCCCTCGGCTGCGACCGCTGCCTTCGGCTCATCCTTTGCCGGCGCTACCGGTTGAGCTTGCCTGGCATCGTCGTCGCCGGCGTTGAAGTACCAATGGTCGTGCTGGCCGGCGCCGGCTTCCGCGGCTTGTTGGCTGGACCCGGTGGCGCTCGCTTGATGCTTGCCTCGGGTAGGCTCCTGGTCGGTCCCGGCCCGGTTTTCCGCATCAGGCTGTGCACCGCCTTCAGGAGCCTCCGGGACCGGTTCAACCTGTTCGCCAGCCGCCAAGGCCGGCGCGGGACTGTTGTCCTGGAAAGGCTGGGACCCGGGCTCGACGGCCGGGCTTTCACCCGACGGTCTGGCCGCAACGGTCTCCGGCGCCGCAACCTGCTCACCGTCGGGCTGGTAGCCTTGGTCGTCGTCGAGTTGGTCCTCATCGATTACCACCAGCAGATGGCGCGTGTCGGTGAGCCGCGCAAAACCCGCCGGGTAGGAGGTTTTGGTACCCGGCACAAGTCGCTTGACGATGCGGTCGCCGCTGCTTGCCACATCCGCAACCAGGGCAGCCAGTGTCCGCCGCTCGATGCCGAGCGTCGCAAAGCCGTCCGAGGCCGCCTCGACATCGCCTTGCGCGTCGACGAAGGCGATGAAATGCCCTGCCTCGGTGAAACCGCCGATGGCGCGGCTGGCGATTTCGCCGGCGCTGCGCGAGCTTGTCTGCGCCGCCGGCAACGCCAGCATGATTGCCCTCTCGCCGTCCGGCATCGTCACGGCGCTGGCCAGGAAACCGACGGCGCGGCTCACCATGCCGGTGGCCAGTCTCACCGTGATGGCGCGGTCGCTGCCGATGTCGGGAAAGCCGCTGGTCGCCATGATCTGCCGCCGGGCAACCAGCGGCAGCCGCGCCGAGGCGCCGATAATGGCCTCGATATCCGGGTAGCCGAACACCGATGCCCCGGGGCCGTTCGCCCAGATCACCTGTTCGAGGTCGGCCGACAATATGGCCAAAGCGTCGCCGGCGGCAAAGCGCTGGCGCACCGCGTCGAGGACGGCGACGTCGAGGAAGGAGTAGTTTTCAGGCGGCATGCGCTGGCCAACCCTCCGGAGCGGGCATTTCAGTTAACACTTTGTTAATAAAAGCCCGCGGCCCGAAGGTCCACAAGCCCTGGCTTGCAATGGTCGAAATCTCTGGGCTCTTGGTTAATGGCCATATGGCTGACGCGGGGGAAGATTTTATGGTGCAGTGCAACAAAAATATTGCAACGCACAAAAAATCCTTTATATTGCCATCATACATGAACGAGACGGCTTTCTGTCAAAGCCGCTATCCCGAAAGGTTGGAAAATGTCCAAGACCACTGCCAAGACCGCCGAGACCATCGAAAACGTCGAATTCCCGAGCTTCGACGCTTCCAAGGCCACCGACCAGATCCGCGCCTTCGCCGAGAAGGGCGTCGAGCAGTCGAAGGAAGCCTATGCCAAGCTGAAGACCGGCGCCGAGGAGACCCAGAAGGTTCTGGAGTCGACCTACGAGACCGCCAAGACCGTTTCCAGCGACGTTTCGCTCAAGGCGATCGCCGCGCTGCGCGCCAATGCCGAGGCTAGCTTCTCGCACCTCGAGGCCCTGGTCGGCGCCAAGACCCTTTCGGAAGTCGTCGAGCTGCAGACCTCCTTCATGCGCAAGCGCGTCGAAATGGTCGTCGAGCAGGCCAAGGAGTTCCAGACCGTTGCCACCAAGGCGGTCGAGGATGTCTCCAAGCCGGTCAAGAGCGCCTTCGAGAAGGCGATGAAGGATGCCAAGGCCGCCTAATTTTCGCGCACAATTGTGCGCTGCATCAAAATGTCGCATTTCGTCAGACAAATGATCGTGCGATAGGTTGAGCAACCAGATACCCGGGAATGGAACCTCCTCCCTCCGTTTCCGGGGTGACCAGCCAGCACCTCCTCCCGCTGGCTCGTAACAGGAAAAGGCCGGCACCTCCTCCCGCCGGCCTTTTCTTTTGCCTTGACGAAAGGCGGATGAGGAAACCAATCCTTTACCTTATCAAGGCCCTTGAATTAGAGTCCGATAGCCCGTATTTGACGCATCGCCGAACGACAGAGCGGATCACGGAGAATGAAGCTTTCACCTCGATCTAGCTCAGGCAGGCATGCCGTTGTAGCTCAGATGGTTAGAGCGCCGGATTGTGGATCCGGAGGTCGCTGGTTCGATCCCAGCCAACGGTACCATCATTCTCAATGATCTGAACGTGCACCTTGAACCCTTCCATTCCTTCGGCTGTGCGGACCATGGGCAAGATATCTTGTCCCACCGGCAAGATGTCTTGCCGGTCGAGGCCGACTCGGCTCGAATGGGGCATGCATCCTTTGTGGGGATGCGGACGTTCATGGCTACCAATCGGCTTTGCCGCTAGGGAAGAAGCAGTATGAGTGAACATGCGATCGAGTTCTTGCGCGGATGGATTGGCGAGAAAGTCCAATGCCAGCATTCGCCGATCAAGATCGAGCAGGCTGAGACCCTCGCCAAGGAGTGCTGCGCCAAGGCCGCCGAGGCCGGCATTCTCCTGGAGGACATCCAGGAAGAGGTCGGCGATATCCAGGAGCTGATCGCATCGCGTCTCGAGGAAGCCGCCGAAGAGAGCACCAGCGAATCGGCGCCGGGCAAGCCGGCGGAGTAAAAACGCCAACCCGGCACAAGCCGGCAGGGTTTGGTATCCTTAGCCGAACGTCTCCTTCAGCCATGCCTTCGGCAGCGCCGGCACGAAATTGCCGTCGCGGCCCGTCATATCCTCATTGGCGATCAATGCATTGAGGATCGCCTCCTCGACACCTTGCACGACCGCGTCGAAGAACAGATCGATGTCGACGTCCGGGATGAACTCCGCGCGTCCGATATTGCCCGAAGCCGCAAGCGCCGCCTCCGGATTGGCAGTCGAGAATGCCAGAAAGATATCGCCCGAACTGTGGTAGCCATAGCCGCCGGTCATGGCGATGCCGAGCGGCACGCGCCGTGCGAGCCGCTTCATCTGATGCGGCAGGAACGGTGCATCGGTGGCGACGATGGCGATGATCGAGCCTTTTTCGGCACGGGGCGTGGCCTCACGGATGGCTGGCTCGACCAGATCGGGACCGACGCGGCGGCCGCGAATGGTGAAATTGTGCCTCTTGCCGAAATTCGCCTGCACGAAGACGCCGAGCGTGTAGCGTTTGTCCCGCCATTCGACGAGGCGCGAGGCGGTGCCGGATCCCGCCTTGAAGCCGAAGGTGATCATGCCCGTGCCGCCGCCGACGCTGCCTTCCTCGATGGCGCCGCTCGTCGCCCCGTCAAGCGCGGCGGCGACATGGTCGAAGCCGACATGATGGCCGTTGATGTCGTTGAGGAAGCCGTCATAGGTCTCGGCTGCCACCGGCAACCCCCAGGCGCTGTCGAGCGCGGCGGGCAACACCTGGTTCATCCAGCGCAGCGTGCCGTCGCGGGTCACGCCGCAGGAATGCGTGTTGGTGATGGTGACCGGGAAATTGAAGGCGCCGGTTTCCTCGATGATATGCGTGCCGGTCAACTCGCCATTGCCGTTCTGGCTGAAAACGCCGGCGAACACCGGCGTCGCGAGATCCGCGATCGGCCTCGGCAGGATCGCGGTGACGCCGGTGCGCACCGGACCGGTGCCGACCCGCAGCGGACCGTCGCCGGAAATCAGCGTCGCATAACCGACCGAAACCCCCGGAACATCGGTGATGGCGTTGAAGCGGCCGGGCGTGCCGTCGAGGCCGATGCCGAAGGCGCGCAGGCGCGGCTTGCCCGAGGGCGTATGAAGATGCGGATCGTGGCTGCTCATCGAATCCTCAGAACAACGAACCCTGGTTGCCAGGCTCCTTGGCCTTCGACGCCGGCTTGGTGGCCAGTTTCGGCCGCGCGCCGCCGCTGGTGGCGATGGCCTCGGCATTGCCGTCGGCGAATTCCAGCTGCAGCGCGGCGCCCGGCGCCAGCTCCGCGACGCGCTTGATGACGGCGCCGTCGGCGTCCTTGACCAGCGCGAAGCCCCGCGCCAGCACTGCTTTGTGCGACAGCGTGGAAAGCAGCCGGTCTGCCTGGGTGAGAGCCGCGCGCAGCCGGTCCAGCTGCCGCGCCATCGCCTGGTCCTGCCTGCGCGACAGTCCTATCAGCGTGTCGGTCTGCTGCTTCTGGCGCCGGACGATCGGCGCCGGCGACAGCCTTGCCGCCGTGCGTTTGAAACGCGCCCGCCGTTCGCGCACGATGGCGAAGAACGCGGCTCGCGCCCGGGCAATATCGCGGCCAGTCAGCGTGCGCGCTTCATTGAGGCGCCGCGACAGTGTCGCCGGCGTCAGCCTTTGCCGCTCCAGCGTTGCCCGCTTGCGCTCGATATTCACCGTCAGCCCGCGGGCGAGGCGGCTGGTCGCGTCGTCGAAACGGCGGCGCGGCAGCGCCAGCAACTGATCGGGCGAGGGCAGCGCGCGCGCCGCGGCGCGCACCGCCTGGCGCTTGCGCTCCAGATGCCGCGAGGCGCAGGCGTTGAGCCGCGCGCCAAGGCTCGCCAAGGTGGCCTCCAGGTCCGCCCTGACCGGCACGGCGATCTCGGCTGCACCCGTCGGCGTCGGCGCGCGCATGTCGGCGACGAAATCGATCAGCGTCGTGTCGGTCTCGTGGCCGACAGCGGAGATCACGGGGATGCCCGAGGCCGCCACTGCTCGCGCCAGCCCTTCGTCGTTGAAACCCCAGAGGTCTTCGAGGCTGCCGCCGCCGCGCGCCACGATCAAAACGTCGGGCTGGGGGATGGGACCTTCCCAGGTCAGTGCGTTGAAGCCGTTGACCGCCGCGGTCACCTCCCGGGCTGTCGTCTCGCCCTGGACCCTGACCGGCCAGACCAGCACATGGAGCGGAAACCGGTCCTTGATGCGATGGATGATGTCGCGGATCACCGAGCCGGTCGGCGAGGTGACGACGCCGATGACGCGAGGCATGAACGGCAGCCGCCGCTTGCGGCCGGCATCGAACAGGCCTTCGGCCTGTAGCCGGCGCTTGCGCTCTTCCAGCAGCGCCATCAGCGCGCCGGCGCCGGCCGGCTCGAGATTGTCGATGACGATCTGGTAGTTTGATTTGCCGGGATAGGTCGTCAGCTTGCCGCTGGCGATCACCTCCATGCCTTCCTCGGGGCGGAATTTCAGCCGCGCCATGGTGGTCTTCCAGACCACGGCGTCGATCCGCGCGCGGTCGTCCTTCAGCGCGAAATAGGCGTGGCCGGAGGAATGCGGTCCGCGATAGCCGGAAATCTCGCCGCGCACCCGCACATTGCCGAAGGCGTCCTCGACAGTGCGCTTCAGCGCGCCGGAAATCTCGCTCACCGTGTATTCGGTAGCGTTGCTGCGTGATTCGCCTGCTATTTCGTTCATCAGGCGATTGGGGAACGCTTATCGGCTCGCGTCAAGCATGGAGAAACCTTGCCAATATCATAACGCGATCTTAAGCCCGTTTTGCTTTGACTGGCGCCAGGAGAGCCGGCCAGGGACGTTATGAGCGCACGCCACAACAGCAGCCCGCTGACGCGTCAGGTCACGCTGACCGTGCTGACGCTTGCCGCCTTCGCGCTGGCCATCGTTGTCGGCTTCGGCTTCTACGCCGCCGACCAAGCCGACAATGCCTCGCTCGAACGGCAGAAGATTTTCATTGCCGATGGCCTGAAGGACCAGATTGCCACCGTCCAGCGCGAGCAGGAAAGCGTGACCGTCTGGGATGATTCCGTAACCAATGTGAGGGCGGGCAATCAGACCTGGATCGAAGAAAACCTCAGCACCTGGATGTACACCTACTACGGACACGACCGGGTCTATATTCTCGACGCCGCCAACCATGCCATCCACGCCATGCGGGAAGGCAAGGTCGTCGAGGCGTCAACCTTCGGCGAGGATGAGCCCGAACTGCAGCCGGCCATCGAGAAGCTGCGCCACATGCTGGCCGGGCCGCCGAAGGCCGACGCCTCCAGCCAGCCGGTCAAGATGGTCGCCGAGGATCTGGTGTCGCTCGACGGCAAGCCGGCAATCCTCAGCGTCGCGCCACTGGTGCCGAGCTCGGACAGGGTCACCCAGGCGCCGGGCACCGAATATCTGCATGTGTCGGTCGAATTCATCAACGACGCGGTCATCGGCAAGATCGCCGGCAAGTATCTGCTCGAGGGCGCGCGCCTGGTGCCGCTGTCGCAGCCGGCTGGCCCGGCCGTCATACCACTGGTCGATTCGCGCGGCGTCATTCTCGGCTATATCGGCTGGGACCAGCAGCGGCCCGGCCTTACCTTGGTGCGCAAGGTCGCTCCGGTTTTGGCGATCGCGCTGCTCATGGCGGGCGGCGTCCTGGTGTTCCTGTTGCGCAGGTTGCGTCGCGCCTCGGCCGCGCTGCAGACCAGCCAGGACCAGGCGCAATATCTCGCCTTCCATGACATGCTCACCGGCCTGCCCAACCGGGCGCTGTTCGAGGATCGCTTGCGGCGCACTTTGCTGTTCGCCAGCCAGGACGCAACGCGCGTGGCGCTGCTTTACCTCGATCTCGACCGCTTCAAGCATGTCAACGACACGCTCGGCCATCCGGCCGGCGACGAGCTGGTCCGTCAGACGGCGGCGCGGCTCAGGCACACGATCCGTGAAGTCGATACCGTGGCACGCCTCGGAGGCGACGAGTTCGCCGTCATCCTGCTCGATGTCCGCGACGTCGGCAGCGCGGAGGATATCGCCGACCGATTGCAACAGAAATTGCGCGAGCCCTTCAAGCTCATCGACGACCAGGTTTTTGTCAGCGCCAGCATCGGCATTGCGCTGTCGTCCGGATCGGACACCGATGCGGACGACCTGCTGCGCAAGGCCGACATCGCGCTTTACGAGGCCAAGAAGAACGGCCGCGGCCGCTACCAGGTGTTCGCCGGAGACATGGACGATCTGCTGTTGCGCAAGCGCAAGGTCGAGGCGGAACTGCGCAAGGCACTGGACGGCGATGGCGGCATTAAGCTCGCCTATCAGCCGGTTTTCGCCGCCGACGGCCGCAGGATTCTCGGTGCCGAAGCGCTGATTCGCTGGGGGCACGAGGTGCATGGCGCGCTGCCGGCGGCGCAGTTCATCGCCATCGCCGAAGAGCGCGGCCTCATTGGCGAACTCGGCAGATGGGCCCTGAGCGAGGCCTGCCGCTTCGCCGTCATGACTGAATTGCCCTGGATAGCGGTAAACATCTCGCCGATGCAATTGCGCGATATCGGCTTTGCCGGGCAGGTCGCCGCGATCCTGAGCGAAACCGGGCTTGATCCGTCCCGCCTGCAGCTCGAGACGACCGAAGGCGTGCTGCTCGAGCACAACGACACGATCGGCACGGTGATCGCCACGCTACGCCAGTCCGGCGTCCGCATCGTGCTCGACGATTTCGGCACCGGCTATTCCTCGCTCAGCTACCTGCGCCGCCAGTCGATCGACAAGTTGAAGATCGACCGCTCTTTCGTGTGCCTACTCGATGAGGACGAAAGCGCCTGTGCAATAGTCAAGACGCTGATCGAGCTCGCGCTGGCGCTGAAGGTGGAGGTGACCGCCGAAGGTGTCGAGACCGATGGACAGAAGGCCCTGCTGGTCGGCATGGGCTGCCACCAGCTGCAAGGCTATCTGCTGTCGCCACCGCTGGAGCCCGGCCAGTTGCTTGCGTTGCCGGGTGTTTCGTACGCCGAGGAACGTTCCGCCGTTCGCGCATAGAGCGGTTTGCCATTTCACGGAAACGGCGAACCGCTCTATCTCTTTGTTTTGACGCAATTCCTGACGGAAAACCGCTACACACTTTTCCTGGAATTGCTTCGGGCTACCAGCCAGGCATGATCTGGTTTGCCTTGCCCCGCTTCATCTTGGCGAAGGCGAGCGCGGCGAAGTCGAAGCTTCCCGCCTCTTCGCTGACCGGCACGGAAATGTTGTCGAGGCTTTCGGCGATGTGGCGGGCTAAAGCATCGACGATCTCCGGCTGCGAGGTCTGGCCACGCATGATGCCGATGCGGCAATCCGGCAACTGGCCGAAGCCGTCGGCTTCGCCAAGCACGCGCATGCCGGGCCTGAGCGCGCATTCCGGCAACACGGAGATGGCGAGGCCCGAAAGCACGGCGGCTGTGATGACGGTGGCCGAAAAGCTCGAAAACAGGATGCGGTAGTCGCGTTTTTGCCGGTCGAGCACATCGACCGCGGCGCGCCGCCAGATGCAGTTCGGCCGGCCGAAAGCCATCGGCAGGATTTCCTGCTCATGCGTGGCGTGGTTTGCCGAGGTGACCCACAAAAGCGGCTCGCGCCGCACCACTTCCGACTGGCCGCGCGTGTCGTTATGCGTCACCAGCGCCAAATCGAGATTGCCGCGCTTGATATGCTCGACCAGGCCGGGTGTCGGCTCGCAGACCACTGTCAGCTCGACGCGCGGGTTGGAGCGCGAGAAGCGCGCCATGATTTCGGGCAGGAAGCGGTCGGCGTAGTCGTCCGGCGTGCCGATGCGGATCGTGCCTTCGAGGCGCTGGTCGTCGAAGGCGGCTAGGGTCTCGCGATTGAGGTAGATCAGCCGTCTCGCATAGGAAAGCAGCCTGTCGCCCTCCTCGGTCAGCTTGTTGGTGCGGCCGTCCTTTTCGAACAGTTGCTTGCCGATCCGCTCCTCCAGCCGCCGCATCTGCATCGACACCGCCGACTGCGTCCGGTGCACCTCCTCGGCCGCGCGGGTGAAGCTGCCGGTGTCGGCGATTGAGATGAAGGTCTGCAACTGATCGAGGTCGAGCGGCGCTTTCATCGGTCCAACCTATCATTGATGTTGATGCTACAGATTAAAAACATTCGTTGGATTAATCAATCGCGTGATGGCAAATTGCCATTGTCCACATGAAACCACTGCGTGTCGCCCAAAAGTGGTCCCCCGTTAGGGGGACGAGACATGCGTCGCTTCAAGTGTATCGAGACCGGAACGGCGCTTCTCCCAAGGCGCCGTTTGCCTGGTTTCGTCCGCCCGACTCCGAAGGAGACTGACATGGCTACGATTGAATTCGCCTCCGAGACCCCGCGCATCACCACGCGTCCGGCCGTTGCGACGCTTGTGGTCAATGCTCTCGCCAACGCCTATCGCGCCTGGAAAAACCGCCGCGCCTTCTACCGCCTTGGCGAAATGTCGGATGCCGAGCTTGCCGATATCGGCCTCACCCGTGCCGACCTCCACGTCGCCAACGTGCCGTTCGGCCGCGATCCGACGGTTAAGCTGCGTGCCATCGCCAGCGAGCGCGCCGACACGATCGAGGATCTCGCCCGCAAGGTCGGTTGAACACAGCTTTTCGGTCGCCGTGAACCTTTGCCAGGTTCGGCGCGACCAAGCTTCATGCAGGCTCCCACACTCCCTGCCGGTTCCCCGCCGGCCCGCCTGCACATTGCCCGGTTCTCCTCCAGGACCGGGCATTTTTTTAGGCAATCACGCGAAGGCCAACTTTCGTGACGGTCTTGGTACCGATCGACCAAGTTCGTGAGCTGCTTCTATCCAGGATGCAATCGCATCCTGCACATTCGCGATGGCTTCCTCAGGTGTTTCACCATCGCTCATACAACCCGGAAGGTCCGGAACAACGGCCGAAAACCCGCCTCCGTCTTCAGCCGCAAGCGGCGAAATGACGACCGGATATTCAAGTCTGTCCGTCATGTCTTTTTGCCTCGTCGATGAACGACACGAGTTTTCGAATATATACGGGTTTGATTGGGCGTTTGAAAGGCACCGTCAGAATGTCGGTGATCGCGGAGTGGGAGACCTTGTAGTGCGAGCCGCCCGATCTGGGCGGCGCGCATTGGACACCGGCTTCGTCACAAACCGCCTTGACGTCTTGTATCGACCAGTCGCCGCGAGGATTGCGGCGCATTTGCTCCAGCCTTTTGCTCAAGATCGGCGCTACCGCCGGTCCATGTCGCGCTTGAACTGGTCGAAGATCGTCCCGACGTTCTTTTCATATTCGTCGCGCTGCTGCGCGCCGGTCTCGAACATCTTGCCGAAGATGTCGTCGAACGGGTTTCGCGGCCGGCCGCTCGGGTTGGTCTGCGGCTGTTGCGGCGCGCTCTGCTGCGGTTGGCGCTGTTGCGGCTGCGGCGCCAGCTGACCGCCGGGCAGGCCGAAACCGCCACCGCCCTGGCGCAGCATCTCTTCGAAGATCTTGCCGAGCGGGTTGTCGCCATAGGGGCTTTGCGTCTGTTGTGGCTGCGTTTGCTGCGGCTGGCCCTGCGGCTGCGCGGCGCCGCCGCCGAACATGTCCTGCAGCACCTTGCCGAGCGGGTTGTCGCCGTAAGGATTGGGCGTTTGCTGCGGTTGGCTTGGCTGCTGCGGCGCGCCGCCGCCGAACATGTCCTGCAGCACTTTGCCGAGCGGGTTCTCGCCATAGGGATTGGGCGCCGGTTGCGGCGCCTGGCGCGTCTGCGGCGCCGGCGCGCCGCCGCCCTGTCGCATCATCTGCTCGATGATCTCGCCGAGCGGATTGCCGCCGCCGAAACCGCCGGCGGCCTGCATCTGATTGTTGGTCTGCTTGAACAGCCCGCCCATCATCATAGAGGCCATGGCCGGCAGCATCTGCTGCAGCACCTGCTGGCTCAGTCCCGTCGCCTGCGCGGCCTGACCGGCCACGGCGCGCGACAGGTCTTTCGAGCCGAACAGATGGCCGAGAATGCCGTTGCCCTCATCGATGCCTTGCGGCGAAAAGGCTCTGGTTGCGTCCTCGAAATACTTGGCGTGCTGGCCGCTCGCCATCGCCGTCATGAAGGCGCCCATCCCGTACGGATCGGCGGTGTTGCGCTGCAGTCCTTGCGAGAAGGCGGGTAGAAGCGCCTGGACCGCGGCCTGCGTCTGCTGCATCGAAAGCCCATATTGCTGGGCCAGTGCCTGCATGCCGGCGCCGTTCTGCGCTTGGGCGAATATGTCGAACAAGGAAGGCATTGGCATCTCCTCCGAGAACATCCTCGTGGAAGAAACCTAGTTCGTTTCCATTCCTGATTGAAGCGGCTTTCGCCGCGCCACCGTCACGCGGATGCCGGACGGTTAATAGGCATACTCCATGAACACCGGCTCAATCGAGCCGCCCCAGCGCGTGTGGTAGGCCGACAGCATCTCCTCGGCGCTGGTCGTGCCGCGCGCCACGACCTCGTCGAGCGTGTTGAGGAACGACGTCTCGTCATAGCCGTCGCGGTTCTTCTTGCAGCGGTTCTTCAGGCCCATGCGCGAGATGGCGAGCACGTCGCGGGCGACGTCGCGCAAGGTGGCGTTGCGAAACGGCGCCGCAATGCCTTGCTCCGGCACGGAGTTGCGCATCGCCAGCGCCTCCTCATAGGTCCAGCTCGCCGTCAGCGCCTCGGCCGCGTCCAGCGCCTGCTCGTCATAAAGCAGCCCGACCCAGAAGGCCGGCAGGGCGCAGATGCGCCGCCACGGCCCGCCGTCGGCGCCGCGCATTTCGAGGAAGCGCTTCAGCCGCACGTCGGGGAACAGCGTCGACAGATGATTGGCCCAGTCGCCCATCGTCGGCAATCCGTCCGGTATTTCATTGCGGGCGGCGCCCGCCATGAACTGGCGGAAGGTGATGTGCGTCATGTCGTGATAGCGGCCGTCGCGGATGACAAAATACATCGGCACGTCGAGCGCCCATTCGACATAGTCGGCGAAGCCGAAATCGGGTGAGAAACAGAATTCGAGCATGCCGGAGCGCTGGTTGTCGGTATCGCGCCATATGTCGCCGCGCCAGCTCTGCAGCCCGTTCGGCCGGCTCTCGGTGAAGGGCGAGTTGGCAAACAGCGCCGTCGAGAGCGGCTGCAACTTCAGCGACACCTGCATCTTGCGGCGCATGTCGGTCTCGCTCTCGAAGTCGAGGTTCACCTGGATCGTGCAGGTGCGGTACATCATGTCGAGGCCCTTGGTGCCGACCTTCGGCATGTAGCGCGTCATGATCTCGTAGCGCGACTTCGGCATTTTCGGCGTCTCGGCCAGCGACCATTTCGGGCTGCCGCCAAGGCCGAGGAAGCGGATGCCCATCGGCTCGGCGATCTCGCGCACCTGCGCCAGATGCGCGTTGCCCTCGCGGCAAGTCTGGTGGATCGACTCCAGCGGCGCGCCGGACAGCTCGAACTGACCGCCGGGCTCCAGCGAGATCGCGCCCTGGCCCGTCGGCTCGACAAGGCCGATGATGCGGCCGGCATCCATGATCGGATCCCAGCCCAGCTTTTGCTGCATGCCTTCCAGGATGGCGCGGATGCCGTGCTCGCCGCCATAGGGCACCGGCGCGTTGCCGTCGACATAGAAGGGGAACTTCTCGTGCTCGGTGCCGATGCGCCATTTGTCGCGCGGCTTGTTGCCTTCGGCCAGATAGCCGACGAGTTCGTCGACGCCCTCGACGGGCTGGAAATCGGTTGTGTCGCGCGCCATGGTCAGCCCTCCGCAGCGGTCAGTCGACCGCCGGCGCTAGATGGACGAAATGTCAGTAGGCGATCAAGCGAAAAATCGTGAGCCAGAGGTCAAGTGGATTTGAACGGCGGCGGCTCTTCCTTCTCCACCTGTGGGAGAAGGGAAGATCCTACCAGTCGCCGATCGTCGCCTGGATCGCGGCCAGCGCGGCCACCGCGGCCGTGTCGGCGCGCAGGATGCGCGGCCCGAGCGGGATGGCGGTGACGAAAGGCAAGGCCCTGAGCATCTTGCGCTCATCGTCGGAAAATCCGCCTTCCGGACCGACCAGCAGCGCAAGCTTTTTCTCTTTGACCGACTGCAAGGCCGGCAGCGGATTGTTGGTCGAGGCGTCCTCGTCGCAGAAGATCAGCCGTCGCTCCTTGTCCCAGTTGGCGAGCAGCCGTTCGAGCTTCTCCGCTTCCCGCACATCCGGCACCGCCAGTATGCCGCATTGCTCGGCCGCTTCGACGACATTGGCGCGCAGCCGCTCGATGCCGGGTTTTGCCACCTGCGTGTGTTGGGTGATGACCGGCTGCAGCACGCCCGCGCCCATCTCGACCGCTTTCTGCACAAGGTAATCGAGCCGTCCCTGCTTGAGCGGCGCGAAGCAATAGACGAGGTCGGGCAGCGGCGGCTGCGGCCGCTGCAATTCCAACACCCTCAGCCGCACCGCCTTCCTGGACCTGGCGGCGATCAAAGCCGACCATTCGCCGTCGCGTCCGTTGAAAAGCAGGACTTCGGCGCCTTCGCCGAGCCGCAGCACATGGACAAGATAGTGACTTTGCTGCTGTCCGGCGTCGAATTCGAGTCCGGGTCCGAGATTGCCCGGCACAAACAGCCGCTGCATTTTGTAGTTGGCGCGCATGGCCGAGCAATGGGCGAGGCGAACTTCGGCGTCAAGCCATGCGCTGGCGTGCGGAAAAAACGACAAGCCGGTCGCAATAACGACGGCCCTTCGCCGTCCGCTCGCGCAAGTTGAGGCAATGCGACGTTCCGGGAGATTGCCGATGGACAAGATTACGCGTGGCGGCTGCCTGTGCGGCGCCATCAGATATGAATTGAGCGGCGAACTGCGTCCCGTGGTTGCGTGTCATTGCAACCAATGCCGAAAAGCCAGCGGTCACTATGCCGCCGCCACCCAGGTCGAGCAGGCACGGGCGACTATCACCGGCAACAGTTTGCGCTGGTTCAAATCGTCCGATCACGCCGAGCGGGGGTTCTGCTCGGTATGCGGTGGCAACTTGTTCTGGCGCCGGATCGGGAGCCCGCTGCTATCGATCTGGGCCGGAACCATTGACGGCAAGACCGGCCTGAAGATGGAAAGCCAGTTATATCCGCAGTCCGCCGGCGACTACTACGATCTGCCGGCAGTCTCCGTTGTGACGCAAGCGGAACTGAAATAAAGGCTCCCGTTCAACCTGCCCAAACTGGAAGATACCCCTGGCGAAGCACGGCCACGGTCGTCGGAGGCGTGATTACAAGCGGATCGGCGAGCTCCGGCGCGCCTGGACGGATTGCCGGTCCGTAACCTGCGAAGCTCCATGGCAGCGCGGCACCATTGCGCAACGCGTAAGGTCTGCCGCCTGAAGAGATCATCGTGCCATCCGGCAGGTCTGCGAGCGAAGTGCAGCTTGTCGCGCGACCACCCGACGCCAAACGCTCCTTATGCAGCCTTTTATCGACGATCGGCGCGCGCGGCTCGGCGATTCCAAAGGCACGACCGAAGCGCCCGACGAAGTCGGTTGCCCGTTCACGCCGGCAGAAGAAGCAGGGTCGGTGACCGGCGGCCAATGCCGTCACTTCGTCGAGGAAGAACAGCTCGGTCCAGCCGGCTTTTCCTCCTGGCCGGTTGCGGCCCATCGGTTCGCGCCGCACATTGCGGAACTGGCACACGCAGATGATCCAGGCCGGCAAGGCCCAGCGCTTCTTCAGCAGCGTCCTGGTTTCGGGGTCGTGGATGATGCCGCGATTGCCGGTGAAAAGGCCGCGCTCCGGCACGGCATGGATGGCGCCGAAGGGATCGACCCGGTTCTGCAGTGGCATAGCTTTCTCTTCGGCTGCGCATCTAGGCTGAAATACGGGCCGTATGATATCGCTCACCCCGGTGTTTTCATGTCAGCAGGTTTTCAATGCGGGTTTTGGTTGTCCAGAATTTCGACAATGAGGGCCTCGGCCAGATAGGCGCGGCCCTTGTGGAAGCCGGCGCCGACATTGATTTGCGAAAACCCTATCGCGGCGAGGCCTTGCCCGGAGACAGCACCGAGCATGATGCCATAGTGGTGCTTGGCGGCGCCCAGAACGCGCTCGACGACGAGATATGTCCCTACTTCCCCGCCCTGATCGACCTGACGCGCGATTTCGCCGGCAAGGATCGCTCGGTGCTTGGCATCTGCCTCGGCAGCCAGCTTCTGGCGCGCGCTTTCGGCGGCAAGAACCAGATCGGCGGCGCCACCGAGTTCGGCTGGCATAAGGTGTCGCTGACGCAGGTGGCGAAGTCGGACCCGGTGCTGGCGGCGCTGCCCGAAAAATTTCCGATCTTCGAATGGCATGACGACACGTTCAGCCTGCCGGAGAACGCCGTGCGGCTGGCTGGCAGCGCGGTCGCCGAAAACCAGGCGTTCCGCCTCGGTCGCGCCGTCTACGGGTTCCAGTTTCATTTCGAGGCGGACACGCCGATGGTGCGCGACTGGAGCACGTCCTTCGCGGCAATGATCGCCGAGCGACATCCCGACTGGAACGACCGGCTCGACGACGAGCTGGCCCGTAACGGCCCCGACGCCGACGCCGCCGGCCTGGCGATCGCCCGCGCCTGGGTAGCGACTATCTGAGCATCGAACCCGTCATCGGCCGGGGCGTGGCATAATTGGCACGCCTCAGCGCTTCCCTCTGGGGAAAACGCTCTTCATCCTTGGTTTGTGTCCGTCCGCTCGCCTAAGAGGGCGCGCTTTGTATCGTCGGTGCAACCGCCATGAACCTTTTGTGTGATCCAGCCGACACACCGGCGATACAGAATCTGCTTAGAAGCGCGAAATCGTCGAAACATTGAGACGCATTTTACCGTTTCAACGCATTGGTAACCGCCTCGTGCCCAGATGCAGAAAGCTTAACCAGAGATGACGTCCGTGAAAGCAGCTCTCCTGTCTTTTGTCATGCTGTCTGCCATCGTGCTCTGTGGCCTGGGCATTTATGCCGCCGACGCAGCGACCAACCACCGGGCCGTCGACGGCTATGGCGTCACCGCCTCGCTGAACTGAACTAAGCCTCGACCAAAATCGGAAACACGCCCTGTGCTGGGACAGCGTCTAGATCGCTTGTCCCTGGACGGTCAGGATGCGTTTGTCGCCGCCATTGACGGCAAGCGCGCTCAGCATTCCCGATTTCCAGGCAAGCGTGTCGACATTGACCCGGTTGGCCATCACCTCGGCTTCCGGGACGGGTGTATGCCCATGCACGATCACTTTTGAAAAAAGCCCTGGATGGTCGTGGAAGGCGTCACGGATCCAGATCAGGTCCTGCTGGCTTTGTTTGTCGAGCGGCACACCAGGGCGGATGCCTGCGTGGCAGAAGAAGAAATCGCCGAAGGTCACCGAAAAGACGAGCGAGCGCAGGAAGTCGACATGGCCGCGCGGCACGGCTTTCACCAGGGCCGCGTGTCCCCGCCGCACGGTTTCCGCCTTGCCGAACCAATGGGCATCGCGCGCAAGATCCACGCCATAGGACTGCGCCGTCTGTACGCCGCCGTAGTTCATGAACAGGCCGTCCGGCTCGGCATCGGCAAGAAATTCGAGCATGCCGATATCGTGGTTGCCGGCGAGCATGATGTTGCGAGCGTCGCGTTTTTGCGCCTCGATCAGGAAATCGATGACGCCTCTGGAGTCCGGCCCGCGGTCGACATAGTCGCCGAGATGGATGATGCGCCAGTCGGACGCGGGCGCATATTCCAACTCGCTCTCGATGTGCTGGTGCATGGCGGCGAGCAGGTCATGACGCCCATGCACATCGCCGATGGCGTAGAGTCGCATGCCGTCAGGCCCGCTTGCGTCGAGATAATGGATGCCGGTTTCGGTCACGGTGGGCGTCTTTTCGGTAAGGGTGCTGCCGCGAGGCTAATGCCGACCGATGAAGAACATCCTAGCGTCGCAATTGCTCCTTGCCCATGTCGGTGACGAGGCGCTTGCCGCACAGCGCCAGCGTGATGTCCATTTCCTTGCGGATGATTTCGAGCGCCTTGGTGACGCCGTCCTTACCCATCGCGCCGAGGCCGTAGAGAAAGGGCCTGCCGATATAGGTGCCCTTGGCGCCGAGGCAGAGCGCCTTGAGCACGTCCTGGCCGGAGCGGATGCCGCCGTCCATATGGACTTCGATCCTGTCACCGACCGCATCGGCGATTTCTTCCAGCACCGAGATCGAGGAGGCTGCGCCGTCGAGCTGACGCCCGCCATGGTTGGAGACCACGATCGCGTCGGCGCCGGTCTCGGCGGCCATCAGCGCGTCCTCCTTGTCGAGGATGCCTTTCAGGATGAGCTTGCCGCCCCAGCGCTCCTTGATCCAGGCGACGTCCTTCCACGACAGATGCGGATCGAATTGCTCTGTCGTCCAGGACGACAGCGAGGAGACGTCGCCGACCCCCTTGGCGTGGCCGACGATGTTGCGGAAGGTGCGGCGCTTTGTGCCGGCGATCCCCAGGCACCAGCGCGGCTTGAGGGCCAGATCGACGATGTTGGCAAGCGTCATCTTGGGCGGCGCCGAAAGTCCGTTGCGCACATCCTTGTGGCGCTGGCCGAGGATCTGCAGGTCGAGCGTCAGCACCAGCGCCGAGCATTTCGCAGCCTTGGCGCGATCGATGAGGTCGAGCACGAAATCCTTGTCGCGCAGCACATAGAGCTGGAACCAGAACGGTTTACTGGTAACCGAGGCGACATCCTCGATCGAGCAGATGCTCATGGTGGACAGCGTGAACGGCACCCCGAACTCTTCCGCCGCCTGAGCCGCCAGCATCTCGCCGTCGGCGTGCTGCATGCCGGTAAGCCCGGTCGGCGCGAGCGCCACCGGCATCGCCACCTTCTGGCCGATCATGGTCGATTCCAGCGAGCGGTTGCTCATGTCGACCAGCACGCGCTGGCGGAATTTTATCTTGCCGAAATCCTCTTCGTTGGCCCGGTAGGTGCTCTCCGTCCAGGCGCCGGAATCGGCATAGTCGAAGAACATCTTCGGCACCCTGCGGCGTGCCAGGTCCTTGAGGTCGGCGATGGTGAGGATTTCGCTCATGACAGGTTCCCCGCTGATGGCTAGGAGCGTTTGCGTGTGGGTTCGATATCGCCGGCATCGGAGCGCTGCCTGAGGCGCAACCTGGATACACGCTGCCAGTCGCCGCTACGCTCGGCTTCCGCCATCGAGCGCTCGACATAGGTGATGTGCTCCATCGCCGCTTTGCGCGCCGCGACGGGATCGCCGGCTTTGATCGCGGTGTGGATGGCGCTGTGCTGGTCAAGCAGCGCTTCGCGCGCGCCGGGAACGTTGAAGACCAGAAGCCTGTTTTGGAACACACCTTCCGACAGCAGCCGGTAGCAGGAACGCAGCGTGTGCAAGAGGATGATGTTGTGCGCGCATTCGCACACCGCATGATGGAACTCGACGTCGATTTCCGCCTCGTCATCGAAGTCGCCGGTCCGGTGCGCCTCGTCCATGCGCGCCATGATGCGGTCCAGCAAGGCCAGATCCTCCGGCGTTGCCCGGCGCGCCGCATATTCGGCCGCCACCGCTTCGATCTCGCGCCGGTACTCCAGATAGTCGGTCACCGCCTTGCGGTGCGTTGAAATGAGGTCCGTCACCGGCTTGGTGAAGAGCTGGCCGATGACGTCGGCGACATGCGTGCCGCCGCCTGGTCGCGTCGTCAGCAGGCCGCGGGATTCCAGCGCCTTCAGCGCATCGCGCAGGATCGGCCGCGACACGTCGAACTGGCGCGCCAGCTCGCGCTCGCCGGGCAGCCGGTCGCCGGTGCGCAGCACGCCTTCGAGGATCAGGCTCTCGATCTGCTGCACCACCTCGTCGGCGGTGCGCGAATGCTCGATCCTGGAGAAAATGTCGCTCAACGGAAGGCGCCTGGGAACGGGATGGATGTCGCGCAGGTTAAAGCCTCTGTCGCCAACTGGTCAAATTATTTATCCAATTCGTCCAACCCGGTCGAATCGCTCGCCGCGCGCCGGCGTCTCCGGCTGCTAATATTTGTTGTTTACGCGTCTTGCCGATTGCCGCAAGACGACCGGGTTGCACGAAGGGTCGAAAACAGGGGGACCAGCCGTGTCCGACGAGATGTCCAGTCTCGAATTCCAGCCGCGCGCCCAGGGCAGCGTGATGGGTTTTCCGGCGCATGAAGGGCGACCGGGCGCATTGGGCGAGGTCCATGCTCGTCCGCACCCGCTGATCGAAAAACCGCGCGTGCTCATCCAGCTTTCCTTCATGACCGAGGGCGGCACCGCGGTCGACCATGCCGTGCTTTCGGAACTGTCGCGGCGGCTGGGCATCGCCGCGCCCGAGCGCTACGCGCGCCATCACGCCATGAAGTGGGGCAAGGGGACGCTGCGCTGGGAGCGGCATACGGAATTCTCGACCTATCTCTGGGAAGGGCCGCTGGCCGAGAACGGCCGGGGCCAGGAGGATTCGCCCTTCGGCAACGGCTTCTCGCCCCCGGGCGCGGTGATTTCCGGCATCCGCCTCGAGATCCGCAAATGGACGCAGGCGAGCGAAAAGCTGATCGCCGGCTTCGACCCGACCAGCCTGTGTTATTCCCTGGTCGAGCGGGGCGCGGCCGCCATCATCACCGATTTCCGCCAGGACGGTGACGGCCTGACCCGGATGCTGGTGCTCGATCGCGGCCTGACGCCGGCCAGTACCGGTGCCTTGTCGCAGCGGCTGATCGACATCGAGAACTACCGGACGCTTGCCATGCTCGGCCTGCCGCTGGCGTTGACGCTGTCCGGCCGTGCCCGCCGCATCGAGGATCGCCTGGCGCAGACGACGCTGGAAATGAAAGGCGTCGAAACACGCGACAGCCAGACCTTGCTCGCCGGCCTGACCGAACTCGCCGCCGAGCTGGAGGCCGACGCCGCGTCCAGCCTCTACCGTTTCGGCGCCAGCCGCGCCTATGACGGCATCGTCACCGAAAGGCTTGAGGCGCTGGATGAAGAGCCGGTGCAGGGCTACGATACCTGGGCGGGTTTCCTACTGCGGCGCATGGCGCCGGCCATGCGCACCTGCCGTTCGGTCGAAGAGCGCCAGGCCAACCTGTCGCGAAAACTCACCCGCGCCACCACGCTGCTGCGCACCTGGGTCGACGTCGAGGTCGAAAAGCAGAACCGCGACCTGCTGGCTTCTATGAACAATCGCGCCCGGCTGCAACTGCGCCTGCAGCAGACCGTCGAAGGCCTCTCCGTCGCCGCCGTGTCCTATTATGTCGTCGGCCTCATCGGCTATGTCGCCAAGGGGGCCTCGATCTTCGGCCACGCTTTCGCGCCCGAAATCGTCACCGCGGCGTCTGTGCCGGTCGCCATCCTGCTCGTCTGGTGGGGCGTGCGCCGCGTGCGCAGGATGCACTCCGAACCGGCCAGACATCCGGGGGAGTAGCCTCCCCCTGGCAGGCCCTCAAGGGGGGAGAAAGCCAGCGGCAGATTGCCGCTGCGGAAGCTCACGGCTACGCTTGCCATCGGATGCAACCAAAGCAGCGTTTGCAACGAAACTGTCAGGCTGGTAAAAGATTTTGACCAGTCAAGCGAGATGAGGCCCGCCCGATGTCCGGCCTAGCCATGCCCAAGCCAGACGCCGAGACGATGCGCCGGCGCGCCGAGATCGTCGCCGACATGCGCATCATCGTGCCGGGCGAGGGGGTCGTCGACACGGCCAATGAAATGCGCGCCTTCGAGAGCGACGGCCTCACCGCCTACCGGCAGCTGCCGCTGGTCGTGGTGCTGCCGGAAACGGTGGCGCAGGTGTCGCGCGTGCTGAAATACTGTAACGACCGCAACATCCGCGTTGTGCCGCGCGGCTCCGGCACCTCGCTTTCCGGCGGTGCGCTGCCGTTGGAGGACGCGGTGCTGCTGGTGATGAGCCGCTTCAACCGCATCCTGGAGATCGACTATCCCAACCGCATCGTCGTCGCCCAGCCGGGCGTCACCAATCTCGGCATCACCACCGCCGTCGAGCAGGAGGGCTTTTATTATGCCCCCGATCCATCCTCCCAGATCGCCTGCTCGATCGGCGGCAATGTCGCCGAAAACTCCGGCGGCGTGCATTGCCTGAAATACGGGCTCACCGCCAACAATGTGCTGGGCATCGAGATGGTGCTGATGAACGGCGAGGTGGTGCGCCTTGGCGGCAGCCATCTCGACCAGGAAGGCTATGACCTGCTCGGCGTCATGACCGGTTCCGAAGGCCTGCTCGGCGTCGTTACCGAGGTGACGGTGCGCATCCTGAAGAAGCCGGAGACGGCGCGCGCGCTGCTGATCGGCTTTCCGACCAGCGAAGAGGGCGGCCAGTGCGTCGCCGACATCATCGGCGCCGGCATCATCCCCGGCGGCATGGAGATGATGGACCGCCCGGCGATCCACGCGGCGGAAGATTTCGTCCATGCCGGCTACCCGCTCGACGTCGAGGCGCTGCTGATCGTCGAGCTCGACGGTCCGAGTGTCGAGGTCGACCATTTGATCGGCCTCGTGGAGGCTATCGCCTACAAGAACGGCTCGACCACCTGCCGCATCTCGCAGTCCGAGCAGGAGCGGCTGAGCTTCTGGGCCGGACGCAAGGCGGCGTTCCCGGCGGTCGGCCGCATCTCGCCCGACTATTACTGCATGGACGGCACCATTCCGCGCAAGGAACTGCCGCGCGTGCTCGCCGGCATGCGCGACCTGTCGGAGAAATATGGCCTCGGCGTCGCCAACGTCTTCCACGCCGGCGACGGCAATCTGCATCCGCTGATCCTCTACGACGCCAATGTGCCGGGCGAGCTCGACAAGGCGGAAAGCTTCGGCGCCGACATATTGCGGCTTTGCGTCGAGGTCGGCGGCGTGCTGACCGGCGAGCACGGCGTCGGCGTCGAGAAGCGCGACCTGATGCCTGAAATGTTCAACCAGATCGACCTCGACCAGCAGATGCGCGTCAAATGCGCTTTCGATCCCAACCATCTGCTTAACCCCGGCAAGGTCTTCCCGCAGCTTCGCCGCTGCGCCGAGCTGGGCCGCATGCATGTGCATCGCGGGCAAGTGGCGTTTCCGGATATTCCGAGGTTTTGAGTGGATACGTCGGCGCTTGAACACCCCCCTCTGTCCTGCCGGACATCTCCCCCTCGAGGGGGGAGATTGGCAGCTTCGGCGCATCGCCTTCTCACCAACGTTGGCGATTGGCGAAACCTTTCGCGCCAGCCAATCTCCCCCCTTGAGGGGGAGATGTCCGGCAGGACAGAGCGGGGCGCGAAGGAACGCGACCTATCACCTCGCCCCCGCTTTGCGGGGGCGAGGAACTAGGTGCTTCCATGACCACCTTCACCCCTGCCACCTCCGCCGAAATCCTCTCCACCGTCCAATGGGCGGCGGCCGAGGAAACGCCGCTGGAAATCCTCGGTCATGGCTCCAGGCGTGGCATCGGTCGTCCGCAGCAGAGCGAACACACGCTCGATCTCTCGAAACTCACCGGCGTCACACTCTATGAGCCGGCCGAACTGGTGTTGTCGGCCAAGGCCGGCACGCCGCTCGCCGAAATCGAGCAATTGCTGACCGAGAACGGCCAGCAATTCGCCTTCGAGCCGATGGATTACGGCCCGTTGCTCGGCGGTGAGCCGGGCCAAGGGGGCAAGAACGGCTCGATCGGCGGCGTGCTGGCGTCGAACCTCTCCGGACCGCGCCGGCTGAAGGCGGGCGCAGCGCGCGACCACATCCTCGGCATCGCCGCCGTCTCGGGCCGTGGCGAGGCCTTCAAGTCGGGTGGCCGGGTCGTTAAGAACGTCACCGGCTACGATCTCTCCAAGCTGATGGCGAATAGCTGGGGCACGCTCGCGGTGCTGACCGGCGTCACCTTCAAGGTCCTGCCGGCCGCCGAAACCGAAGTGACCTTGGCCATCCGCGGCCTGCTCGACGATGCGGCGGTTGCCGCCATGGCGCTGGCGCTGGGCTCCAGCGCCGAAGTATCGAGCGCCGCGCATCTGCCGGAGCGCATCGCCGCGAAGGTTGCTGGTGGCAAGCTCGGAAGCGACGCAGCGACGCTGCTGCGCGTCGAGGGCTTTGGTCCGTCGGTCGTCTATCGCATAGAAGCGCTCAAGCAACTGCTCGGCAAGGCCGGTCCGCTGCAAGAGATTGGGGGCGAGGCATCGAAAGCCGTCTGGCGCGATATCCGCGATTGCATTCCCTTCGCTGATGGCGGCGCCAAGCCGGTCTGGCGAGTGTCGATGGCGCCGTCGCAGGCGCACCACATGGTGATGGCGCTGCGCATGCAGGCGGCGGTCGATGCCTTCTATGACTGGCAAGGCGGGCTGGTGTGGCTCTCGATGCGCGAGGACGACCCCGAGGCCGATCTGTTGCGCGGGCTGATCAGAAAATTCGGCGGCGGCCATGCGACGCTGGTGCGCGCGTCGGCCCCGCATCGCGCGGCCCTGCCGGTGTTCGAGCCGCAGCCGTCGCATCTGGCGGCGCTGTCGGCACGGCTCAAGGCCGAGTTCGATCCCAAGCAGATTCTCAACCCCGGCCGCATGGCCTAGAGCAATTTCAGGAAAAGTGTGAAACGGTTTTTCGTTCGGAATTGCGTCTAAACAGAGCATCGCAATGCAGACCAATTTCTCAGCCGCCCAGCTTGCCGATCCGCATGTCGCGGAATCGGAAAAGATCTTGCGCAAATGCGTGCATTGCGGCTTCTGCACCGCCACCTGCCCGACCTATGTGACCCTCGGCAACGAACTCGATTCACCGCGCGGCCGCATCTATCTCATCAAGGATATGCTGGAGAACGGCCGGCCGGCGGACAAGGAGATCGTCACCCATATCGACCGCTGCCTATCCTGCCTTGCCTGCATGACGACATGCCCCTCGGGCGTGAACTACATGCACCTGGTCGATCATGCCCGCGCCCATATCCAGGAGACCTACAAGCGCCCTCTGCTCGACCGGCTGACGCGCGCCATGCTGGGCTTCGTGCTGCCTTATCCAGGCCGCTTCCGCGCCGCGCTGAGACTGGCCGGGCTTGGCCGGCCGTTCATCGGCCTGTTCGAAAAACTGCCGGCGTTGAGGCCGCTCGCGGCCATGTTGAAGCTCGCGCCCTCGTCGATACCTCCGGCGTCGCCGTTTGCCTCGCCCGGCACGCATGCCGGGCAGGGCGCAAAGCGTGGCCGCGTCGCCATCCTCACCGGCTGCGCGCAGTCGGTGCTCGACCCGGCCATCAACGAAACCACCATCTCCCTGCTGACAAGGCTGGGCGTCGAGGTCGTCGTCCCGGAAGGCGAGGGCTGCTGCGGCGCGCTCGTCCATCACATGGGCCGCGAGGATCAGGCGCTTGCCTCGGCAAGGCGCAATGTCGACGCCTGGACCGGCGCCATCGAGAAGGGCGGGCTCGACGCCATCATCGTCACGGCATCCGGCTGCGGCACGACGATCAAGGATTACGGCTTTATGTTGCGCCTCGATCCAGCCTATGTCGAAAAGGCGGCGCGGGTTTCGGCGCTGGCCAAGGACGTCACCGAATATCTCGCTGCTCTCGACCTGCCTGAGCCGGCGCGCAAGCCGGGCACGATCGTCGCCTACCATTCCGCTTGCTCGATGCAGCACGGCCAGAAGATCACCCGCCAGCCGAAGGAGCTTTTGACCAAAGCAGGCTTCGTCGTGCGCGAGCCGCGCGAGGGGCATCTCTGCTGCGGCTCGGCCGGCACCTACAACATCCTGCAGCCGGAGATCTCGGCCAGGCTGCGCGACCGCAAGGTCCGCAATATCGAGGCAACGGGCGCCGAGATCGTCGCGACAGGCAATATCGGCTGCATCACGCAGATCGCATCCGCCGCGAAGCTGCCGGTGGTGCACACGATAAAATTGCTCGACTGGGCTTATGGCGGCCCGAAGCCGGAAGGCGTTTCTGACACCAAGCTTGTCGCCGCCGAATAGTGAGCTATTCCGCCGCGAGTTGGTCCGGTACGCCGTAGGTGGCGCGGTAAAGCGCCCGCTGGCGGTTGAGCGCTACCATGGTGTTGCGCAGCAGGATCGCCACGGTGAGCGGGCCGACGCCGCCGGGCACCGGCGTGATCCAGGACGCGACTTCCTTTACGCTGTCGGTGTCGACGTCGCCGACGATGCGGCTTTCGCCGTCAGGGCCGATCTCCGAATTGATGCCGATGTCGATGACACAAGCGCCCGGCTTCACCATGTCGGCCTTGATCAGCCGCGGCTTGCCGACGGCGACGAACAGCGCGTCTGCGCGGCGCGCGTGCGCTGCCACAGAGCGAGTCATGTGGTGGCAGACCGTCACCGTCGCGCCTTCGCTCATCAAAAGGAAGGCGATCGGCTTGCCGACGATCTCGGAATGGCCGACGACGACGACTTCGAGTCCCTTGAGATCGAGCCCGGTTTCCTTGAGCAATTCGACCGAGGCCGCCGCCGTGCAGGGCGCCAGATCGAGCTGGTTGTAGACGATGTTGCCGATCGAGGCCGGATGCATGCCTTCGACGTCCTTCAGCGGATGCACCGCCGCCTGCAGCGTCTTGATCGGGATATGCACCGGCACCGGCCGCTGGATGATGATGCCGGTGACGCGCGGATCGGCGTTGAGGCCATGGATCGCGGCTTCCAATTCACCGGCGGTGATGTCGGCGGCGAAGCGCCGCTCCTCGAAGGAGATGCCGGCGAGTGCCGCCTTGGCGCGCTGGTTGCGCACATAGACGTCGACCGCGGCGGTATCGCCGACGGTGATCGAAACCAGCTTCGGCGGAAAGCCTTCGGCTGTGGCGATCGCCGCGTCTTCGCGCACCGAAGCGATGATGCGCTGGGCGACCGGACCGCCTTTCAGGTAACGGCTGTCGTCGGTCCTGATCATGGCTGACACCTCTGCCTCTGGAGCAATTCGAGGAAAAGCGCCGAAGCGGCTTCCCGTCCGGAATTGCGCAACAATTGAGATTTGTGCACTGCAATAGCAGAGGATTGCCGGGAAATCAGCCCCGGAAACGAAACGCCCTGCTTTCGGGGCGACCTGTCGCACTATGCCTATCGCCCAAAAGTGCGAGCGGTTTTGGGAGAACGACAGGCATCAGACAAGAACTCAAAATCGAAAAGGCAGCGCGGTTGCCCGCGCTGCCTTTTCGTGACCGGCCGTATCCCCACACGACCCGTCCCCCGTTAACTCGTTGCCAGTCTAAGCATCTCTTCCAGAAGAGCGCTATGGCTTAAGGGCAACACCAGGCACCAAAAACGACCATTTGCCCCTGACCGGCTGATTCGTGATGACTATATCACCTCGACCGTGGTTCCGACATTGACGCGCTCGTAGAGGTCGACAACATCTTCGTTGCGCATGCGGATGCAGCCGGAAGACACCGCGCCGCCGATCGTCCAGGGTTGGTTGGTGCCATGGATGCGGTATTCGGTGGTGCCGATATAGAGGGCGCGCGCGCCCAGCGGGTTCTCGATGCCGCCGGCAAGGTAGGTCGGCAGGTAACGGCCCTTGGCCGCCTCGCGCTTGATCATCACCGCCGGCGGGCGCCAGTCGGGCCACACCTTCTTGTCGGTGATCTTGTGCGTGCCCGACCATTCGAAGCCGGGCTTGCCGGTGCCGACGCCATAGCGGCGCGCCTTGCCGTTCTTCTCGACTAGATAGAGGAAATTCTGGTGCGTATCGATGACGATGGTGCCCGGCTTCGCCGGCCCGTCATAGGCGACTTCCTGCGGCAGGTAGATCGGATTGATCTGCGGCCGCGTCACCATGCGCTTGGCCGGCTGCTGCACGGCCGCCGTGCGCTGCTGGTCGGGCTGCGCCTGGAACAGTCGGCGCAGCGGCTGCTGCGTTGCTTGCCGGGTCGGGCGCACGATGCCCGGCGCATGGCCAAGCTGCAGCACCCAGGGCGCCGAAAGGTCAGGGCTCACCGTCACCGGCGGCATGTCGGCATAGCGGTCATTGGCAAGGGAGGTTGTGGCGCCGGCGGCAAGAAACGCCGCGGCACCGAGCAGGGAACAAAACGCTGTCTTCATCGGAACGCACCTTGATCGTCGAACTGATCCGGGGCGGGGAGGCACCCTCGGTTTCGCGATCCTTGGCGCGGAGCGGCAAGCAAAACATGAATCGGGATGCGTAAAATGCCGCTTTGTCAGTAAACCTTTTGGTGTGGTTACCGGCCGGTTCAGGAATCTGGTAAAGCCGCGGTAAACTCGGCGCTGAAGCGCATTAACGAATGGACTTGCTAGCGATGGCAACTCAACATGCCGGCATTCTCGATGGCCCAGACGGCAAGGCGCGCTGCTTTTGGCACGGCAACCTGCCGGATTATCTCCACTACCATGACCATGAATGGGGCCGGCCGGTAACGGATGACCGCCGGCTCTTCGAAAAGATTTGCCTGGAAGGCTTCCAGTCGGGCCTGTCGTGGCTGACCATCCTGCGAAAGCGCGAGAACTTCCGCGAGGCCTTCGCCGGCTTCGACTTCGACAAGGTGGCGGCGTTCACCGATGAGGATATCGAGCGCCTGCTCGGAAATGCCGGCATCATCCGCCATCGCGGCAAGATCGTCTCGACCATCAACAACGCCAGGCGCGCCCGCGAGATGGTGGACGAATTCGGCTCTTTGGCCGCCTGGTTCTGGAAATTCGAACCTAGTGCGGAAGAACGGCCGTCAGTCGTCGACCTCACGCATCTGCGCGCCAATCCGACGACGGCCGTGTCAGTCAGGATCTCGAAGGAATTGAAAAAACGCGGCTGGAGCTTCGTCGGCCCGACGACCGTCTATGCCTTCATGCAGGCGATGGGCCTGGTCAACGACCATCTCGAAGGCTGCTACTGCAGGGCAGAGGTGGAGAACGAGCGCAGGAAGCTGAAGCGCCCGAAGTAGCGTCACCCTCCACCTCCCCCTTGTGCGGAGGTCGCGCCGAAGGCGCGGGTGGGGGTAGAAAGAGTCTGCCAGACCCCCACCCCGACGCTGCGCGTCGACCCTCCCCACAAGGGGGAGGGAAAGCGCTCACTTCTCGTACCGTCCCTTATGGCCGCTGCCGTTGATGTTCCAGACCAGGCTGGAGCCGGACACCGTCAGCACCAGCCCGCTGAAGCCGCTATCGTCGGGCGTGTGATGCGTGGAGGCGGAACTGCGGCCGGCCGGGATGACCTCGACGATCGAGCCCCTTCTCACCCAGCAGCCCCTGCCGTACTGGTCGTTGGCGCCGTAGGCGAGCGCGAATTCGAAGCCGCCGTCTTTCTTCAGCAACAGCTCCGAGCCGACCTCCATGACGCCGTTCAGGTAATAATGGCCGGCAAGACGGGCGTCGCCCAGCTGGCAGGCGTTGGCCGCGCCGGTTGCGCCAACGGCCAGCGCGCCGGCAAGCGCGCACGCAAATTGCAACTGCATTATGATCCCCCGATCGCTGAGTGAAGTCAGAGGCTGCCAGCGCCGGTCAGAAAAAGCCCAGCGATGATCGCCGCCATGGCGGCGAATGCCGGGTAGATCACCAGCAGGCCGGTCACCAGCGCATCGCCCACCGCAGGCTTACGCGCCTGCGCCGACACTTCGAACGGCCCGGCCGGCTGCTGCACCGGCGTGAGGGCGACGCTGCCGGCAGGCCGCAGCCTGACCGATTTGCCGCTCTCGATGATGTCTTTAGCCGTCGTCATGACCCCGAACCCCTTGTTTCGGTGTGCTTTATGGTCGTCGATTGTGTCGGCAGCATGCCGCGCCGATGGCGGAATTGTTTCGTTTTTGGTGTGGTTTTGTTTCGAAGGCACAGCCTTTATCTCCCGCACATGGGTCCACCCTTGCCGCACCAACCGGCATCGGGTAGGACACGCGCGCCTCGGAAATAGGAAATTTCCTATCCATGGCGCACCATGAAACGCCGAGTACATGCACATGGCCGACAAATCGGAAAAGACGAAAGCGCGGCTGCCGCGCGGTTTTGCCGACCGCAGCGCCGAAGACATCCGCGCCGTCGAAAAGATGATGGCGACCATCCGCTCGGTCTATGAGCTCTACGGCTTCGAGCCGGTCGACCAGCCGATGATCGAATACACCGATGCTTTGGGCAAATTCCTGCCCGACCAGGATCGGCCGAACGAAGGCGTGTTCTCATTCCAGGACGATGACGACCAGTGGCTGTCGCTGCGCTACGACCTGACCGCGCCGACCGCGCGCTTCGTCGCCGAGAATTTTGAAAGGCTGCCGAAACCCTACCGCAGCTATCGCTCGGGCTGGGTGTTCCGCAACGAGAAACCAGGCCCCGGCCGCTTCCGCCAGTTCATGCAGTTCGACGCCGACACGATCGGCACGCCGGGCGTCGCCGCCGACGCCGAGATGGCGATGATGATGGCCGATGTCATGGAAGCGCTCGGCATCAAGCGCGGCGACTACGTCATCCGCGTCAACAACCGCAAGGTGCTGGATGGCGTGCTGGAGGCGATCGGGCTGGGTGGTGAAGAGAATACGGGACGCCGGCTGACGGTACTGCGCGCCATCGACAAGCTGGACAAACTCGGCCCGGAAGGCGTGAAGCTCCTGCTTGGCCCTGGACGATGGGATGGCGGCAAGGAAGGCGAAGGCGATTTCGCCAAGGGCGCCGGGTTGAATGACGCACAGGCCGAAGCGGTTCTTTTAGCAACGGCCAGGAACGGACAGGTCGGCCAGGATTCCGGCGTCAGCGCCAACGCCATGTATCAGGAAGGCGTGGGCGAACTGGCAACGATCGAAGCTCTGGTCAGGGCGGCAGGATATGGCGAAAGCCGTATCGCCATGGACCGCTCCGTCGTGCGTGGCCTCGAATACTACACCGGCCCGGTCTTCGAGGCCGAGTTGTTGGCCGAGATCCCCAATGAGGACGGCCAGATCGTGCGCTTCGGTTCGGTCGGCGGTGGCGGTCGCTATGACGGGCTGGTCTCGCGCTTCCGCGGCGAGCCGGTGCCAGCGACCGGCTTCTCGATCGGCGTCTCGCGATTGATGACGGCGCTGAAGAACCTCGGCAAGCTCGATACCTCGGACGTCATTGCCCCGGCCGTCGTGCTGGTCATGGACAAGGACACGGAAAGCCTCGGCCGCTACCAGAAGATGGTCGCCGACCTGCGCGCCGCCGGTATCCGCTCCGAAATGTATCTCGGCGGCGCCGGCATGAAGGCGCAGCTGAAATACGCCGACCGCCGCGGCAGCCCGGTCGCCATCATCCAGGGCGGCGACGAGCGCGCCAAGGGCGAGCTGCAGATCAAGGATTTGATCGAAGGCGCTCGCATGTCGGCCGAAATCACCGACAACGCCGAATGGCGCGCGGCAAGGCCGGCGCAGGTGACTGTGGCGGAAGGCGAGTTGGTTGGCGAGGTGAAGAAGATTTTGGCGGCGCAGGCCGAGGAGCGGACACGTGGCGGATAAAGGTCGCGTTCCTTCGCGCCTCCCTCTGTCCTGCCGGACATCTCCCCCTCTAGGGGGGAGATTGGCAGCTTGGGCGTCGCGCCTCTTTCTGCAGCATTCAAAATTGGCGAAAGCCGGCGCGACATCTAATCTCCCCCCTAGAGGGGGAGATGTCCGGCAGGACAGAGGGGGGCGCCGTAGAGCGCCGACCTCGGCATTCCTTCCGGCACCCCTCATCCGTCTCGGCGCTGCGCGCCGATCCACCTTCTCCCACAAGGGGAGAAGGGAAGGGCGTGTCGCATGACCACCCGCCCCGCCATCGCCGCCGACATCACGAAGCTCTTCGCCGAGCGCGACACCCACGCCGTCGAAGTCGCCGTGCTACAACCCGCCGATCCGTTCCTCGACATGGCGGGCGAAGACCTGCGCCGGCGCATCTTCCTGACCGAGAGCGAGACCGGCAAGACGCTGTGTCTGCGGCCCGAATTCACCATTCCGGTCTGTCTCGACCACATCGCCAGCCAGGCCGGAACCCCGCGCCGCTATTCCTATCTCGGCGAGGTGTTCCGCCAGCGCCGCGAGGGCGGCAACGAGTTCTTCCAGGCCGGCATCGAGGATCTCGGCGACCGCGACACGGCCGCGGCCGATGCCCGTTCGCTGGCCGACGCGCATGCGCTGCTGTCGCTGGTGTTGCCTGGACGGCCGCTCGCCATCACGCTCGGCGACCAGACCCTGTTCGAGGCGGTACTGGCGGCCCTCGGCCTGCCGCGCGGCTGGCGCATGCGGCTTGCGCGCGCCTTCGGCTCGGCGCCGATGCTGGAAGCGGCCCTTGCCGACCTCGCCAACCCGCCGCGCAACAGCCAGCTCTCCGGCCCGGTCGCCCTGCTGGTGCTCGACGGCGATGCGGAAGGTCTCTCAGCGCATATCTCCGCCGGCATGGAGGAGGCCGGGCTGTCGGCGTCGTCCGGCCGTGCCCCGGCCGACATCGCGCGCAGGCTGATCGAGAAAGCGCAACTGCGCAGCGTGCGGCTGTCCGACGAGGCCTTCTCGGCGCTGAAGGGTTTTCTCGAGATCGACGTCGCGCTCGACGGCGCGACCGCGGCGCTCGAAAAATTCGCCGCCGATGCCGGCCTGTCGCTGGGACCGGCGCTGGAGAATTTCGCGGCTCGCGCCAAGGCGATAGAGGCGCATGGCCTATCCTCGGCGCAAATCCGCTACGACGCCGCCTTCGGCCGCCCGCTCGACTATTATACCGGTCTCGTTTTCGAGATTGCCGCGGGTGACGGCGATCGCCCGCTGGTCGGCGGCGGCCGCTATGACCGGCTGCTGACCCTGCTCGGCGCGAAGAAGCCGATCCCCGGTGTCGGCTTCTCGGTCTGGCTCGACCGCATCGAAGCCTTGCGGGAGGGCGCACGATGATCACGCTGGCGATCCCGTCAAAGGGCCGTCTCAAGGAACAGTCTCTTGAAGTGCTGGCCAGGGCCGGCTTGACTGTCGCCCTGCCCAAGGACGACCGCAAATACCGCGCCCGCATCGACGGCCTCGACGATGTCGAGGTGGCCTTCCTTTCCGCTTCCGAAATCGCCGGAGAGATCGGCCAGGGCGCGGTCGATCTCGGCATCACCGGCGAGGATCTTTTGCGCGAGAACCTAGCCGACTGGGAAGCGCATGCCGAGATCGTCGCTCGGCTCGGCTTCGGCCATGCCGATGTCGTGGTCGCGGTGCCCGACATCTGGCTCGATGTCGACAATATGGCCGATCTCGACGATGTCGCCGCCGATTTCCGCCAGCGCCACGGCAGGCGCTTGCGCATCGCCACCAAATACTGGCGGCTGACGCAGCAGTTCTTTTCGCTCAAGCATGGCATCCAGGTCTACCGCATCGTCGAAAGCCTCGGCGCCACCGAAGGCGCCCCGGCCGCGGGCCTGGCCGACGTCATCGTCGACATCACCACCACCGGGTCGACACTGCGCGCCAACCACCTCAGAGTGCTGGGCGATGGAGTGATACTGAGGTCGCAGGCCTGTCTCGTCGCTTCTAAGAAGAGCCGCGATGCAGCGGACGAGGCGCGGTTGCGGGAAATCGCCGCGAAAATGTCGATTGTAGGCAATTAATCGTCCGGCGGCGCCCCCTCATCCGGCCGCTTCGCGGCCACCTTCTCCCCGTGGGGGAGAAGAGATGGCGCCAACGCTGGCAATCTCCTCTCCCCTCGGGGAGAGGTCAGCCGAGCGGAGCGGAGGCTGGGTGAGGGGGAGCGCCCTATGCGATAGCCCTCCCCTCAAGGAGGAGGGGGACCTTTGGCGGATTTCCACCGCCGCCATCGGCTGATAGGCTCGATTATCCCGGGAGGAGACGGCGATGGCGATCAAACTCGACGAGCTCATGAACGCCACCAATCTGCGCGGGCGTCGCGCCAGTGGCGCCTTCGTCGCTCCGGTGGGCGGCAAGGCGCATGTCTCGGGCGACCGCTCGGTGCCCCTGCTCGACAAGACCATCCCGGAACTGTTTTCCGATACAGTCAGCAAATACGCCACGCTCGACGCTGCCGTCTTCGTCGGCCAGGACAAGCGCTTCACCTGGAGCGAGCTGTCGGACACGGTCGACGCGCTGGCGGCCGGCTTCCTGGCGCTCGGCCTGGAAAAGGGCGACCGCGTCGGCATCTGGTCGCCGAACCGCTGGGAATGGCTGGTGACGCAGTTCGCCACGGTCCGCATCGGCCTCATCCTGGTCAACATCAACCCGGCTTATCGACTGACCGAACTCGAATATGCGCTCAACAAGGTGGGCTGCACGGCGCTGGTCACGGCAGCCCAGTTCAAGACTTCCGATTATCTCGGCATGGTCGAGACGCTGGCGCCGGAGATCGCCACGGCGGAGCCCGGCAGGCTCAAGGCAAAGAAGCTGCCGGGGCTGAAGATCGTCATCCGCATGGGCGAAGACAACTCGCCCGGCATGTTCAATTTCGGCGATGTGCTCGCCATGGCCGGCCGCGACGAGCATGACAGCCTCGACCGCATCTCGGAGAGCCTGAAGCCGGGCGAGGCCATCAACATCCAGTTCACCAGCGGGACGACGGGTGCGCCGAAGGGTGCGACGCTGACGCATTCCAACATCGTCAACAACGGCAATCTCGTCACCTCGGCGATCAGGCTCACCGTCGATGACCGTCTCTGCATCCCGGTGCCGCTCTATCACTGCTTCGGCATGTCGATGGGCACGATGGGCTGCGTCACCAAGGGCGCCACCATGGTGTTCCCCGGCGAAGGCTTCGATGCCGGCGCGACGCTGAAAGCGGTGGCGCAGGAGCGCTGCACCGGCCTCTATGGCGTGCCGACCATGTTCGTCGCCATGCTCGACCATGCGGATTTTGCGAGCTTCGATCTCTCCAGCCTGCGCACCGGCATCATGGCTGGCTCGCCGTGCCCGATCGAGGTGATGAAGAAGGTGGTGTCGCTGATGCATATGAGCCAGGTGACCATCGCCTACGGCATGACCGAAACCAGCCCGGTCTCCTTCCAGAGCAGCGTCGACGACCCGCTGGAAAAGCGCGTCTCCACCGTCGGCCGGATCCACCCGCACGTCGAGGTGAAGGCGATCGGCGCCGACGGCGCCACCGTCATGGTCGGCGAGCCTGGCGAACTCTGCACGCGCGGCTACTCGGTGATGAAGGGCTATTGGGACGACGTCGAGAAGACCCGCGAGGCGATCGACGCCGACGGTTGGATGCACACCGGCGACCTCGCCACCATCGATGCCGAGGGCTATTGCAACATCGTCGGCCGGGTGAAGGACATGGTCATCCGCGGCGGTGAGAACGTCTATCCGCGCGAGGTCGAGGAATTCCTCTATCGCCATCCGAAAATCAAGGAAGTGCAGGTCTTCGGCATTCCTGACGACAAATATGGCGAGGAACTCTGCGCCTGGATCGTCTTGAAGCCCGGCCAGATAGCGACCGCTGAGGAGATCAAGGCCTTCTGCGCCGGCCAGATCGCGCACTACAAGGTGCCGCGCTACATCCGCTTCCGCACCGAACTGCCGATGACGGTGACCGGCAAGCCGCAGAAATTCCTGATGCGCGAGGCGATGGTGGAAGAACTGGGGCTGGTGGCGCAGAAGACGGCGTGAAACGGCATTTATGGACAACGAGTTTCCAAATTTCGCGGCGCTGAGAGCCGCCAAAATCGAAAACATAGATTATCGCATCGTCGTCCGGCATGGCGCGCGGACCGGCAGTGCGGTCGTCATGGCCCCGCATGGCGGCAAGATCGAGCCCCGCACCTCCCTGATCACCGAGACGATCGCAGGGGGCGATCTCGATATGTATTGCTTTGAAGGGCTCATGCCCGAAAGCAACCGGGAGCTGCACATAACGTCCAGGAATTTTGACGAGGAGTCCGCGCTGGAACTGTTGCGGACGAAGTCCACTGTCGTCGCTATACACGGTCGTCAGGATCGGGACGATCCCTCGACGGTCTACCTGGGCGGCAAGGACGCCGCACTGGTTTCAGAGATAGCCTGGCGTCTGCAGGAGGCCGGCTTCCAGACGAGAAAGGATGACCATCCGTTTCCAGGTATCCAGGATTCAAACATCGTCAACCGCGGACTGACGGGGAAAGGAGCACAGTTGGAAGTGCCCCTCTCGCTGCGCCGCCGACTGGGGAGCGAGCCGGAACTCCTGGAAAAATTCTGTGGGGCGGTTCGCAAGGCCATCGAGATATTCGACACCAAAAATGGTGCCCGGCCCTCAATCGTGTTTTGAATGATGCGCTTGGCGGGCAAAGATGCCCGTGAGAGGTGCTCCCCACGCGCTTTTCCGCTAAGTTCGCGCAAACGCACGGCGTTCGGGGGACTTGGATGACTGGTTTCGGACGGTCGGTGACTTCCTACACGATGCCGTTGGCCGCGTTGGCGATGGCTGCCGCGGTCAGGGCCAGCGGCCTTTCGGTTGACCAAGGGTCGCCGAATGTCAGGATACTCGTTGGAGCGCTGTCGAGCGCCATCATGTTCACCACCATTTTCGTGGTGCTCGACCATGCCGAGGCGGTCGCCCGGCGCGTGGGGGAGCCCTACGGAACATTGGTGCTGACTTTTGCGGTGACGGCAATTGAAGTGTCGATCATCGTCTCCATGATGCTGCATGGAGAAAACAACCCGACGCTGGCGCGCGAGTCCGTTTTCTCGACGGTGATGATCACCTCCACCGGCGTTGTCGGCCTATGTCTCACGCTTGGCGGCTGGCGCCATCGCAAGCAGGCGATCGTTCGGCAAGGGACAAGCGCTTACCTGTCGGTTCTGATCGCGCTGACCGTGATGACGCTTATTCTCCCGACCTACACCCAAGCTACGGGCCCCGGCACGTTTTCGGCAGCTCAACTTGGTTTTGTAAGCGTCCTTTCGGTGCTGCTTTATGCGAGCTTCGTGTTCGCCCAGACCGTCCGTCACCGGGAGGACTTCGTCCAGGGAGAGGCACACGACGTTCCGATGCGAACTGTCTCCCATGAAAGCATTGCCATCAGCGCCCTGCTGCTGTTGTGCGGTCTGATCGGAATTGTCATGCTCGCCGAGCAGGTCGCAGCAAGCGTCGAGGATGCGCTAGCCGCCTACCAGGTGACCCAGGCCGACAGCATTGTGGGGGCATTGATCGCGGGACTGGTTCTGATGCCGGAGGCCATCTCGGCGATCCGCGCCTCATTCAAGAATGAGCTGCAGCGCAGCTTGAACATCGCGATGGGCTCGGCCTGCGCCACGATCGGTTTGACGATACCGGCGGTCGCGGCGGCCAGCCTGCTGACGGGCAGGGGGCTGACCTTGGGGCTTCCGGCGTCCGATGCCGTGCTTTTGGTGCTGGCGCTTTTCATATGCAGCGTAAGCTTCAGCACCGAGAGAACGACGTTCCTGACCGGTATGATCCATGTCGTGGTGTTTTTTACCTATGTGTTTTTGATCTTTGTGCCGTGAAACTTGTCGTGGGCCGAGTATCGGGCGCAGGAGATGGGCATGGACGGGCGCTTCACGCCGCCAGCACCGCCTGATCCAACGCCCGTATGATCCTCGCCAGTTCCACGCATTCGTCCTGTCGCGCCCTGTTGCGGCGCCAGGCCATGCAGATCAGGCGCTGCGGCATCGGTTCCTGGAACGGCACGATCCGCAGGTCCGGCATGACGCCGGCGGCACGTGCCGCCATTTCCGGCACCAGCGTGACGCCCAGTCCATGCGCCACCATCTGCAAAAGCGTCGTCAGGCTGGTCGCGCCATAGCTTGCCATCGCCACCGGCCGCACATTGCCGCAGACAGCCAGGGCCTGCTCGCGCAGGCAGTGGCCTTCCTCCAGAAGCATCAGCCGCTCCAGCGCCGGGCTTTCGGGCGGCACGGGCGGCGAGGCGAAGGCCGGATCGCCGGCGGGAACCGCAAGGAAGAAGCGATCGGGAAAGAGCTCTTCGGTGACGAGGCCCGCATGATCAAGCGGCAGCGCGGCGATAAAAGCGTCGAGCCGGCCGGTGGCCGTGTCCTCGACCAATGATGCGGTCACGGACTCGCGCAGTTCGATCTGCAGGGCAGGGTATTGCTTCTTCAGCTCCGGCAGCACATGCGGCAGCAGATACGGCGCCACCGTCGGGATGATACCCAGCCGGAAGCGGCCCTCCATGGCGGGACGACCGCGTCGAGCCGTCGTTTCGACGTCACGGATATCGGCGAGGATGCGCTCGATGCGCGGCTGCAAGGCATGCGCCTCGTCGGTCATCCGCACCGTCTTGCCGCCGCGTTCGAACAGACGACAGTTCAGTCGTTCTTCCAGCTCGGCGATCTGCGAGGACAGTGCCGGCTGGCTGACACCGGCAAGCTTGGCGGCGCGGCCGAAATGCAGCGTCTGCGCCAGCGCGTCGAAATAAAGCATCTGGCGAACGGTGAGACCAATCATAAGCAAAGGTTATCAAAACAAACAGGAAAGGCAATTTGTCTTTATCGGCTGGCCGGCCTACTCTGGAATCGTTCCAGGTTGGCGCGGCCAATGGCTGCCCCCGCACATCTCGGGAAAATCGACCTCGGCGAAATTCAACCTCGGCAGAATCGGAGAGACTAAGATGGACGCGAAAACCGACGACAACAGCGCTGGCAAATGCCCCGTGGCGCATGGATCCGCCGGCCGGACCAACCGTGACTGGTGGCCGAACCAGCTCGACCTTGCCGTTCTCCACCAGCAGTCGAACCTGTCGGACCCGATGGGCGAAGACTTCGACTACGCCAAGGAATTCGCGAGTCTCGACCTCGATGCGGTGATCAAGGACCTGCACAAGGTCATGACGGATTCGCAGGATTGGTGGCCGGCCGACTTCGGCCATTACGGCCCGCTCTTCATCCGTATGGCCTGGCACAGCGCCGGCACCTATCGCATCGGCGATGGCCGCGGCGGCGCCGGCGCCGGTCAGCAGCGTTTCGCGCCACTGAACAGCTGGCCGGACAATGCCAATCTCGACAAGGCGCGCCGGCTGCTGTGGCCGGTCAAGCAGAAGTACGGCCGCAAGATTTCCTGGGCCGACCTGTTGATCCTCACTGGCAACGTCGCGCTGGAATCGATGGGCTTCAAGACCTTCGGCTTCGCCGGCGGCCGTGCAGACGTGTGGGAGCCGGAGCAGGACGTGGATTGGGGCTCCGAAACCAAGTGGCTGGATGACCAGCGCTATTCCGGCGATCGCGAGCTTCAAGGCCATCTCGGCGCCGTGCAGATGGGCCTGATCTACGTCAACCCGGAAGGTCCGAACGGCAAGCCGGACCCGATCGCCGCCGCGCGCGACATTCGCGAGACCTTCGGCCGCATGGCGATGAACGATGAGGAGACCGTCGCGCTCATCGCCGGCGGCCACACTTTCGGCAAGACGCATGGCGCCGGCGATGCCTCGCTGGTGGGTCCCGAACCCGAGGGCGCCGGCATCGAGGCGCAGGGGCTCGGCTGGTCGAGCAAATACGCCTCCGGCATCGCTGGCGACGCCATCACTTCGGGCCTCGAGGTGACCTGGACGACGACGCCGACCAAATGGAGCAACAACTTCTTCGACAACCTCTTCAACTATGAGTGGGAGCTGACGAAGAGCCCGGCGGGCGCCCATCAGTGGACGCCGAAGGGCGGTGCCGGCGCCGACACGGTTCCGGACGCGCACAATCCCTCCAAGCGTCGCGCGCCGGCCATGCTGACCACCGACCTCGCGCTGCGTTTCGATCCGGCTTACGAAAAGATCTCGCGCCGCTTCCACCAGAACCCGGATCAGTTTGCCGACGCCTTCGCCCGCGCCTGGTTCAAGCTCACCCATCGCGATATGGGTCCGGTGGTGCGCTACCTCGGCCCGCTCGTGCCGAAGGAAGAGCTGATCTGGCAGGATCCGATCCCGACCATCGACCATGAGCTAGTGAGCGAGCAGGACATCGCTTCGCTCAAGGCGAAGATCCTGGCCTCCGGTCTCTCGGTTTCCGAGCTGGTCTCCACCGCGTGGGCTTCAGCCTCGACCTTCCGTGGTTCGGACAAGCGCGGCGGCGCCAATGGCGGCCGCATCCGGCTTGCGCCACAGAAGGACTGGGAGGTCAACCAGCCGGCCCAGCTCTCCAAGGTGCTCGCCAAGCTCGAAGCCATCCAGCAGGAGTTCAAAGCGGCGCAGACCGGCGGCAAGAAGGTCTCTCTGGCCGACCTCATCGTGCTTGGCGGCGTCGCTGCCGTCGAGAAGGCGGCCAAGGACGGCGGCAACGAGGTGGCGGTTCCCTTCACGCCGGGCCGCATGGACGCCTCGCAGGAGCAGACGGATGTTCACTCGTTCGCGCCGCTAGAGCCGACCGTCGATGGCTTCCGCAACTACAGCAGGGGCAAGCTGCCGATGTCGGTCGAAGCGATGCTGGTCGACCGCGCCCAGCTCCTGACGCTGACAGCGCCGGAACTAACCGTGCTGGTCGGCGGCCTGCGCGTGCTCGGCGCCAACGCCGGCGGCTCGAAGCACGGCGTCTTCACCGACAGGCCGGGCACGCTGACCAACGACTTCTTCGTCAACCTGCTCTCGATGGCGACCGTCTGGGATCCGGCGGCCGGCACCGAGCCGGGCTCGGACGAGGTGTACGAGGCGCGCGACCGCAAGACCAAGGCGGTCAAGTGGACCGGCACCCGCGCCGACCTGATCTTCGGCTCGCACGCGCAGCTGCGCGCGCTGTCCGAGGTCTACGGCTCTGCCGACGCCAAGGCCAAGTTCGTCAAGGACTTCGTCAAGGCATGGGCGAAGGTGATGAACCTCGACCGCTTCGAGATCGCCGCGAAGTAAGTTTTCGACCTCCCAAGTAAAAAGGCGCGGGTCATGCCCGCGCCTTTTTTCATAAGGCCAATAAATCTCAGTCTTTTTCGAAGATGCCCACCTTGGCGACGACGCCGGCGATCGCTCCACCGATCAATGGTGCGACGATGAACAGCCAGAGCTGGCTGAGCGCCGCGCCGCCTGAAAACAGCGCCGGGCCGATCGAGCGCGCCGGATTGACCGAGGTGCCGGTCACCGGGATCATCGCGAAGTGAATGGCTGCCAGCGTCAGGCCGATGACCAGGCCGGCGAAGGCGGTGGTGTGCTTGGCGTTTGTGACGCCGAGGATCACGGTGACGAAGGTGAAGGTGCCGATAAGCTCCCACAGGAAGGCTGAGCTCGTACCCCATTTCGCTTCGTCCCAGCCATTGGCGCCGAAGCCGCCGGTGTGGCCGCCGGCCTGGCCGGAAACGATGATCCACAGCGCCAGCGAAGCGATGATGGCGCCGATGATCTGCGCGATCCAGTAAGGCACGACATCCTTGGCCGGCATCCGCCCCGCCAGGAACACGCCCAGCGTCACCGCCGGATTGAGATGCGCGCCCGAGATCGGGCCGATCGCATAGGCGGCGGCGATCAGGCCGATGCCGAACGCCAGGCCGATGCCTTCCTGTCCGAGCGGCAGCGCGCCGCCGAAACCGCCCGTGACAACGGATGCCGTGCCGATGAACACCAACAAAAACGTGCCGAGAACTTCTGCCAGATAAGTCTTCATTGCCCTCTCCTCATAGGATCCGCCAACCCGCGTTTCCCGCGCCGCGAATCACTGCCGGGAGAGTATTCCTGCGGGCAACACTTGGAAAGCTGAGAGGTTAAGCCAAGGGGCTTGCTTGTGCACATCAGTCAAAAACATTAGAGACCTTTCATATTCTCGCCGATCGTCTTGTTTTTCCGATGGTGTCGCCTGCTTTGAAAAACCGTTCGGCGAAATCGCCCCGGATTTGAAAACGTGTTTCACCGGGAAACCGAATAGAACTGTTTCAATCCTGGCCTGAAAGGCTTTAAGAGCGGGCTGGACCAGATTTGTAAGAGCTACGGAAAACCGAATGCGACTGGGCGGAAGGCTGGCGGCGGCCATAGAGGTTCTGGAAGACATCGGCCGGCGTCACCGGCCGGTGGCCGACGCCTTGCGCGATTGGGGCCTGTCGCACCGCTTCGCCGGCGGCGGCGACCGCGCCGCGATCGGCAACATCGTCTATGACGCGCTGCGCCGCAGACGCTCGGCCGGCTGGCTGTTTGGCGAGGACACGCCGCGCGCCATCGGCTTCGGCGCGCTTCTGTTGGAATGGGGGCAGACGGCGCAGTCGCTGAATGAGGCGCTCGACGGCGACAAGTTTGCGCCGCCGCTGCTCAGCGCCGGCGAGCTGAAGGCAACCGCCGGCCGCGGGCTGGTCGACGCGCCCGATGTGGTGCGCGCCGATGTCCCGGACTGGTGCGCGCCGCTGCTTGAACAAGCCTATGGCGACGCCTGGGTCGAGGAAGGCGCTGCCTTGGCGCAGCGCCCGCCGCTGGATCTCAGGGTCAACACGCTCCAGGCCGATCGCGCCAAGGTGCTGGCTGAATTGCAGGGCACCGGTGCGGCGCCGGCGGCGATGGCGCCGCATGGCATCCGCATCCCACCGATCGACGGCGACGGCAGGCATCCGAACGTCCAGGCCGAGCCGGCTTTCCAGAAAGGCTGGTTCGAAGTGCAGGATGAGGGCTCGCAGCTTGCCGCAGCACTTGCCGGTGCGGAGCCTGGCATGCAGGTGCTCGACTATTGCGCCGGCGCCGGCGGCAAGACGCTGGCGCTATCGGCCGAGATGGACAATCGGGGCCAGCTCTTTGCCCATGACTCGGAAAAGGTGCGGCTGGCGCCGATCTTCGAGCGCATCCGCCGCTCGCACAACCGCAACGTCCAGGTCGTCAGCAAGCCGGCCGAGCTTGCGCCGCTCACCAAGCACATGGACGTCGTGCTGATTGACGCGCCCTGCACGGGCAGCGGCACCTGGCGGCGGCGGCCCGACGCCAAATGGCGGCTGACAGAGAGGCAGCTCGATGCCCGCAAGGCCGAGCAGCAGGCGATTCTCGACACCGCGCAAGCCTTCGTCAAACCTGGCGGCCTGCTTGTCTACATCACCTGTTCGGTGTTCGACGCCGAAAACGGCGAGCAGGTCGCTGCGTTCCGTGAACGCCATGACGGCTTTGCGCCGGTCGACCATCGCCTGCTCTGGGACAGCCGTTTCCCCGGCCATGAGCAGGCGGCGCGCATTGCCGGCACCGGCGGCATCTCGCTGTCGCCGGCGCTCAGCGGCACCGACGGGTTCTATTTCCACGCCTTGCGCCGGGCCGCGTGAGATCGGCCGCATTTTGCTGCGCTGCAACATAAGAGATTGCCTGTCTCGCCTGGCTCTGCAATAAGCTTCGCCAGCAAAACGAGAAGGCGAAGGCCATGGCAGCCAAGATCGTACCCGCTCCCGACTTCGAGGAACGCGTCAGGGTCTCTTTTGCCCGGCAGGAAGCTATGGCGACCATCGGCGCCGAGCTGACGCTGGTGACGCCGGGCATCATCGAGATCGAGATGCCTTATTCGGCCGCACTCACCCAGCAGCATGGTTTCCTGCATGCCGGCGTCATCTCCACCGCTTTGGACTCCGCCTGCGGCTACGCGGCCTTTTCGCTGATGCCGGAGAATTCCAGCGTGCTGACCATCGAGTTCAAGGTCAACCTCCTGGCGCCGGGCAGGGGCGAGCGCTTCCTGTTCCGCGGCTCGGTGACAAAGCCCGGCCGCACCATTATCGTCGCCGACGGCCAGGCTTACGCGTTCGCCGCCGATGGCGAGGCCAAGCTGATCGCCACCATGACCGGCACGATGATGACGGTGGTCGGCCGCGACGGCATAGAAGGGTGACGCATGGCAATTGCTGCAGCCATCGCCGGCAAGTCCGTTCTTTTCGTCATGGCGGCGGAGGCCGAGTATGGCCCGCATCTGAAGAACCTGTTCACGCCATTGATGACCGGCGTTGGTCCGGTCGAAGCCGGCGTCAGGCTAGGCGCCGAGCTCGCGGCGTTGAAGGCCGAGGGAGCGCTTCCGGACCTGGTCGTTTCGCTGGGCTCGGCCGGCAGCCGCAAGCTCGAACAGACCGAAATCTACCAGGCCGTGTCGGTGAGCTATCGCGACATGGACGCTTCGCCGCTCGGCTTCGAGAAGGGCGCGACGCCTTTCCTCGATTTGCCGGTGACGGTGCCGCTGCCCTTCATTATCCCGGGCATCAAGACCGCCGCGCTCTCGACCGGCGGCGCGATCGTCACCGGTGCCGCTTATGACGCGATCGATGCCGACATGGTCGATATGGAGACCTTCGCCTGCCTGCGCGCCTGCCAGCTCTTCGGCGTGCCGCTGATCGGCCTGCGCGGCATTTCCGACGGCGCGGCCGATCTCAGGCACGTCAACGACTGGAACCAATATCTCCACGTCATCGACGAGAAGCTGGCCCAGGCGGTCCAACTGCTGGAACAGTCGATCGCTTCCGGCGCAATCGATCTTCAGACCGGCTGACGCGGCAGGTTTTTAGCGTTGCCGAACAGCACCCCGATCATTTTGAAGCGAACGGCATTGTCGCGGTTGACGTAGGTGACGGATCCCGGCTCATGGTCCAGGGTCCAGCGCCCGGTTACACCCGTGTCCCAGTCCGTGACATAACCATCATCGAGCATCCGCCAGCGCCCGCTGCGCGCTTCGCCATCATCGAGCAGCATGTGCGCGGCACCGTCGTTTTCGAAATAGACGTAAGCCTCCTTGCCGTTTCGCTCCAACACATGGGTCGTGCCCGGGATGAGGATCGCGAGATTTTCCTTTTGCAGTGCCGTCATGTTTTTCTCCTGAGTGAAGTCGGCGATTGCCTGGACCGGTGTCGCGGCGTAAGGTGGGCAAGTAGTCAAGACACTTGACTACTTAGAGGGTGTGTTGAATTTGGTCAAGTGGCTTGACGAAAACACCGAGGCGTTGCCCGATCACGTCGGCTGGCGGCTATGGCAGGCGAGCCGTGCCTGGCAGGCGGAGTTCGCTGCCGCCATGCGTGCCGCCGGCCACTCCTGGTTCAGCGAAGCGCGCGCCGGGCTGCTCGGGCACATCCCCCGCGGCGGCACGCGCCAGGCGGCATTGATCGAGCGCGCGGCCACCTCCAAGCAAGCGGTTCAGCAATTGCTCGACGGACTGGAAGCGGAAGGCGTGCTGGAGCGGCTCCCCGACCCCCGTGACGGCCGCGGCAAGCTTGTGCGCTATACGCGCAAGGGCCTGGACGCTTTGCGCGACGGCGACCGCATCAAGCTTGAGATCGAACGCGGCTATATTGATCGCATCGGCGAGCAGCGCTTCGCGGCGCTTATGGATGCCTTGCGCGCGCTCGACGCAGCCCGGGGCGACGCGCCGGAAACGGCCGCCGCTGCTCGAGACGAAACATCGGAATCGAAGTAAGCGGCGCGACCGCGCGACCCATTGCGCAGACTCGTTTCTTTCTCTAAAGGCTCGCCATGACGACAGCCAATCATCCCGATACCGTTCTGCCCGACACTGTCCTGATCATCGATTTCGGCAGCCAGTTCACGCAGCTCATTGCCCGCCGCATCCGCGAGTCGGGTGTCTTTTCCGAGATCGTGCCGTTCCAATCGGCCGAAGCGGCCTTCAAACGCATCAATCCGAAAGCGGTGATCCTGTCTGGCGGCCCGGCCTCGACCACCGACATCGGCAGCCCGCGCGCGCCGCAGATCGTCTTCGACGCCGGCGTGCCGGTGCTTGGCATCTGCTACGGCCAGATGGCGCTCTGCGTTCAGATGGGCGGCGTCGCCGAAAGCTCCAACCATCGCGAATTCGGCCGCGCCTTCGTCGAGATCGAGAAGGAGAGCCCGCTGTTCGAAGGCCTGTGGGCGCCGGGCCAGCGCCACCAGGTGTGGATGAGCCATGGCGACCGCGTCATCGAATTGCCGCCGGGCTTCAAGGTGCTCGGCAAGTCGGAGAGCTCGCCCTTCGCCATCTTCGGCGATATCGAACGCAAGATGTACGGCATCATGTTCCACCCGGAAGTGGTGCACACGCCGGATGGCGCGAGGCTGCTCAGGAACTTCGTCCACAACATCGCTGGTATCGAGGGCGACTGGACGATGCGCGCCTATCGCGAGCACGCCGTGGAATTGATCCGCAAGCAGGTCGGCAAGGGCAAGGTCATCTGCGCGCTTTCGGGCGGCGTGGATTCCTCGGTCGCGGCGCTGCTGATCCACGAAGCGATCGGCGACCAGTTGACCTGCATCCTCGTCGACCACGGTCTGATGCGCAAGGATGAGGCGGCAGGCGTGGTGGAGATGTTCCGCCAGCACTACAATCTGCCGCTGATCCTGGTCGACGCGTCCGACCGCTTCATCTCGGCGCTGGAAGGCGAGGCCGATCCCGAAAAGAAGCGCAAGACCATCGGCCGCCTGTTCATCGAAGTGTTCGAGGAGGAGGCGAAAAAACTCGGCGGCGCCGATTTCCTGGCGCAAGGCACGCTTTATCCCGACGTCATCGAAAGCGTCTCCTTCTCCGGCGGCCCGTCAGTGACGATCAAGTCGCACCACAATGTCGGCGGTCTGCCCGCGCGCATGAACATGAAGCTGGTCGAGCCGCTGCGTGAACTGTTCAAGGACGAGGTGAGGGCGCTCGGCAAGGAACTCGGCCTGCCCGAGAGCTTCATTGGCCGCCATCCCTTCCCGGGCCCCGGCCTGGCCATTCGCTGCCCGGGCGGCATCACGCGCGAAAAGCTGGAAATCCTGCGCGAGGCCGACGCGATCTATCTCGACGAGATCCGCAAGGCCGGCCTCTACGACGCCATCTGGCAGGCCTTCGCGGTTCTGCTTCCGGTGCAGACGGTCGGCGTCATGGGCGACGGCCGCACCTACGAATTCGTCTGCGCGCTGCGCGCCGTCACCTCCGTCGACGGCATGACGGCCGACTTCTACCACTACGATATGAACTTCCTGGGTGCGGCTGCCACCCGCATCATCAATGAGGTGAAGGGCATCAATCGGGTCGTCTACGACGTAACATCGAAGCCGCCTGGGACGATCGAGTGGGAATAAAAATCGGTCGTTCGCCAGCATTCGGCGACTATCGAGAAACCTTCGTTAAACGTCTGAATTTTATCTGCTTTCGGCTATACGTCTATCGCTGACTATCGCCTTTAAGCGGAATCATTTGACGGTAAATCTGACGGCATTCCTTTTCGCGTCATCTTCGCTGCAGACTGATGCCGTCACTGCGCCGGACTCAAGCCAGTTGGCATTTTTCGAGGTAAGGCATTGAATCCAATGTGCTCTCCCAGAGCCTTGACGGTAAAATGAATGACGGTAAAAATAGGCATTTCAAATTCTAGACGCGTCCATCGTCTCCTCCTATGCTCACAGACATCGCACTTAAGAAGCTGAAATCAAAAGATAAAATATACAAAGTCACTGATCGTGACGGTATGTACGCGACCGTGGCTCCCACAGGGCAGATATCGTTCCGATACGACTACCGAGTGAATGGTCGGCGAGAGACAGTGACACTGGGCCGCTATGGTGAGGGAGGCATCTCGCTAGCAGAGGCGCGTGACCGCTGTCTTGCCGCACGAAAAATGGTGGCAGCCGGAAAATCACCAGCCCAGGAAAAGCAGCGTGACAAGAGGCGCCTGTCTGAGACGGGCACGTTCGGCGATGCCGGCAGAAGATGGTTTAAAGAGGCGAAGATGGCGGACAGCACGCGCTCCATGCGCAAAGCCGTCTTCGATCGAGACATCTGGCCGATTTGGGACAAAAGGCTCCTGACAGAAATAACATCGGACGATTTGCGGGTGCTGTGCGCAAAGGTGCGGGACCGTGGCGCACCAGCAACCGCCATTCATGTCCGGGATATTGTTAAGCAGATCTATGGTTCTGCCATTCTGCACGGCGAGAAGATCGCCAATCCGGCGGACGAGGTAGAGCCATCTTCGATAGCTACCTTCGAGGCGAAAGACCGGGCGTTGTCACCCGTAGAAATTCGAATCATGCTGAAAGAGTTGGAGAATGTGCCGACTTTGCCGACCCTTCGGCTGGGCCTAAAGCTGATCCTGCTCACGATGGTTCGGAAGAGTGAGCTTCTGGACGCGACGTGGGATGAGGTCGACTTCGAGGACGCGGTATGGAGCATTCCCAAGGAGCGAATGAAGCGGAAGAAGCCACATAACGTCTACCTGTCCCGCCAGTCCCTCGACATCATGATTGCGCTCAAGACTTGCGCTGCGAACTCTCGATACGTGCTTCCATCTCGCTATGACGCCGACGAACCCATGTCGCGCGCGACCTTCAATCGGATTACGATGGCGATTGTGGACCGCGCAAAACAACAAAATCTGCCGCTTGCTCCCTTTACGGTGCATGATCTACGGCGGACCGGCTCCACGCTCCTAAACGAGATCGGATTCAATCGCGACTGGATCGAAAAATGCCTTGCACACGAAGACAGTCGCTCCTCCCGCGGCGTCTATAACAAGGCTGAATACGAACCGCAGCGGCGCCACATGCTGCAGGAATGGGCCGACATGATTGAAGCGTGGGCGGCTGGCAATAAACACGCACCCACACTGCAGCCGATTTCCGGGGCAGCCGTCATCCTCGATCCGATTTGACGGGCCTCGTCTTCCGCGACCGCACGTCTGGTCCCGGGGCCAGTTCGATCGAACCAGCAAAGGACGCGTTCCGCCGTTCCTGAATCCAGGCTTCGACTTCTCCTAGGTCCCAAACGACGCAGCGGGGGGTCAGATTGAACCGTCGGGGGAACTCGCCTCGCTGTTCCATTTCATAAATGGTCGTGTCCGATAGCGGGACGATTGCTCGCAATTGCGATCGGCGAACAGTTCGCACGATCTGTCGCGCCTCAATGTGCGGTGGAACCGGAAGGGGGCGATCCGCTGGCGCGGCCTCTATGTCCTGGCAGCTTTCGCGTTGAGTTTGCTTCTGCCGTTTGACCGTTTGCATACCGAAGGGCTCCTTCGGGCCAATGATCGCGCATCTGCTCCAATCTGAGTATAGCTCTCAATTACGAGCACATCGTCTCCTTCGACCAACCGGCGAGCTTTGCAATGGTCGGCAAGCCTAGGTCTTGCTCACGAGCACACCGACTTCGCGACTGTGTCTCGAAGGCGTTCTGTGTCTTGTTTGGACCGGTCATCTTCGCTCACGGTCAACCCTTTGCATAGCTCCACGTCGGGTGGATTCGTGTACTCCCGGAATCTAGGTCCTCATCGCTCCGATTCTCGGCTTGCGGAATGAACCTGCTGGTCGCGGCGCGTGACAGTCCCGATGATCGCGTCGCCATTGCTCATCTCATACTGCCTCGCTGTTCGAGGATGGGATGGAGCACCACGCCATCCATTGCGGGTTCGATCACGCGTTCAAACGTGCTCTGCTCGACGACGGCACCCGTGAGCGTATGACTGCTTTGCGCCCCCATAATGGACATTCAGCAATCGCAAATTTTCGAACACAACCGGGCAGATGTGCCGGCCAGATCGCGTCGGCAACGTCCATAAATAAGCGATCTTGAGCTTGCTTCTGAGCGAGGCGGGCAATTTTGAATGAGCTCTATGGGCTTGGGCCTTGGGCATGAGAGCTTGACACAACGTCAGATGTTCTCTATTTGTTCCGACCGATTGCACTGAAAAGAGTAGCTTTCTGGTTTTGCTACGGCGGCTTGAGCCGTCGATCCCATTTGCTGCCCATCGGCACTAGTTCGGCCCGACTTTCAAAGTTGGGGAGATTACGGAGGCGTGAGCCAACGTCATTTGGCCATTGCGAAACTTGCGGATAGGATACACACGCAGGCACGCACCGTGTCGAGGCGTTGTGGATTCAAAGGAAAGTGACGTTGGGCGGTTCGCATAACAAGGCTGATCAACCTGACGTAGCGGTCTTCAGAAAAGATCAAACATTGGACCGGCTAGCGGAAACGTTCAACGTCGCGCAGTTCGTAAGCTTCGCGCCGGCAGTCGGCGCACCTGCGCAGCAGTTCTGCCGCATCGCCGGTTTCGAGGCAAACCACCAGTTCGGATCCGTTGCCGATGCCATACAGACTCTTTTCGAGCGCAGTTCCGAAGGCACGGTCAACGTTCGCAGCTTTAGCGCTGATCAATCCCAAAGTCGCGAGTTTATCTACGGCGTGGACACTGCCGCTGCTGCGGTCACCGCGGTCGAGCGCATGGCCGACGAGGGCGCCTTCACGATTGTCAACGAGACGATCGATGTTTCGGACGGTGGTATCTCGGGCGTCGTGATGGGCGATGTGGTCGAGTTCCGCCCCGACATGACGCCTCGCGGAGTAGAAAATCCCGGGTTCGCGCGCCTTCCCACGGACAAGGCTGTCCAGCTCTTCAAGACAGTCTACGGAGTGGAAGTCGATTTCGCCGGCGGCCGAAACGGCCGCCTTGAATTCAGTCTGCATCCCAGACCTCGGGGCTGGAAGAAGGGCAACGTGATCTTCTGGGAGCATTCCGAGGATTTCTTCTCGGCCGGGTTGGTCAAGGCCGAATGGCCCAACGATTTCAGCCGCATGATCGGCGACAAGGCTTATGGGCTTCTGATCGCGGATATAAGCGGGTTTCCCGTTCCGAGAACCACGGTCATAGGCCGGCGGGTCGCACCCTTTTCGTTTGGCCGGGCTACGGGTCTTGAAGAGGTATGGATACGAACTAGCCCACGGGAGCAGGTGCCCGGCAAGTTCACCACCGCACGAGGATGGCAAGATCCGTTCGCCTTGCTGCAAGCTGAGGATCCTGACGGCACCGCCATCTCTTCGGTGCTTTCGCAGAAGGGCGTCGCGGCCCAGTGGTCAGGTGCGGCGATCGAGACATCGACTGGTGTTCTCGTGGTCGAGGGGATCAAGGGAACCGGAGACCGCTTCATGGTCGGACTGGCAGATCCCGAACCGGTTCCCGATGGCGTTCTTGCACGGGTACGTGACGTCCATGCCAGGCTAGTCGGTGCTCTTGGCGCTACAAGATTCGAATGGGTCTTCGACGGCGCGGAGCTTTGGATCGTCCAGTTGCATAGCGGAGCCAGCGTCTCGGACGGTGACGTCATCGTGCCCGGCGATGCCGGCGAGTGGGTGGACTTCGACGTCTCTCAAGGATTGGAGGCACTTCGGTCGCTCTCCTCCAGCCTGAAGCCAGACACGGGGATTACCCTCGACCGTAGAATCGGCCTGACCAGTCACTTGGCGGATGTTTTGCGGAAAGCACGGGTTCCGGCGCGCGTAGGCGCCCGGTAGTCTTTTCTGAAGACGGGTATTCAGAACTGGACTTAAACCAATAAGGCGCATGCTCGTTATACCTCGTTCGCAGCGCTCACAGGAGGAAGAATATGGCATACACGGCAGTAATCGAAGCCCGAAAGGCTGCAGAAGCTAAGCAGGAGAGTGTTCGTGAAGCCGTACGGCTCGGGCTGCAGCTCAAGCGCGAGGTGGAAGCGAAGAAGGCTGCGCAGGAGTTGGTGCGCGCGCAGGCCCAGGTGCGCCGATAGTGCGGGTGAAGATGTACAGCGATGAGGACCGGCAGCGCCAGAATGGGGAGGCCGGGGACTCGGACCCCTGGAGACCACCCTTCGTCAGGGATTTTGGCAGGATTATCCACAGCGCCAGTTTCAGACGGCTGCAAGGGAAGACGCAGGTCTTTCCCGGACACGAGTCCGACTTCTTCCGAAACCGGCTGACGCACTCGCTCGAAGTCTCGCAAATTGCGGAAGGTATCGCAGACCGCCTGAATCATCTATACGACGAAGCTCTAGATGATCGGAAGATCGACAGCAGGCTGTGCGCGGCCGCCGGTCTTGTTCACGACATCGGACACCCTCCTTTCGGCCACAACGGCGAGCGAGCGCTAGATGGGAAGATGAGGATGTATGGCGGGTTCGAGGGGAACGCCCAGACGCTACGCATCTTGAGCCGCCTTGAGAAGAAGGCGAAGTACGAAAAGCCTGTAGATGGCGACGTACGTGCCGGCATGAACCTGTGTTTTCGTACACTGGCTGCCGTCTTGAAGTACGACGTCGAGATAGAGACAGAACGCCCGGAGGCTATCAAGCCGAAAAAGGGGTATTATGCGTCCGAGGCAAAGATCGTCGCGGACATTAAACAGAAGGTCCTGGGTGGAACGCAGGTTCCGGCTAACACGAAGTTCAAGACTGTCGAATGCGCGATCATGGATATCGCGGACGACATCGCCTACTCGGTTTACGATCTGGAAGACAGCCTCAAAGCGGGTTTCCTGACACCGGCGTCGATCTTGGGGACTGATGACGAGTTGCTCGGGAGGGTCGCCAAGGACGTGACGAAAGAGCTGAAGGACGAGATCGGCGAGACCATCTCTATGCAGCAGGTCCAGGCGACGTTCGTGGCCATGTTCAGTGACATTTTCGCGACAGGCGAAACCGAGACGTCGGATGTTGAGGATGAACGGCAGCAGGCTGATATCGCCAACTTCATCAATGCGATAAGGGCTTCCCGTGATCTGAACATGGACGCAGGGAAGAGAATGAAGCTTTCGTCGGAACTGGTCCACGAATTCATCAATGACGTGGAGCTAACGATTAACGAAGAGTTTCCGGCGCTTTCGACAGTGAAGCTGGTCAAGAGTACGCGCATCAAAGTCGAAATCCTCAAGCAGTACACGTATCTGTCGACGATCTACTCGAACCGGGTCAAGCTCGGCGAATACCGCGGCACCCAGTTGGTGGAAGATATTTTCGACGCGCTTGAGAAGGAGAACGGGCATCTGCTCATGCCGGACGACGTGCGCAAGCAGGTTCAGGATGCCGATAAAGACAAGGCATTGAAAGCCCGCCACATATGCGACTTCGTCGCCGGGATGACGGACAGGTATGCTGTGGAATTCTGGGCACGGCTTCGGTCCGATGCAGCGGAAAGCATCTTTAAGCCGATCTAGTCGAATGACCTGCGTAATCGAGGAGGAGCGGCGCTCGCTCTCTACCGCCGCATGGCGATGAGGCGCGCTAAGTGTTTAGTCCCGGCATTTGATGGAGAGGATCGAGCCTGAATCGTTTTGGCTCTTTTGTCCAGATTTTGCAGATGAATTCGTAGGGTGTGAGCCCCTTCAGGGTCTTTAGCCTGCGTGCGAAGTTGTAGGCGCTGACGAAGTCGGCGAGATGGGCTTCGAGCTGCTGGTGACTGTCGTAGTGGAAGCGTCTGACGGTGGCTTCCTTGATGGTGCGGTTCATCCTTTCGACCTGTCCGTTGGTCCAGGGATGCTTCACCTTGGTCGTGCGGTGCTCGATTCCGTTCTCCCGACAGGTGCGCCCGAAGATATGCTCCATGGCCGTGCGATCCTGCTGGCGATTTTTGAACTGAATGCCGTTGTCGGTGAGGATCGTGTGGATTTTGTAGGGAAGCGCCAAGGTGAGGTGGCGCAGGAACTCGGCCGCGATCATCTTGGTGGCCCGCTTGTGCAGTTCGACATAGGCGAACTTGCTGGTCCGGTCGATGGCCACGAACAGGTACAGCTTGCCTTCAGCCGTCTGCACCTCGGCGATGTCGACGTGGAAATAGCCGATCGGATAGGTCTTGAACTTCATCTTGGCCGGCTTGTCGCCTTCGACTTCCGGCAAGCGGCTGATCCCATGACGCTGCAGGCAGCGATGCAGGGATGAACGTGTCAGGGTCGGAATCGTCGGCTGCAGCGCGTAAAGGCAATCGTCGAGTGGCAGCAAGGTGTGCCGCCGGAAGGCGACAATCACCGCCTCCTCCTCGATCGTAAGCACCGTCGAGGAGGGGTTCCTCGGCCCGGTCGGCACGTCGGCGACCGACGTCCGCCCCTTCCATTTGATGACCGTCTTCTGGTTGATCCCGTAGCGCTTCGCCAGCACTCTCAGGCTCTCTTGACTATTTTGTATTGCTCGACGGACTGCCTCTGTCGTCGTGGCGCTGCCGTGTAGAACCTGGCCCATAGTGCCTCCTTCGATTCGGAAGAAAAGAGTGCACCATCAAAACCCGGGATCAAACACTTTAATGCGTCAAGGATTTCCAGTCAAAAGCAAACACTAGCTGGCGGTTCGATACAGACGCCTCCCGTCTCCATACCCACGCGTCGAATTCCCGGCGGGAGACGGACAGCAGATCAGCGGCGTAGCAGAAGACCGATCTAAGGAAATCGTAGTCCTGCTCGACGACGCCGACGCGTTTGGCAAAGGTCCGTAGATGTCGGTCGACCGCGATCGAGTCGATGCCGACCAGGCATTGCATGTAATCCACCGTTTTTGGGCCGACTCCTCTGACTTCCCGCAAGGCCAAGACGAAGGAAGCATCCTGCAAACGATTGCTTAAAATAGCTGCGCTCTCAACAGAATGCTCGCTCAGGAAACCGACAAGCGCCTCGAAGCGGCCTACTTTTTCGGGATGGCGCCAGTTGAGGAAGCGCGAGGTTTCTCCGCGTGCGACTAGTCCTACCAGCTCCGAAGTGCGGTCAAGATCGGGAAAGCGCTCGAGAATGGTCGAGACCCGCGGAAGGACGACGGACCTGTAATTCAGGCCCGCCTGCAGGACGCAGTCCGCGACGATCGCGCCCATGTGATCGTAAGAGTCGCGGGCGGTCTCCCGCCTGATATCGACTCCCACATCGAGGGCATAATCCGCCACACGACGAGCAGCGACCAGCATCTGTATCGGCGAAGACTGCATTTCAACCGACCTTGCCTTGGGGCGTTACGAGGGCGGCGTCCTGTAGCGCATAAAGGCGTTCGACGCAATTCGGGCAGGCACCGCACGGGAAATTGCTTGCGGCCTGGCAAGAGAACGTTCGGCCGATCGGAACACCACGACGCAGGGCTTCCTGGACCACATCCGTTTTTGACGAGAAACGGAACGGGGAGGTGAACCGGACGGAACCTATCTTGTCGATCAAGCTATCGATACCGTTCATGAACTCTGCGGTGCAGTCGATTTCCTTCGCGTGGTTGCTGTTGATGAAACCTGTATAAACATCGACGATTCCCAGGGTCTGCGCGCGAGCCGCCGCGGCCGCGAAGAACAGCATCGTCCGATATGGGACGTACAACTCGTCATCAGCGACGTTGTCCTCCCAAAGGTCTGCTTCCTTAATGAGTCTCGACGACGATCCGTTGAAGATGTCGGAGATATCGCAACGCTCGGGACGTCGCATGCCGCGGGGCAGGACCTCGTTTACCCGATCCCACTCCATCTCGACGCAGTGCTGGCCATAATCTAAGAAAAAGGGAAACACATCCACGCCATCTGCGGCGAGCCGATAAGCGACGGTGGTGGAGTCAAGGCCGCCCGAGGCCAACAAAACCGCGCTTTTCATGACTTCGCCATCCAGAGTTTCGAAACGGCGTCGAAGATGCCGTTCAAGCATTGATCTAGGTTATCAGAATAGCGGGCGCTTCCGCCCGCGACCATCGTGTTGTTGTTCTCTCGACGGGGATCGAACGTGATGACCGGCTGTTCGCGCGCCATGGCGAAGCCCATCTCGACCAAGGTTCCCGGATCGCGATCCAAGGGAACGGCGAAAACGACCTCGCATTCGCCCAGAATCCCCAAATCCTTGGCAAACGTCTGTCTTAATACGGCATCCGGACTACCGAGCGGAAGCTCGCCGTTCTCCTCAATTGGCCGCCGGACGTTGAAGTTGTGGTATTTGAGGGCGTCTACGGCTCGATCGACTTCTGGTTTGTCGGTGTACGAAAAATCCGGGGCCGCCAGATAAATGGGAAAAAGCGGCCTTGCATGCCACGGCAAGATAGTGCCACCAAGGTTGCGCAGCTCATCTACGGAAAGCTTGAGTGATCGTTCGACATCCCGCTTGAAATCGTCGGGGTAGGTGGTTTGCGAATAGGCGGTCGCCGCACTCGCTCCGCGCCATGCCGCATCTCCCCATCCGCCCCTTGAAAGGCCGACCATCACGGCAGTGTAGACGTCGCCGACCCCCACGGAATTGACAGTGACTGATAGTTGAGCGGGTATCGCATCGACCGATCCTTTTGACAGGTTGAAGAGGCGACTTCCCCCCCTGTTTTCTTTAAGAAGAAAAACTTCGGCACCCAGATCCGCTATCAAGGGTAACATCGCGTCAACGGTCTCCGATCCGACACGCGTGAAAAGCGGAGACGATGTGGAAATCGCGATCCCCTTTACATTACCAGAGAAGACCTTCAGCACAGAAGGATCCGCCGTGTCGTAGGCGATATCGAAACTGAAACGCGCATCATCGGACAAGGCGCTCCGAACCTGCGCGAGATCGAAGCTGCCCGGGAAAATGAGGACCTCATGATACGCTGCGAGTGAATTTCCGACGTCGAGGATCGTGACTTCTTTTTCGCCACGCAGCAGGTCCTCGTATCCTTGGTCAGCCACCTCGGTCGGGTCTCCGATCACCATGACGCCAGGAGACCCCGTGACTTCCCCCAGCCAGACAAATTCCAGGCAACCGTGGGCGCTGAGATACCGCTTTGCCTGATCGAAAACATAACGCGGGCAAACCGCCGCTACGGCGTAATCAATGCCGCTCGCCCATAATCCGCGGGCTGCGTGAACGATACCACCCAGTCGCAACTTGCATTCGATGCCGGGGCGCGCAGTCGTAAAGTCGACAATGATTTCGCCGACGAGCAATAGGGGAGCCATGCCGGTCCTCACCGCGCCGTGAAGTCTGCCGATACCGTGGGTACTGGCAACATTCCCGAAGCCGTCACGACCCCGACATAGGCTATGCCGTCCTTCATGCAAGCTGCCAGGTAGTTGAAGCTGGTAGGCAGCGCTCCGACCTTCACGCCCTGCGGAGTTGCCGCGAACAGGCGTTTCTGGTGTAAGATGACTAGCTCAGTGCCAACGGGAGGCACGGTGGAGTGCGTTACGAAGTAATCGCACAGCTCGATCTCTTCCAGAGAGCACGAGAATGCCTGCCGGCAGCGATCGATGCCGCTGGTCCCACCGGCCCCGTCGTTGCTGCGCGTGCCGGAATAATCCGTGAAATTGCTAGATCTCGTACTTCCCACTCGATAACCTCCCCGACCTACAACGCCAAGTTTCCAACCTGAAATGAATCTTGACGGAGCGCAACCCGCGTCCAGCTGTAGCCTGTGCAAGAAACGCCATTCCTGTCACAGGTGCGTCACTGCAACTAGCTTCTGTTGTTCCATTGGCCAACATCGCCTTGAGGGATGCTTAACTCACTTCCGAGTTACCGAGCGACTGCATTTCCGGCGGACTTTCTCGCATCAAAGGCCGCGATGCGTGGACTGGATTGCGCGGCTGATCAGAGGTAGGAACGTTTTGGACAGAGCCTGCGTTTCCCGGAAGGTTTCGTTCCCTGGCCTACCCTCAGTCCACGAGTAGGCGGATTTCGCTGAAGCGATGCTAATGATCGTAAGCGTCAAGCAAGAGCCCTGCGTCTTGGTTTGCGACTCAAGTCCAGAGATGTACCGTTCGCACCGGTTCCGAACCGCGTGGCTGATAAAACTCGGGAAATTTGCAATGAGTTGGGGGTCTGTGAGGGAGGGTTCCTCCGGACCCCACCTGGTGGGTGGAGTAGCCTGACGGCTGACTGTCTCCCACCTGCTTTTGCGGCATACAAATCGATACGGACATTCCGCTCCCGGCCCCAAATGCGGTTATTCTGGAGCATGGCTCTGAACGTTGTGTCGCGGGAGTATACGGGACGATACGGGAAGATTTCTTATTTTGGCCCACGAAAAACTCAGTAAATTCAGCGATTTTGATACATCTTCCAGGCCCACCAAAGCATCTGCTTAAGTGCCTGATGTTTATGAGTTTTTCAGATTGGACCCGCGACGCGGACTCGAACCCCCTCGTTCTAACCAAGTACTGATTGGGGTCGCACGTCCGCTACACTCCGCCGAAGTCGGGTATTTCCGGGATCAGAATTGGCCAATCCAACCAAGCGGTTGGACCTGGCTGCTGAGAATGTGAATCAGGCGATCCTCTCAAGCGCGCCCAACCACCAGCCAGGTGTAGGTACGGATGTTCGGCTTCCGCATTGCTGGCTCCGTCACGAGCGGCGGATGACTTCGTTCACTTCAGGATCTGAGTTGGGGACTCAACCACTTTTGAGCGTGTCACGCAGCACTCCACGCCAGTGGGAAATCGCTAGCGCCAAGTCACAGTTATCAAAAGACAAAATTACCGAGCTGTCCGGTTAAGTCTTCGAAATCGCCGTGAACTTACTTACGGGATGATCAGACGTTCCAAGTCTGCAGAGTTTGCCGACACCCGGTCATAGACCCTCGCGGCCTCGCGTGGATAGAGGTCGAGATGGCAGTGGAAGTTGACACCGACGACTTGAGCACCGCCGGGACGCCCCAAAACGGCGAACCAGACCGGCGAGACAGGGATTGGTGTGAAGCAGGCATCGTTGCCCAAATGCGGGTGCACTTCAATGAAGCCGACGTTTGTATCTCTTCCATAGGCTGAAAAACAGTGTTGCGAATTTATACTTCAGGGGATGAACAGTCTGAGAGTGATGCGTTACTTGCGCTTGATCCAGGGATTACGACGGGGTTCTTGTTCCGTGCGTTTAAACACACTTACGTGGGGGACATCAGATGCGGACCGCGGGCCTGTCTTGGAGCCTTCATTGTGTCAAGCTGCGTCACCCAGATTCCCGATATGAATCATGCTCCGGCCGACAAGCCGTTTCTTCCCGAAGTCGATTTGATCAGGCATTTGAAATGCGAGCTAAACCTGGGCGCGCGCGATGCGCTGAAGCAATATTCAAACGAAAACAGCGGTGGAAACGGCGTCGACTGGATTCGAAAATGGCAAGCGAAGGTGGCGCTCAAGCTCGTGGTGGATGACACTACAACACTGAATCCAGGCATCACGTGCGTGTTTCAGAAATTCGCGGACACCCATTCCGCTAATTCGCGGACAGCGATTTCAGTAATTACGGGACAGTGATTCCGCTAATTCGCGGACAGCGATTTCAGTAATTACGGGACAGTGATTCCGCTAATTCCCGGACAGTTTTCGGGGCGGATATAACGGTCGGTTCTCGGGAGCGCCGTTCTGGCATTTTGCCCTCTCATCATCGGGTTGAGAGGGGCCATGCCAAGACGGAAGCAAGCGAGACGAACGACAGTGAAAGACCTACGATCAATCCTGCGGCTGACGCATGAGCAGGGCCTCTCGGTGCGTGCGGTGTCGGAACGGTTGAAGATCAGCAAGACTTCGGTTTCGACCTATCTGTTGCGGGCGCGTGAGGCTGGCATCTCGGACTGGCCGCTGCCGCCGGGCTGTGACAATGACGCATCGCTTGAGCGGCTTCTGTTTCGCCGGGTTGGCCGTCCGCCGCAGGATCTGGACGAGCCCGATTGGGCGATGATCTCGCGCGAGCTGAAGCGCAAGGGCGTGACGCTGACGCTGTTGTGGCAGGAATACCGCGCGGCGCACCCCGATGGTTATGGCTACACGTGGTTTTGCGACCGGTTCGGCGCTTTCCAGCGCCGGTCGAGCGCGACGTTCCGCAATCGCCACGAGGCGGGCGCGGTAATGCAGACCGATTATGCGGGCCACACCGTGCCCGTCGTCGATCCCGATACTGGCGTCATCTGCCAGGCTCAGATCTTCGTTGCGGTGCTGGGCGCGTCGTCCTTCACCTTTGCCCATGCCAGCTTCAGCCAGAAGCTGCCGGACTGGATCGAGGGCCAGTGCCGGGCACTCACCTTCTTCGGCGGAGTAACGAAAGCGATCGTCTGCGACAATCTGAAGGCCGGCGTCGCCAAGGCGCTGTGGTTCGAGCCGACGCTCAACCAGACCTTCGCCGCCATGGCAGAATATTACGACACGACGATCCTGCCGACCCGCAGCCGCAAGCCGCGCGACAAGGGCAAGGTCGAGGGCGCGGTGCTGATCGTCGAGCGCTGGGTCCTGGCCCGGCTGCGCAACCGGCGCTTCTTCAGTCTCGGCGATCTCAATGCCGCCATTGCGGTTCTGCTGGAGGATCTCAACAACCGCCCTATGCGCCATGTCGGCAAAAGCCGCCGGGAGATGTTCGAGGAGATCGAGCGGGCGGCGTTGTCGCCATTGCCCCCGGTGCCGTTCGAATATGCGGAGTGGAAATCGGCGAAGGTCCATCCCGACTACCATGTCGAGGTCGACCGGACGTTCTACTCGGTGCCGCACGCTCTGATCGGGCGGCGCGTGGATGTGCGGCTCACCCACCGGGTGGTCGAGGTCTTCCATGACCACAAGCGGATCGCCAGCCATGTCCGCCGCTCGCAGCGCTGCGGTCATGTCACCGTCAACGAGCACATGCCCAAGGCGCACCAGCGCTATGCCAACACGACGCCGGCGAACCTGATCCGGCAGGCAGCCGGGATCGGCGCCAACACCGCCATCCTGGTCGAGCGGATGATGCGCGACCGTCCCCATCCCGAGCAGGGATACCGCTCCGCGTTTGGCATCCTCTCGCTGGCCCGTCGCTACGAGTGGGATCGGCTCGAGGCAGCCTGCGCGCGGGCACTGACCATCAATGCGATCACCTACTCCTCCGTCAACGCCATCCTCAAATCCGGCCTCGACCGCGTGCCGCCCGCGGCCGAGCCGGTCAAGCCCACGCCATCGCACACCAACATCCGCGGCGGCTCCTATTATCAATGAAGGAAGGAAACCAACCATGCTGACACATCCAACCCTCGACCAGATGCAGGCTCTCGGCCTTGGCGGAATGGCCGCCGCCTATCGGGACCTGGCCGACCAGAGCAACGCCGACGATCTCAGTCGCGACGAGTGGCTTGGCCTGATGCTCGATCGTGAAGCCGCCATGCGTGCCGACAAGCGTCTGACCAACCGTCTCGCCGTTGCCAGGCTGCGCTTTGTCGACGCCTGCATCGAGAACATCGACTTCGCCGCGCATCGCGGGCTCGACCGGCGCAATACGCTGTCGCTGGCCCAGGGCGCCTGGCTGAAGGCGCATGAAAACCTCATCATCACCGGGCAGACCGGCACCGGAAAGACCTGGTTGGCCTGCGCCTTCGGACGTCAGGCCGCCCGGCTCGACCATTCCGTGCTCTACCTGCGCATGCCGCGTCTGTTCGAAGATCTCGCCCTGGCGCGTCTCGACGGCCGCTTTCCCCGTCTCATCGACAAACTGGCTCGGGTGCAACTGCTCATCCTCGACGACTGGGGCACCCACAGCCCAGCGTCTCGATCTGCTGGAAATCTTCGAGGAACGCTATCGCCGGAAATCGACGCTGATCACCGCGCAACTGCCGATCGCCCAGTGGCACGCCATGATCGGCGAGCCGACAATCGCCGACGCCATTCTCGACCGGATCATCCACAACGCCCATCGCGTCACCCTCGAAGGCGACAGCATGAGAAAGCAAAAAGCACCGCCGCTCTTGACCGGCGCCGAAAACGGCGAAATCAATCGCAAATGAGTTCAACCAGGCAACCGAGGGCCGACCCCATCCTGCTGTCCGCGACTTAGTGAAACTGCTGTCCGCGATTTAGCGGAACGACTGTCCCGTTTTTGCGAAATACGCAATCACGCTCAAGCGGCCGATGGAGAATGCAATATCGCACGTCATCTCGGGCAATGTTACGTCTGCACAATCTTTTTCACTTGGATTGGGCGCCCAGGTATCGTCCCAGGCGACCCGAAGCGAGATTGCCACATTCACTGTTCACTTCGACGACCTCCTGAAAAACCAGAGGCTGGCCGACGATGTGACCGATTGCAAGGGTCATGGGCCAGATACCGATACTGGGAGACCTCAAGATCAAAAGATTCATGGTGGCAAACCTCGGTACGGCAACCGTTCCTGACGTTCTGCCAAACAACGGCAAGGATTCACCCTTTGACGCGCTCAGCTACGAGACGACGTTTATCGTTACCCTCGCGGGCAGCGCGAACCCGTCTTTGGAACCTTGTCCAGTTCACCGGAAACAACGCCGGCAACAATCCTTTGTTCAACGCGATGCGCAAACGGACCCAGGACGTGCTGATCACGATGGGCCCGATAGACAGCAAGGACGCTGCGGCACTTTATGAGGCATCTTTGATTGGTGCATACATACGCTCTGCTGCGAGCAACCCGTGAGGACCAGATGCGATTTCCCAACATCTACCTGCGACATACAACGATGCATTGGCTTTTGGGTGCCACTCAAGCTACCAAGGCTGAGATAGAAGACTTTATCGCCTCGTCTCCCGGGATACGACAGCACCGCTCTCCTGTAGTCGACTGCCGCAAACGCGCAAACGCGGGCAAGCCATGCCTCTGGACGACGGAGAACGGCCAGCGCCGGGCGATCAGTATTGCGTGAATGGAGAATGCAGCGGCGCGTTTTTCGCCAGCTCAAAAGACGAATAACCAGTCCTCCAAATGACGGTCCTTTCCGAGCGCGCCGTACACTATGGGCGCCTAATCGAACAAAACTCTATTAGGATTTGCGTCGTCGCGCCGCTTTGTGAGGAGGTGTCTTGTTTGACTTCCGGCCGAGACCCGCCGATTTTGCTAGGGCGGAACGTTGAGCAGCATAGCTTGGCGCCACCATCGGGTAGTCGCTGGCAAGCCTCCACCTTACTCGATATTCCTCGGGCGTGAGCCCGAAATGCACGTTTAGATGTCGCTTGAGGGATTTGAACTTTCTGCCGTCCTCTAGGCAAATGATGTAATCGGGAAACACAGAGCGCTTTGGATTGACCGCCGGCACGGGGTCAGGCTCCGGCGGGGCAATAGATTGTCCGATCCCCTTAAGCGCCGAGTTTACACTGGCAATCAGATCGGGAAGGCCCGCAGCGGGCGTCGGATTATTCTGGACGTAGGCCGCAACTATATCTGCTATCAAAGCCAGCAAGTCGGCGTTTGTCTGCCCGGCCGAAGTTTCCGGCATCATAATCTCCAATTGCTGGCTCCTACGGGCTCACGCCAGAAAGGCATACCCGTCAAGGCTGGAGTAGAAACGATCGGGGTCGGCTTCGATATCCAATTCGATGACTGTCAGGACGCGGGCGCTCTGGGTGCGGTCCTTGACCTTCATGCGGAACCGGGCGATCTCGTACTCGCCCGCCTGCCATACCGCACCCGCTGATACGTTCTCGATCAATATCTCCAGCACGCCAGCGGCATCGTTGGAGAGCGGCGCCTTGGGGACATTTTCACCTTTTGCCGCAGATATGAAGTCGAAGGCGGCCTCCTCGAAGCTGATCTTGGCCCGGACCTTGTTGATTCGTGCTGCAGCGCGGAGCCTCGCGGAGAGACCAAACTCAATTTCGTCGGCCGCGTCCGGCCGACCACCCCTCAATCTTATCGCATTTCCCATAATGTCGCTGATCTGCGCCAAAAAGCCATCAATCTTCGCGACGATCGACTGCCGAAAGTCCGAGGCGACTGCCTGCACCGCCGCAGGCTGCATCTTGAGATCCTGCAGACTGCCAAGATAGGCCTCCACCTGGATTTTGAGCGCCATGATCTTCTTCTCATCGTCCGGCGGAAGTGTTTCGTTTTGATAGGTTCGCACCTCGAAAGGACGACCGTCGTTGCAGCGCCAGTAAAGGACCGGGTTCGCCCACCCAGGAGATCCTATCGACGTCGTTGCGGCGATCTGGGATCGGGCTTCGGTGACCGCCTCGTCGATAGTGGTACCGGGATTAAGCAGCGCCCCGTAAAATCTGCCGCTGAACGACACTGCCGCCGCCGATTCCAAATCGAACTGCATGGCGACGACGGCCGACACGTTCGAGAGACTTCCCGGGCTGACTAACCGCTGCGCTATTCCGTTGAATGCAGTGGTTGCATACGGGGCTCCCGCGATCTGAGGGGGAAGCGCTGCTGTCGAGCATCCGGTGATGACGACGAGATTTACAGAAGGGCAATTCTTTAACATCGAGTCAAACGTGAATGCGTCGAGGGGATCCAGGCCGCCATCCTCCGCCTGAAGGCAAAGAAACGCGCGGGGCGTAGGATCCCCGCCAATCTGCCCGATGCCTCCGTGCCCTACGAAGTGCAGGACGTGGTAGCCGCCACTCAACAGCCGCTTGTTCAATTCGCCACGCGTCGGTGGGGTACACTGATCGATCGATACAAGACGGTTCGCGTCCAGTTCCTTCAACGCCTCCCTGACGGTAGCCGTTTCTTTCGCGATGTCGGCCGGCGGCCACCCTTGTGGGCTTGCCGCAACCAGCAAGATACGCAGTGGTGGTGAGAGCGGAACGGTCTGCCGGTCCGGCTTCGCGACGAGGGTCCTGCTCACCGGCGTCCGCATGGCTGAGGCATAGAAGCCGCTTGCAGGTGTGTAGATTGTCTCGAAAGGAATTTCGGACAGGCGAACGCCTTGCTGCGGTCCGTCTAGCGAAAGAGTGGAGAATACGATGCGCAGGGTCCGATTGTTGCCTGAAGATATCTGAAGTGCTGCGTCGAGAGCTGCATGCACGGCAGGATTGGTGACGGATTTGTAGACCGCTTCACCGATACGCTGCATTTCCCCCAAGTTGCCCCCATTGCCAAAGTTTGCGTTGTTGCGGATCGCTGCTAGGTCCGCTGCCTCGAATACGGCCTCCGGCTGCCCCTTCGGTCCGGCGGTCGCGGCTATAGGTGTTTCGAGTATCTGAAGCGCCAACTGTCCGTCGATGCTTGGTGTTATCTGCAGCCTGAACTCGTCATACGGCATCTGTAGTCACTCCGATTCGAAGCGGGCGGCAGTGGAGGAGAAGGTTGAGAAGCGCGACCGCTCTTCGTCATAGCTTTCTCCCAAGGCCTTCCCCATCTCGGTATCCTCGAATGTTTTCAATTTTTCCTGCAAATCAGTAGCCAGCCTGGCAGCCAGTTGGGCTTGAACCTCGGCCGCGTGCTGCATCGGGTCGATCGTATTTCCGACTCTCAGGGGCCTGTAGCCGTCCTCTCGGATCACCAGCGAGAAACTCTCGGCCGGGGTCAATGTCCCAGCCCCCGCAAGCTGGGCAACGGCGGCGTTGTATGCGCCGAGAACGTTTCCCCGTTCGGCTATCAACGCGGAGTAGAATTTGTCCCAGAACGCAGCGACACCGGCCTCGTCGACGTCCGACCGGTTGACGATGCTGGTGGGAAGGCGAACGGACTGCGGTGCATGGGCAAAGCTAACCAGTCCGGATATGTCATAGTTGCGCTGCGAAAAACCGGTGCTGATGCACAGCAGCCTGGTCGATACAGGCAGACCACGGGACACCTGCGAGGCGCGGATCCAGTTCGTCAACCCGGTTGTCTCGTCGCGCAGAACGACGGAGCCTTCGCCGCCCACGACGCCCCCGTGACCCATGAAGTGAATGATATGTGGATCGAATTCTTGAACGACCTCCATCACGCCCGTTCCGGTCGCATCCCTGACTTCCCTCACAAGGTAGAACTGCGGATCCGCAGAATCCCGCAGGATCGACCTGTCGAGCTCATTGAAGGCGAGATCGTCGTGCGCGTTAGACGAAACAAGCAGCATGCGGAGCGGCGGTACGACCGTGAGGGGCGGCGGTCTCAACGACGACGGCACGAGACGGGCGACCGCGAATCCCACCGGGTTGAGGTTCAAACGCAGAAGCGATTCCCAAGGCAGGAGGTCGACCCCCACGTTTCCGCTTTGGATCATGAGTTGGACCGGTTCATTTGCCTTCAAGACCTTTTGTTGGGCCTCCGGCGGCACCAATCCCCACAGCCAGTCTGCAGCCGGCCCCGACGACGACCGCTCGCTCGACCACGGCGGCAGGCTGACGTGCGTTCCTTCAAATGCCGGCAGGGCGGACATCTCCTCCTCTGAGGCGGCCCATGCGACAAAATAGGCTTCGTCTGAGCCAAAAACCTGCTCGGGAGATATGGAAGAGCCCCTCGCATTTGGCAGGCTGCTTTCGCGAGTGAAGCGGACGATCAGATCCATCTTGGTCATCCTTCCTGTTGTTGCGGCGACCTATTCAACTCTTGCGATACGAAACGATCAATCCTGGACTTGCGGGCTGCGGGGGGAGAAGTGAGCGGATCATTTATGCTGCGTTTGCCCTTGGGAGCATTTTGGTCGAGAAGCTGGATAGCGTTGGTTGAGAGGGTATCTATCTCTGCGTCGAGCGAGTTGTTCGCGATGGCGTTGTTGATCGCGATTCTCACCGCCGAAACAGCGTGGCGGGGAGCGATGCCGAATTTGGAGTTGAGTTGCCTTAGCGAGGTGGCGCCCTTCGTGATCGCGTCCTCGTGCTCCTTCGAGTACTCCACTAGGGAACGCAACGTCGCACCCCCCATAGCAGGTATCGCCGAATCCATCACTCCAGCGATGACCAGCGGAATGTCGGACAGGTAGTCGCTCAGAGCCGCAGAATCTTCGTACATCGGCTTCCAACCGGCTTCCAGCGCGTCTGCATGCTGTTCGAGCGCATTGCGGAAGGTCGCGTCCGGCGAGGCCGCGCCCATACTCCTAATGTATTCTGCGCACAGTATTACTCGGACATAGTGATTTGGGTGTGCATCACCTGGGATAATCTGAGTCACCTGGTTCGGAGGCAGGATCAGTATGTTGCGCAGCATGTACGCGAAGGCAGGACCCGAAAAATGCAGTGCGAGCAAATCCGGAAATATCTCTGAGGCCCATCCCAACCAACGCCTCTGACGAGGCTGCGGCAACGCGGCGGCTTCCAATGCCTTGGAAAGATTCGCCTTGATAGCCGGGAGCAACTTCAGATCGGCATCGATCTCGTGGCCGACTTCGTGACAGATAGAAAGGAATTCCCACACGTTCGCCGTCTGATCGTAGGGCACTTCCACCACGGGAATCGGAAGTGTGTTGCCTGCGAGTTCCTCGCTTTGCCCGTCATTCGGACGGGTACCGCGGGCCCAGGTCATCGCAGAGAGCTCCGGACTGAGGTAGGTGAGGGGCGGCTCTCGCACGTCTTCCGCGGCGATCCATCCCTTCGCTTTTGCGGCACCGATCGCGGCGTCATAGCAGTCGATCGCTATGATGTCGGCCGCCCGCAGGCGCTTGCTGAAGCGATTGGACTTGCGCTGGTCAAACTTCCTACGGAAGAAATCCCAGGCGCGTTGCGCGGCCGCGATCGCCAGCAAAATGTCGTACAGGGCGGATTCATACGAGGACTGGTCGTTTTCAGATGGCAGGTTGGCGAGCAATGCCTCATACCGACTGCGAAAGGTCGCGATCAAATCCGCGATCGCTTCCATCTGGCTCCAGTGTAAATTCGAGTCGAGATCTTTCTCGGCGAGAGTCTTCCACTCCTCGACTTCCGCCGGCAGTTCCTTCGTTCGCCGCTCGAGCTCCCGTCTTCTGAGGAGCAGAAGATTCATTTTCAGACGATCTCCCCGCCGGTCACTTCGAGCAGCTTCTTCTTGACGTCGTCTGCAGCGATGCCTTCGTCCCAATCCTCGTCGAAGACCTGGGCGTAGTAGCCGGCTAGATGCCTTGAGGTCAGCAATACGCCCGCCTCGCGCGCCTTCGTAATCGAATTGGCGCTCCAGTTTGTCGAGGAGACCGCCACATGTGTGCGGTCGACTATGACGCCCTTGTTGTGGAGGTGGGTGAAGAATTTGAGGTTCAGCGCCTTCAGGCAATCCTTGAGCCCGACCGCGTCCAAGGTCTCTACGGTAAGGTTCCAGTTCTTCGGGAACGTGGCGCTCGCCATGATCCGCACGTCGACGCCCTTCTCGCGGCGCTCGGCGACGATTTGGAGTAGATCGTCGACCTTGTCGCCCGCCAGGATGTACTGTTGCTGAAGAATGATGCTCTCCTCGGCTTTCTCCAGGCGATCCGAGATGACGTCGAAGTAGTTATCGGGCGAAAATATCGGCATCACATCTGTGGAGCCGTCGAACTTGTCGATGTCGAACATTTTCTTCGGCGATGAAACAAGCTCCGCAGGCACCATCAGCGCCTCGACAATGTCGTCTTCGTCGACCGATACTAGTGCGCCGGGTCCACCGAGATCGGGGATGTTCCAGTCGGCATCGAACACGGAGGTGAAGAACTTAGAAACTTCCGCGTCATCCATGCGGAGCATCCATTCGCGATTTCCCTTCTTGAAAGGGTCTCCCTGCTCAATAAGCGGTATCGAGGTATTGGCCCAGTTTGCGCTCTCGACGACGACGGTCCTGCCGTCGATCACGACGAACTTTTGGTGGCAGACGGTAAAAACGCCACGCCCGCCGCTTGACGGCGCCGGCCTGACCTCGAAACCGTCATCATCGAGCGCATCAAGCACATCGCGCTCTTCGGAATGGGTGCCCCCACGGTCGTACATGAGACGGATTTTGGCACCCTTTTCATGCGCCTTCTTGACAAGTTCGACCATGTAGTCGGCATGGATCTCATAGACGTAGACAAGCAGCGTATGCTGGGTCTCCTCTAGGGCCGCAGAGATCAATCGGTACGTACAATCGGGGCTTACGCCCGCCTCGAACGACGAGACCCTCAGGGGTGTGGTTGGAAAATTGATCTTCGGGATGCGAGTCGGTTGGAATTTCCCAAGCAACTGGCCTTGCTGAAGTGCGTCGACCTGATCGGCGACCTTCTTCAAGCGCGCGAAATCGATCTGAACCATGACCCCCCCCCCTTGAATTTGGCCGTTCAGCATCGCTGCCCTATGCAACACCCGCATGACGGACCGCATTATTGTGGCAAAACACTGTTCCAGCGCATACTGAAAGTATGAAAACAATCAAATGAATTTTAGAAATAGAAATACATTCTATGCTTGTTCTCGCAAAGATCAATCCCTTTCTTTCTTTTTGGTGACGCCGGCCGCCAACCCCCACTCGGCGAAGTCCGCCTCGACGACCGACGCGGCAACCTTCGTGGCACCGCTTAGCCAATCGGCGTCTCTGTGTTCGAGATCGCCTAAGATCGCTTCGACGAGATGTGGCGTCGAAGCATGGATCGAACCGATCTCCGAACCCATGGCTCTTAAAAGCATCCCGTCGAGCCTGCGGTCGAAGTCTGAGCCGCGCTCGATCTTGCGTGTGTCGGCGGCGATGCGCCTGACTATGAACCCATGCGCCGCGTGCAGAAACGGATCCGGCGCTCGCGTAGGAGCGTTCGCGATGTCAACGAATCTGTTCGTTCGGCCGGCCTTCCCCACTGCGAAATCCCATCCGGATGGGAGGAGCGCCTTGGCTTCACGAGCGATGCGGCCGCCGCGCCATTTTGCAATTGCGACGAAGCGTGGCCGGCCGAGGCTACCCCCTCCCTTAGTGAGCCGTGCGAAGCGCTCGATCGAAGCACGCGCGGGAAGGCTCCCTAGCAGGGCCGACCTCGCATCCTCCGAGGGCTCCGCGTCAGGACGCGCGTCAATATCGTCCCAGAACGACTTTCGGTCCGCGTCGCTGACGGCGACATAGTTCCGCATCCACATCTCTTTCTCGTCGAGCAGCGTCGGACCAGGATCGAGCAGCCCCTCGCGATAGCCGTCGACAATCGCGGCGCTAGCGCGGCGGTGCTCAATACCTAGACCAGCGAGGCGGACGCTCACCGCGAGTCTAAGGATGTCAGATGCATAGGGGATTTCCGCTGCTTCGTCGTTATCGTTGATGCCCCAGACCAGTCGCGCTTCGGCGTCTCGCCAAGTCCCGAAGTTCTCGATATGGACGTCGCCGACAGCGAGGGGAGCAGGCAAGTCCATGATCTCTGGCGCCGCCGAACGGACTGTGTGCGCCCATCTGAAGAACGTGGCCCTGAGGAACAGGAAGGCGTTCCTTCCCATGCGTTCGTGCTTGGACGCAAGGTCCGTCTCAACGAGGCTACAAACCGTCCGCATCCAGTTTTCGTATAAAGTATTCTGCTTGACGAAAGACATCGATTTGTCCGCTAAGCGACGTTCGGGAGCCGGTTGAAATTCGGAGCAATAGGATTGGGTATCGGAACCCTGCTGGCCGCGAGCGCTGCTGCGGTATGCGCGTAGCCAGCACGGACCAGCAGTTGCCTTGTCTCCCTCGGAAACTTCGTCAATCGCGTCGGCACCCGCGCCGCGTCAGCGCTCATCTGCGGCGTGAACCCGAGCGGATTGCCATTGCCATAGCTGTCTACGATCTTGTCGATCCCCCAATAGGCCACGGTCCTGGCCTGCGATGTTTCAAGGCCATGCAAGATGCGAATCCGGGTGTTAATACCTTGTTGCAGAGAGACATCGAGCACCCTGCGAAATTGAGAGTACCAGTTCGTGAATGGTCGGGCGATCGGTTGCGTAACCGCTCCGCCGTCGCTGACGAAAAGCATCCTATAGCGCTTCCAAATCGGTTCGAGACCCAGATTGTCGTAGACGCCGCCGTCGGTCAGGAAAAGTCGCTTGGTGAACCCCGACGCCGTCAACGTTGTCGGTTCGCCCCACGAATTGATGCTGGACTTGGGCGGCTTGATCCTGGTGGGCGAAAGTAAGGGAGGAAAACCAGCCGAGGCAGCCACGGCAAGAGTCAGCTTCAGATTGGGGTCAGTCCACTTCCCCACTCGCCAATCCGCCGCGTATTCCTTGGCGAAACGCCACAGCACGCCGGTCCGCAGGCTCGTGGAGGTGAAGACAAAGTGGGGGCGATCGGGAAGATCCCTCAGCGTCTTTGAATGAAACACTGTTCGGTCATAAGCCCACGCCGCTAGGTTGGCGGCGTGCACGAACGGAATGAGGCCTAGCAGGATCGCCGGCACGTCGACCTGCTTTCTGGCGAGCCGAAGCACGGGGTCCGAAACCTTCGCATTGAAATTAGTGGCGACGCCGTTCGCAAAACTCAGTTCCGACCAACCCGCGGCTAGGATGCCCGCGGCGAGCGATCCGCCCGAAACACTCGATATCCGGTCGATGGCCGGCAACAAGCCGACTTCGTTCAAGCGGATCAGGCTTCCCAAGTGAAACAGCATTGCGCGAAAACCGCCGCCCGACAGGCAAAGTCCAATGCCGTCTTCAAGCTTCGGACCTCCCAAGACGTCGGTGACCTCGAAGGGCGCCTGTTCAGGATCGTGCTGCATCTCGTCGGACATCGAGGATCCTCTAATCGCAAGGGGGGCTACCGAATAGGAATGTTTCCAGCGGAGTGAGCAAGACCCTATGGTGTACCCAGAATTCCACGTCTGCTAGGAAAATGCGATGGCGAAGCCAGTGATGATCACGTGAATATTCAGTTGGGAGTAACTTCGGGTAATAGTATTGATATGCATTTGCCTGCGAGCAGGCAAGGATTGCCACGCCGCAATCGATAGCCGACCGGCTGATACAAAGCCAAAGTTAAGGGGGCGTTGGTTGGTGTGCCTAGCATGTCCGTGCTCGATTGGGGAAGACCGATGAGCCGTGTTGCTTGTTTATCGCGCGACTCTGTCGCGTTAAAAAATCGGCGCAGCGGCTGAGGCGTCAGGACTTGGGAGAAGTGCAATTGGATGTTGGGAAGCGGGAACAATGAGCATTCTTCCGATTGCCAAGAGAATGGCGTCCGGAATGCAGGTATTTGTTTGCGGCGCTTTCGCTTGGGCGTGGCGCCTGAAGGCTGCAATTCTGAGTATAACCCTCGGGGTTATGATCATGGGCATTTTTCCAGAAGCGCGGGACCTCCTGCTTGATCGGTTTTCGCTCTGGAAAATGGCTTTCCTTGCTGCTCTCATTGTTTTGCTTTGGGCGCTTCCTCTTCAGGCATCTGTCAGGCGGACGCTCGGGAGACACGGTGTTGTGTTCGGGTTCATTCCTCGAGTTATAGCAGCGGGCGCGGGCCTTGGGTCATTCTTGGTTCTTTTCCTGGGCATCCTGATGACGAACGCGGCCATCACCAAATGCGAGGACATTCGCACCACGCCCGTAATGGAGGACTGCCTAAAGAATCCTCACGTCCAAGATCTGTATACCCTTGACAGTATCCAAGCAGGCCGGCTGCAACCGAAAGCCATGCAACGCTCGGTGGAGGCGACGGAGGCCGTCAATGGGCTGGCGGCATTGGCTGGCGCGTTGGTCGTCGGTGCCTTGATCTTTGTTGGTATAGCGGTGGTCGGCCGAAACCACACTTCGGCGAGGATCGAAGGCCGCGCATCTCAATTTGCGGACCAACTGCGCATCAAACCAGCGCCGACGGAGATCGCGCTGGGGGTATTGGCGATTATTGTTGTCCTTAGCGCCTTTGTCGCTCCGTTTTCCTTCGCCGAGGTATTCAGCCGGCTCGCGCTGCTGCCCCTTATCGCAGGAAGTTGGCTCGCCCTGCTAAATGGGATCGCTTCCTTCCGAAGGTCCGTGCGCTGGGGAATTGCGTTGGGGTTCTTCGCGTTGCTGCTGTCCTCGACGTTTCTGTCGCGGTTCAACGACGTACGGACTTACGTGTCTTCGCGATGGGATGCGGCGCAGAAGGATGGGGCAGACGCAACGGCCTTTCGACAGATGTTTCTCGAGGACGCGGTCGAGAAATGGATGGTCGCGAACCGTTGTGAGAAGGATATCGTCCAATGTCCACGGCCGGTCCTGGTGGCAGCCGAAGGAGGTGCCAGCCGGTCGGCATTCTTTGTCGCGACGATGCTCGGCGCCTTGTTGGACTATACCCGCGCCAAACCCGAGACCTACCATGATCTCAGTACATCATTGTTCGCCCTGTCCGGTGTCTCCGGGGGAGCGTTAGGCGTCGCGAGCTTAAGAACGGCCCTGGCTGATGCGGGCGACGACCATGCCCCTCCATGCAAGGTCTCCGATAACACCTGGTTTGCCGATCGGCCGGGAGAGGCACCGTCTTCGCACCGGGATTTTACCAAAAGCTGGCGCGCATGCCTGCAACTTCTGACAACTGGCGATTTTCTCACCCCCACTGTGGTCGGCCTTGTGCTGCGAGACAATTTCGGTTTGCTGGCTTCGATGGATCGGTCCGCGCTGCTCGCGCAAGCAATCGAGAGGCACTACAATCGTGTGGTCGGTTCGGGCTCAACTGGGTGCGGGGAGGGGAAGGACGAACGAGGATTTTGTCGGCCGTTCGGATATCTTGCGAGCGAGAAGCGATGGTTGCCTCTGCTTGTGCTGAATGCGACTGATATCGACACCGGGCGCCCCGTGCTAATTTCGGATTTCCAGACCCAAGTTGCGAAATGTGATCAGAACAGCTGCCCTCCGTTGTTTCGAGCGGCACACAACGCCTTCGAGCTTACCGCCAGAGATCCGAGAACGAAGCCCGAGCCGCCGTCGGATGTGCTGACGGCCTTTGTGGCTGGAGGACTGGGGAAGGCCAAAGACATACGTCTTTCCACCGCCGTGGTTTTGAGCGCACGGTTTCCGTTCGTCACTTCGGCAGGTCAGTTGCGCTTTGAGAACGAGCACCGAAGCATCATCACGGGGCGGGTCGTGGACGGAGGCTACTTCGACAACAGCGGCCTTGAGACGATTAACCATCTGCTCCCCTACCTTCATGCCAAGCAACTCAAGCCCCTGGTGATTTATCTGAGGTCATCGCCATGGTACTCGCAACGCTATGATCTGGCGGGCAGTCCCATACTCGGATCGTCGCAGGACCAGCTGTGGGAAACTAAGCTCAGCGCCTGGCAGGGAAGCTCTTGGGACTATATGGCGCGGCTCCTTGCCGAACCTCTCGAGACCCTCAACATGGCGCGGACTGGGCACGTGGAGGCTGCCCGCGAGCAATTGCAGCGACTGAAAGAAGATTACGGAGACATAGAGATTGCAGAGTTGAAGGTAATGGATCCGTTGCGGCCGCTTCACGGGGGCAAGGGACGGATCAGCCTTTGCATCGATCTTCCGGCAAAGAACCCATTCGGAAGAGCAAGTCTCTACACCCCGGTGATGAGTTGGTGGCTGTCTCCCCTTGCGCAAAGTGCCTTGGACGCCCAGCTGTGCGACTTCGACAACACCTGGATGGTTGTGCGAATCCTGAAAGCCCTGGCGCTCAATCACTCCCGCTGAAGCTTTCATTGCGGATTGGGGGAAATCTCGATGACAGTGGGGAAAGGGCCAGTGGCCAACGCGCGCTCTTCACCTTCCTGAAAGACCCGGACACGGCGTTTGCGGAGCCCTTCCAGCGGTGTCGACAGCACGGTCTCGACGCCAACGGTTTGATGTGCGCGCAATGAGGCTCGCAGCCAGACCATTATTCTTTTCACGGCCTCGAGATTGGCCTGCTCCAGCGGCAATCCTTCGCTACCGACAATACGCTCAGTCAAAAGATCCGGATTGATGATCCAGACCGAACGACCGAAATCCTCGATAAGCGTCGAATCGTAGAAGGTGCTCTTGCCAGAGCCATTCGGGCCCGCCACCATCCACAGTCGGGGCGGATTAGCCCTTGTCGTCGTCGGCATTCCCATGCCCGGCCATCAGCTTATTCTCACGACGCGCGCGGGCAACAGACCTCGCGAATGACTCAAGGAGATCTTCGCTGAATGACGCGCTTTCCGGGTTACGAGCCGGCCTTGACCCGCTTGCCCTGAGCGCTCACCACTTGTCTTGAATCGAGTTTTCGCCGGGTCTTGCTCACGCGGCTTATCGGCTTTTCTACGATCTTGACCATCTCAACCTCAAAAGCACTTCGGATGGTTTTGTGCGAACTTAGTCGTCGTGTCCACCTTGCGGTGGTAGCAGGCCTCGTTTGGCGGACCTCTCCAGGATCGAGGCAATCTCATCATCACTGAGATCGTCCACCTCGGATACGCCAGCTATCTGCGGATTCCGACGTGAAGCCGGCCGCCATTCCGATCAAACACCGGCCACCATTCCGGTATGAAGCCGGCCACCAT
>NZ_JBVVQH010000016.1:0-180627 GCF_055811115.1 Mesorhizobium sp. WSM4832 | reverse complement strand
GCCCTGCCCGCCCGGCTGCTGCACGGAATGGGTGGCGTCGAAAATCACCGGAGCGCCGATCTCGGCCATGATCGGCAGCGCGCGCATGTCCGAGACCAGAGTGTTGTAGCCAAAGGAGGCGCCGCGCTCGGTGGTCAGGACATTCGGGTTGCCGGAACCGGTGATCTTGGCCACCACGTTCTTCATGTCCCAAGGCGCGAGGAACTGGCCCTTTTTCACGTTGATGACCTTTCCGGTCCTGGCCGCGGCGACCAGCATATCGGTCTGCCGCGACAGGAACGCCGGGATCTGGAGGACATCGACATGCGGCGCGATGATCGCGCATTGCTCCTCGGTGTGGACGTCGGTCAGCACCGGCAGCGAGAATGCCTTGCGAAGATCGTCGAAGATCGGCATCGCCGCATCGAGCCCGGCACCGCGCGTCGCCGACAGCGAGGTGCGGTTGGCCTTGTCGTAGCTGGTCTTGTAGACGAGGCCGATACCCAGCCGTTCCGTCAGCTCCTTCAGAGCGCCGGCCATGTCGAAAGCATGCTGGCGCGATTCAAGCTGGCACGGGCCGGCGATCAGCGACAGCGGCGCATTGTTGGCGAAGACGACCTTGCCGACGGTTACCGATGAATTGGGCGCCATGCTCATGGGATCTCCCGGAAGATGAAGGCGGCGCCCTGCCCGGGCGCCGGAGGAACGACGATATCATTGCCGCTCATGTTGTGATCGACCGCGCCGGCCGCAAGCGCGCGTGCGGCCGGAGCTTTGTCGCGGATCGAGAAAACAATCGCCTGAAACCGCAAACGCGGCGACGGCGCGGCCGGCAGACCGAAGCGCTGCGCATAGCTTTCGGGCGTGACGACACTCAGGATTGCATTCGGCAGCCGTAACGCGTCATCGCCCGCCCCGGTGGCAATCGCGCCGGCGGCGATCACGATCAGTTCGATCTGTGTGGAAGGCGCATCGCTGACCGCGATCACTTCGACGATGCCGGTTACGCCATTGGCATGCGCCTGCAGCGCCGTGCGATCGATCTTCGGCGCATTGACGCGCTCGCAGGCGAAGAGGAAGGCATCCGGCGCCTCCTTGCCGGCAGCGAAGGCCAGCTTGAACGACGCCGTATCGCTCTTCCCGTTCGGGTCGGTGAACGCGCGCGAAAAACTCAGCATATCGCCGGCCAACAGCCCGGCTTCGACAAAACGCATATGGTCGGCATCGGCATTGGCGGTTCCAAGCGCGACAGCGGAAAAACCCTCCTCGCCCAGCCGCTCGCGATAAAGGCGGTCGCGCGCTATGAAAACATTGCCCTCGCCTATCGCGCGTTCAGCCACCTGTCCGTCGCCCACTGCCAGCGGCTCCAAATAGGTGCCGTCGGCGAAAAAGACACAGGCGTTTTCGGTTCCGAAAGGATGGATGCCGGTCGCCGCGACGACAAAGCCGAGCGAGGTCAAACGCGCTCGCGCTACATCGAGGCTCCGTGTCGGTAGCACAAGATGGTCGAGCGGATGGGTCGAGGTTTTGATCATACCGGCGCGGTGTGCCTCATTCCGCAAACCGGTTCAAGGTCCGAACGCCAGGCATTAAAGCGCGTGGCCTGAAACGGATTCCGGCGACGCACTTTAAGTCTTTGTTTTGATGCATGTCGTTGTCCCAGAACCGCTGCACACTTCTGGGCGACATGCACCAAGCAAAGCGGAGCGGATTGGCAAGCGCTCTCAGGCAGCCACGACATCCGCCGAATAGCGCAGCTCGCGCAGCGGCTTCACCTTGTTGGTCGTATCGGCATAGATCGGATGCGCCTTGTAAGCGGCAAGGGCTGCCTCGTCTTCGAACTCGGCATAGACGACCACATCGATCGCGTTGGAGAACAGATCGACCTTGGTGTTGAGCGTCACCTCGAAATGCCTCGAGTGGGGAATCTTGCCGAGCGCCAGCAGGCCCGAGCGTACAGCCTCGACATCTTCCTTGCGCCGCACGCTGAAGAAAACGATGTGCCGGATCAATCCAGCCTCCCTGACCGTCGATTCAGCGGTGTTTCTGTGGGAGCAAAGCCTGGGCGTCAACCGGCAACGATGTCGCGCCCGCGATGCAAAATTGGCGAGACCTCTACCCGGTGACGTAGCGTACGATGCGCGATACTTCCCGTACCGTCGCGTCGAGGTAATAGCCATGATTGTAGAGGCCGTCCCAGAACAGGAAGAAGGTGACGGAGGCGATGACGATCACATAACGCATGGCTAAAACTACCCCATGTGAACGGCCGGAACCAGAGCGGGAGCGGCGGCGATTGTTCCAGTTCACCGCTTTTTGCGCGAAGGTCGCTTTTCCGTCCATGCCGCAGTCCGCCACAGCGGAAATGCCTGATGCTCGATTGCGGTCTCATCATGTCGCCTCACGAGCGTGTGGCCCGCATCCGCTGTGGCGGACGGTGGCGAGGAAATCAGTTCTTGTCGTCGTCGCCTTGCGTGATCAGACGCGCGCTTCGCTGGCCGGTAAAGTATATCCATAGCCAGCTAAGCGAGACCGCCAGGCGGTTGCGGAAATCGATCAGGAAGTAGATGTGCGCAATGCCCCAGAGCCACCAGGCGAGCCAGCCGGTGAGCTTGATCCAGCCGAAGTCGATCGCGGCGGCGCGCTTGCCGATTGTCGCCAGGTCGCCGGCATGCCGGTATTGGAAGGGACGCGTCGTGGTGTCGCCGGCAAGCCGCGCCTTGATCGTCTCCGCGACGTGGCGCCCCTCCTGCTTGGCGGACGGCGCCACACCGGGCACCGGCTTTCCATCCGGCCGCAATACAAGCGCGGTGTCGCCGATGACGAAAATGTCGGGGCTGCCCGGCACGGTGAGGTCGGGTTCGACCAGCACCCTGCCCGCCCGATCGGCCGGCACCCCTAGCCATTCGGATGCCGGCGAAGCGGCAACGCCGGCCGCCCAGATGATCGTCCTTGCCGGCAGGCGCTTGTCGCCGAAGACGACGCCTTCGGCATCTAGTTGCGTGACCGGGCGCCCGAGTTCGACCGTGACGCCAAGCCGTTCCAGCGCCTTGCGGGCATAGTCGGAAAGCTGCGGCGCGAAATTGGCCAGGATCCGGTCGCCGGCCTCGATCAGCACGACGCGCGCCTGCCGCGTGTCTATGTTGCGGAACTCGCCGCGCAACGTGTCATGCGCGAGCTCGATGATGGTGCCGGCAAGCTCGACGCCGGTCGGTCCGCCGCCGACGATAGCCAGCGTCAGCAGCGCCTGGCGCCTCGCCGGGTCGGTTTCGCGCTCCGCCTGCTCGAAGGCGAGCAGGATGCGGCGCCGGATCGTCGTGGCGTCCTCGAGCGTCTTCAGCCCCGGCGCGAAGGGCTCCCATTCGTCATGGCCGAAATAGGCATGGCGCGCGCCGGTGGCGAGCACCAGCGTGTCATAGGGGACCGAGCTGCCGTCCTCGAGCAGCACGCGTTTGCCGGCGCGGTCGACGCCGGTGACATTGCCCAGAAGCGTCGTCACGTCCTCGCGCCTGCGCAGCAGATGACGGATCGGCCAGGCAACTTCCGAGGTCGCGAGCGACGTCGTCGCTACCTGGTAAAGCAGCGGCTGGAAAAGATGGTGGTTGCGCTTGTCGATCATGGTGATGCGCACCGCGGCACCCGCCAGCGCGCGGGTGAGCTCGAGGCCGCCGAACCCGGCGCCGACGACAACGACGTGATGGCTGGCTGGATTCATCTCATTCACCCCTGACGGCAGGATTGCATACCCCAGATGTAGGTATTTTGTGCAATGCAACAACAGAAGGACGGTACCCGGGAGTCGCCGTCCCATGTCGTGAATGCGCATGTTGTATCGTGTCGCGAGGTATAGCGTTATCGAACACGCCTATGAGGTAAAGCATGGCTAATCATCATGACGACCAGGATCCGGCGCAGTATTCCTCGCCGCCTTGCTTCATGCACGAGCTCGATCCGGAATTCCGGGCGCCGCTATCCGACTGGACCGATGTGAGACGCTGGCGCAAGGCTGAACGCGAACGCCTGATCGACTCTCGCCTTGCTGTTTCGGCCGATGCGCGAACAGTCATGTCTCAGCGTATCGCCGAAGGGCTCGACGCGATCATCGGCGATATCAATGGCCGCATGGTCAGTCTTTACTGGCCGTTTCGGGGCGAGCCGGATTTGCGGCCATGGATGGCGTCCGTCAATGAGCGAGGCGGTCGCACCGCATTGCCCATCGTCGTGGAGAAAGGGCACCCCCTGATCTTCCGTGCCTACAAACAGGGCGACCGGTTGGAAAAGGGCATCTGGAACATCCCGATCCCGGCCGAGGGCGATCCGGTGCTGCCGGACATCGTCATCTCGCCCATCGTCGGCATCGATCCCGGCAAATATCGGCTGGGCTATGGTGGCGGGTTCTTCGACCGCACGCTGGCCGCCATGCCGTCCAAGCCGCTGGTCATCGGCGTCGGCTACGAACTGCAGCGCATCGCGACCATCTATCCGCAGCCGCACGACATTCCGATGTCCGAGGTGGTGACGGAGACTACGATTGCCCGGCGCCGGCCAGATTAGGTCAGACGGTCCAGGTCCAGTCGATCGGATAGTTGAAAATCGGGGTGAACGTCACGCCGACCGCCTCCATATCCCTGCGGCCGTCGACGACCATCTCCTTCAAATTGTCTAACTGTGCCGCGTGCTCGTCGGTGTCCCAGACACTGACCTGCACGATCGAGCCCTTCGGCGAGACGCCCGCGTAAAAGTGAAGGAGTCCCGGCAGGCGCCTGATGGCCGGAATTATGTACTGCGAGGTCTTCTTGCTCGCGGCGTCGACCTCCGCGAACCGGCTCGGGTCGTAGCTGGCGCGTGAGACGCGGACGACGGCGGTTGCCGGCAATGACTCGGCCAGGGTGATTCTTTCCGTCATATCGCAGCCGATGCCTCCTATTGGTCATGACTCCGTAGCCTAGGCCATCTCCGGCCTCAAGCCGACTGCCGTGCGGTCGACGATCTCGCGCAGCGCGAAGGACGAGTTGATCTTCGTCACATGCGGCATGGCCGACAGCCATTCCTTGTGGATGCGCTCATAGTCGACCAGATCCTTCGCCGCTATGCGCAGGATGTAGTCGTATTCGCCCGACATCAGATGGCAGGAGAGCACGTTCGGACAGCGCTTGATCGCCGCCTCGAAATCCGACAGCGTCTTCTCGAATTGCCCCGACAGCGATATATGCACGATCGCCGTCATCTGGTGGCCGAGCGCGGCGTTGGAGAGCCTGGCGTGATAACCGCGGATGGTTCCGGTTTTCTCCAGATTGTCGAGCCTGCGCGAACAGGCCGATTGCGACAGGCCGACCTTCTCGGCTAGCGCCGCGTTGGGTATCCGGCCATCCTTCTGCAAAGTCTCCAGAATGGCGATATCAATCCTGTCGAGCCGCATTTTCCGTGGTTCCTGCGAATTTCCAACCGTTTCGCGCAACGATTATCGAAGAGAGACCATTGCCGCAAGTGCATTCGCAAACACATACGGAACGATTCGTGGTTGACTGCGATTACTGCGTGTCGCCTCCACGTTTGGAGCCGATGGCATGCACGAATGACAGGGAGAGCGCCCTCGAAGGGCGCACAGGAGAAGAAGAATGCGTGTCGGCTGCCCCAAGGAAATCAAGAACCATGAATACCGCGTCGGCCTGACGCCCGGATCGGTCCGCGAATATGTCGCGCATGGCCACGAAGTGCTGGTCGAGACCGGCGCCGGCGCCGGCATCGGCGCCGACGACAACGCCTATCGCGCCGCCGGCGCCACCATAGCCAAGACGGCCGCCGATGTGTTCGCCAAGTCGGATATGATCGTAAAGGTCAAGGAGCCGCAGCCCAATGAATGGGTGCAACTGCGCGACGGCCAGATCCTCTATACCTATCTCCATCTGGCTCCGGATCCGGAGCAGACCAGGGGTCTTCTCGGTTCGGGCGTCACCGCCGTTGCTTATGAAACCGTGACCGACGACCGCGGCGGCCTGCCGCTGCTCGCGCCGATGTCGGAAGTCGCCGGCCGCCTGTCGATCCAGGCCGGCGCGACCGCGCTGCAGAAGGCCAATGGCGGCCGTGGCGTGCTGCTTGGCGGCGTGCCCGGCGTGCTGCCCGGCAAGGTCACCGTGCTCGGCGGCGGCGTCGTCGGCCTGCATGCGGCCAAGATGGCGGTTGGCCTGGGCGCCGACGTCACCATCATCGACCGCTCGATCCCGCGCCTGCGCCAGCTCGACGACATCTTCGGCGGCCGCGTGCATACCCGCTACTCGACCGTCGAGGCGCTGGAAGAAGAATGCTTCTCAGCCGACGTCGTCATCGGCGCGGTGCTGATCCCGGGCGCCGCCGCGCCCAAGCTCGTCACCCGCGAAATGCTGTCCGGCATGAAGAAGGGCTCGGTGCTGGTCGACGTGGCGATCGACCAAGGCGGCTGCTTCGAGACCTCGCATGCCACGACCCACGCCGATCCGACCTATGAGGTCGATGGCGTCATCCACTATTGCGTCGCCAACATGCCCGGCGCCGTGCCGGTCACCTCGGCGCACGCGCTCAACAACGCGACGCTGCATTATGGCTTGCAGCTCGCCGGCAAGGGCCTCAAGGCGCTGGTCGACGATCATCACCTGCGCAACGGCCTTAATGTCCATAAGGGCAAGATAACCAACCGCGCCGTCGCCGAAGCGCTCGGCTACGAAATGGTCGAGCCGAAGGCGGTGCTTGCCGCCTGACCGTCTCGCGCAACTTCATCCAGTCGCCCGCCGGGTCATTCCGGCGGGCTTTTTTTGCGCTCAGAACTGGTTCCGTCGAGAAATCCGGGCAACAAAAAAGCGGAGCAAAAGCCCCGCTTCCTCGATTTGTCGCGATCTGCCGCCGGTCCATCCGCGGTCGGCAAATCATCAACAATTGCTTTTTAGCGCGGTAGTGCGACGGGAATACGACAGTCTTGAAATGCACCCGGTTTTCATCATCCCGGCCATTATGTGTCCTTGTGTGAAGTGCTTCACATTCGCTCCGCGGAAAAGATGCCTAGACACGTGCCGTTACCTGGCGGCCTGAGCTGCTTGCCGAGTCGGACAAAGTCCGGCCCGGGCAGCACTTGCCAACAGCTTCTGTCACAGACCCTCCAACGGCCCGCCCGACCATCGGCGGGCTTTTTTTTGGGGATCATACCGGTTTGGGATCAGGCCCGCTCGATGCGGCATTGATAGCAATTGTTCCGCGCCGAGCGGACATGGATGTAGGCGATGTCGTCGCGCCCAAGCAGTGTTGTCGCGCGAGCGGCGATGTCGCCTGTCGGCGTGACCGCGCCGCTGCCATAGACGATGCGATCGTCCTCGCCATAGCCCCTGACGATATAGTCGCTGCTTTCGAGCATCTCCGGCAGCGCATCTCCGTCGGCGGCGCGCTCGCATTCCTCGGCATGCAGGAAGATCGGGCCGGTTTCGGCGTAGGGCTGCAGTTCCGGGAACGGCCGGTAGGCAACAATCAGATAGCCGTCACCCTCGGCGACGTTCTTGAGGCAATGCCTGCACGGCACGCCGTCGCCGTCGGAAATCCGGTGCTCCGGTGTGCGGCCATAGGCATCGGGCCCTCCCCGCTGCAAGGCGCGCACGGCTTCGGTCGGCAAGGCTTTGAACTGGATGCTCATGGCAAATCTCCGGTGTCGATTTCCGGAAATTATGCCTTGGCGACAGTGCCTGCCACCCGATTCCTGACTGGCGACGTGCGCATATGAAAGAGCCCAGCCGCTCGCACAACCGGGCTCTTAATATCGGCATTGCCGGCTTTGAGCGTTACCGCACGAAATCGTCGAAGCGGCGCAGCGTCACGCGGCGGTTGCGCCAGTTCTCCTGCTGGGTCGGCACAAGCAGGAATTCCTCGCCATAACCGACGGTCTCCAGCGCGTAGGCGGGCACGCCGAACTGGCCTACAAGCGTGCGCTTCAGGGAGGCGGCGCGGCGTTCGGACAGGACCTGGTTCGATTCGAAAGAGCCCACGGCGTCGGTGTGGCCCTCGATCAGGATACGCGCGCCGCGGTCGCGGCGCAGGATGCGACGGAGCGCGTCGGCAATGATTTCGACCTTGCCGTATTGCGAGGGCGCAATGGCGGCCGAACCGAACTCGAAATTGATCGACTGGATGTCGATCGAACGCGCCATCCGCCGCAGATCCGGCCGGCGCTTGAACTCGCGAATGGTGACCCGCTCGTTCGGACGCAGCTTTTTCCTGGGGGCGGCGTCGAGCTGGCGCTCTATGGTCGCGGCCGAAGGCGTGGTCGCCTGCGCGGATGCCAGGCTCGGCATGGCTATTGCCGCAATCATGGCCACGGCAAATGTACGTCGGGTCAACATGTCTTTCTCCTATAAGCTCGGCCTCGTAATGCGGCCGGACAATGGCAAAGACAGTCTGAAGCGGCGATGAACGCGACGTTCAAGCCCAGAGTAATTCCGTCCGAATTGCAGACAGCTCTAAGGCCGCATGACGCTGGCAGAGCGCTCGGCGAAGGTGAGCGGATGCACGACTTCCTTCTTCTGCGCCACCGGCGTGAAGCCGAGCTTCTGGTAAAGCGGAAGAGCCGCCGGATGGTCGAGCGTGCAGGTCTGCACGGTGACGCGCTTCGGCCCGTGTGCCCAGGCCGCCGAGATCGCGGCGCCAAGGAACCAGCGGCCGATGCCCTGGCCGTGCGCGTGCTCCATCATGCCGAAATAGGCGAGTTCCACTTCGTCCGGCAGATGCGGCTTGAGGTCGAAGAAACCGGCGGGAGCGCCGTCTAGATAGAGCACCCTGATGTCGCGGTCCTCGCGGTGCAAACCGGCCGCAAGTTCCTCGTCGCTTAGCCTCAGCACATTGACCCAATGCCATTTGCGCCCGACGCGATCGATTAAATAGCGGTAGAAGTGGAGCGGGATATCCTTGGTCTTCAGCAGCGCGATCTGGCGGTTGTAGGGGATTGGTGGCGAAACCGCAGGTGCCGCATGCATCTCCAGGAACGTGACGGTGACGTCGATATCGTGTGGCGCGCCGTCTTCCATCATTCTTTCCCCGTCACCACCGGCGTGTCGCTGAGACCGCCCCATTCCGTCCAGGAACCGTCGTAAAGCCGGTTGTCGGTATGGCCGAGCGTCTCCAGCGCCAGCGTGATCGCCGCCGCCGTGATACCCGAGCCGCAAGAGGTCACAACCGGCTTCGACAGGTCGATGCCGGCACCTTCTATCACACTGCGCAAACGGTCCTTGGACAGCAGCTCGCCGTTTTCGGCAAGCGCCGTGATCGGAACATTATGCGCGCCCGGCATATGGCCTGAACGGACGCCCTGGCGCGGCTCCGGATCGGTTCCGGCGAAGCGGCCGGCCGAGCGCGCGTCGGCGATCTGGCTCTCCCGGCTAGCGACGATCCTGCGCATCTCGTCGAGGCCGACGACCCGGCCCACATCGAAATCGGCATAGAAGACACTCGGCGCGATCTTCGTCGGCTCAGCCGTCACGGGTCGCCCCTCGGCCTTCCAGCGGTCGATGCCGCCGTTCAGGATGTAGACCTGGAAGACGCCCATGACCCGGAACATCCACCAGGCACGCGGCGCCGAGAACAGGCCCGGCCCATCATAGACGACGATGGTGTCGTCGGCCGAAACGCCCATGGCGCCGACATACTGGGCGAAGTGCTGCGGCGACGCCAGCGTGTGCGGCAGTTTCGAATCCGGATCGGAAACCGCGTCCTGATCGAGGAAGCGGGCGCCGGGAATATGAGCGGCGTCATATTCGGCGCGGGCATCGCGCTTTTGCGCCGGCAGATACCAGGAGGCGTCGATGATGGTGAGGCCGGGCTCGCCAAGCCGCTTTTGCAGCCAATCGGCGTCGACGATGAAGGGACTGTCCTGCGCCATTGTTTTTCTCCCTACGCTTACGCTTTGGCGTCAGTTCGCCGGCATCGGCCCGAAGCGGATGCGGAAGCGGCGGTTCTCGCGACCCTTCTTCTCGATCTTGCCGATATGGATCTCGCCGACCTCGCCGGTCGACTTCACATGCGTGCCGCCGCAAGGCTGGCTGTCGATCAGGCCGTTCTCTCCGATGCAGACCAGGCGGATCTCGCCGGTGCCGACGGGTGGGCGGACATTCTTCGATTTGACCAGGCCGGGATTGGCGGCGAGCTCCTCGTCGGTGATGAGCCGGGTGAAGATCGGATGGTCGGCGCGCACAAGCTCCATGAGCCGAGCCGTAACATCCTCCTTGGTGAAGCCGGCATCGGGAATGTCGAAGTCGACACGGCTGTCGTCCTCGGCAACCGCCGCTCCGGTGATCGGGAACGGGCAGACGACCGTCAGCAGGTGGCAGGCGGAATGCATGCGCATCAGGAGATACCGCCGCTCCCAATCGATCAGAAGCTTCAGCTTTTCGCCGACCGAGGGCAGAGCCTGGTCCGGCGCCGGCACGTGGATGATCTCGTCCTTTGTCTCGCCGGTGATGGTGGCGGCGATCGCGATGCGGCCGCCGTCTGCCCGCTCGAACGTTCCGTTGTCGCCCGGCTGCCCGCCGGACGTTGCGTAAAAGACTGTACGGTCGAGAAGGATGCCGCCACGATCGTTGATCGCGACGACCTCGGCTTCCGCAGTCTCCCGATAGGCATCGTCGCGAAACAGCGCCTCGGTCTTTCGCACCATCATGCCACCTTTTCGAACGGCACCGAAATGTCGGCCTTCTCTTCCATCCAGCCCGGCACCGGAAGGTTCTTGCCACGCAGGAATTCCGGATTGAAGAGCTTGGACTGGTACCGCGTGCCATAGTCGGCGAGGATTGTCACGATGGTATGGCCGGGTCCGAGCTCGCGCGCCAGCCGGATGGCGCCCGCGATATTGATGCCGGTCGAGCCGCCGACGCAGAGCCCCTCTTCCTGGATCAGGTCGAAGATGATCGGCAACGCTTCCTCGTCCGGTATCTGGAAGGAGAAATCCGGCGTGAAGTCTTCCAGATTGGCGGTGATGCGGCCCTGGCCGATACCTTCGGTGATCGAGCTGCCATCGGATTTCAGTTCGCCGCTGGTGTAGAAACTATAGAGCGCGGCGCCCAGCGGATCGGCGAGCGCGATCTTCACGTCCTTGCTCTTGCCCTTGAGCCCGAGCGCGACCCCGGCGAGCGTGCCGCCGGAGCCGACGGACGAGACGAAGCCATCGACCTTGCCGCCGGTCTGCGCCCAGATCTCCTGCGCCGTCGTGCGGATATGACCGTCGCGGTTGGCGACATTGTCGAACTGGTTGGCCCAGATCGCGCCATTCGGCTCCGAGCGCGCCAGTTGCTCGGCAAGGCGGCCCGACAGCTTCACGTAGTTGTTCGGGTTCTTGTAGGGCACCGCCGGCACTTCGATCAGCTCGGCGCCGAGCACCTTGATCACGTCCTTCTTTTCCTGGCTCTGCGTGTCGGGGATGACGATCACGGTACGGTAGCCAAGCGCCTTGGCGACCAGCGTCAAGCCGATGCCGGTGTTGCCGGCTGTGCCTTCGACTATAAATCCTCCAGGCCTCAGCAGTCCGCGCTGTTCGGCATCGCGGATGATGAACAGGCCGGCCCGATCCTTGACCGACTGCCCCGGATTCATGAACTCGGCCTTGCCCAGGATCTCACAGCCGGTCGCTTCCGACGCCTTGTTGAGCCGGATCAGGGGCGTGTTGCCGATCGCTTCGATCACAGAACGGGGCATGCAGGAGTTCCTCTATGTGTGCGGCGAGACCCTAGAAACCGGGCGCTGCGGTTTCAAGGCAAGATTTTGCCTGGTCCAGTCGCATTCCGGACGCTGCAATGCTCGCGACCATTTCAGCGCCAAGCGCAAAACCGCTCTTTTCATTCGATTCCTTCACCGCTAGAGCAAGCCCTGACATTCGCGGGGCATTGCATGACACTCTACCGGGCCAATCCGAAGGACGGTGTCGCCTGGATCACGGGCGGCAGCAGCGGTCTTGGCCGTGCGTTGGCCAAGGATCTCGCCAATCAAGGCTATGCCGTCGCGGTGACCTCGCTGGCTGAAGATCCGGCCGACACGCTGATCGTCGAAACGGCGCAAATGTCCGGACATGTGAAGTCCTTTCCCTGCGATGTCACCGACGAGCACGGCATGGCGCGCACGGCCGCCGCGATCGAGGAGGAGATGGGCCCCATCGTGCTCGCCGTCTTCAACGCCGGCAACTATATCGCCACTCCCGGCGAGAATCTGGTTGTGCGCGATTTCCACCGCTCCTTCGCCGTGAACTATTTCGGCATCGTCAACGGTGTGGTGCCCGTCGTCGAGCACATGCGCGTGCGCGGGCGCGGCCATGTCGTTCTGGTCGGATCGGTCACCGCCTATTCCGGCTGGCCGACAACGGCGGCCTATGGTGGCACCAAGGCCGCGATCAACATACTGGCGGAGTCGCTGAAATACGACTTCGACAAGATGAACATCCGCGTCCAGGTCATCAATCCGGGGTTCGTCGACACGCCGTTGACGGAAAAGAACAAGCTGCCGATGCCTGGCCTCATGCCTGTGCATCGCGCATCGCGCCGCATGGCCCGCGGCATCAAGAAAGGCGGCTTCGAAGTCACCTTCCCGCACCGTATAAGCATACCGTTGAAGCTGCTTGGGCTGCTGCCGCGGCCGATTTGCCGCTTTGTCATCGGCCTGACCACCAGCTGGTGGGGGCGGCCATTGCATTTCGATCGCAAGCTGCCTGGCAAAAAGGCACCGTCCCGCGACAAGGCAACATAAGCCGGCGAACAGCGATTGCCTGCCGGCAGGGACGGCCATAGGTTGAGAATCATTGCCTGGAGACTGTAATGGGGCGGCGGATCGTGCTTGCGGTGCTTGGCCTTGCCGTCGTCCTGATAACCGGTTTCTTCCTCGGCCCGCGCGTGCCGGTCGACACGACGATCCGGTTCGATCCGTCGGTGATCGGCGACGATCCGCAGGCCTATCTGGCGCGTGAAGAGGCCGCCGTGCCCAACATCCGCGACGGGCTCGACAAGGAGATCATCTGGGCGAATCCGATGGTCCATGCCAGGACGCCGTTGGCTATCGTCTACATCCACGGCTTTTCAGCCTCGAAGGGTGAGGTTCGCCCCTTGCCGGACGACATTGCGGATGAACTCGACGCCAACCTCTTCTACACGCGCCTGACCGGGCACGGCCAGGATGGCGCGGCCATGGCTGAAGGTAGCGTCAACGCCTGGATCAACGACTATGAGGAGGCGCTCGCAATCGGCAGGGCGATCGGAGACAAGGTGATCGTCATTGGAACCTCGACCGGCGGCTCGCTGGCGGCATGGGCCGCAACGCAGCCGGGCGCATCAGACGGGGTTGCCGCGGTTGCATTCATCTCGCCGAATTTTGGGGTGAAAGCTTCGGGCGCCGAGATCCTCGCCATGCCGTGGGGCAAACAGATCGCCGAGCTTGTCGGTGGCAAGGAACGCAGCTTTCCGCCGCACAATGCGCTGCATGAAAAACTCTGGACCACGAAATACCCGATGGCCGCGCTACCGCCGATGGCGGCGCTCACCGATCTCGCCTATGAGGCGCCGGTCGAGAAGGCGGCGATCCCCGCCCTGTTCATCTTCTCGGATGCCGACAAGGTGGTGCGGCCCGATCGGACGCGCGAGATAGCCGGGCGCTGGGGCGCTCCGCACGAGTTGGTGCCAGTCGAAGACACCGGCGATCCGGACAATCACGTCATCGCCGGCGACGCGCTGTCGCCGCAGACCACGGCCTTTCTCACCCAGCGCATCGTGGTGTGGGTGAAGGCGCTGATGCAGCAGCAATCAGGCCAGTTAAATGACAAACGGCCGGAGCATCGCTCCGGCCGTTTGTCATTTTTATTTCAGGTCGAGCTGGAGACTTAAGCCGCTCTGCTCGCCGGACGCTTACCGCCGAAGCGGCGCTTGTTGTTGCCCTTGAAGCGCTTGAAGCCGTCAGGCTTGCTCGAGCCATTCGGCTTGGCCGCCGCCGGGCCTTCGCCCTGCGGCTTCGGTCCGCGCTCGCCATGGGGCTTGGCGCCGAAACGCTTGTTGTCGCCGCCGTTGCCCGGCCGGCGACCATCGCGACGGCCGCCGTGATGCTCGCGGTCATTGGCCGGTTCGAAATGGCGCTCGGTCTTTTCCCGGGGGTCGCGCTGCGGATCCGGGCTGCCGAGATGATCGGCGATGACCGGCAGCTTGGCGCGGATGATGCGCTCGACCTGCCGCAGCTTGGCATTCTCCGAAGGATCGCAAAGCGTGATAGCAATGCCATCCCTGCCGTTGCGGCCGGTACGGCCGATGCGATGGACGTAGCTTTCCGCCTCGTCTGGCAGGTCGAAGTTCACGACATGGCTGATGCCGGGCACGTCGATGCCGCGCGCGGCGATATCGGTCGCGACCAGGATGCGTACGGAACCCTCGCGGAAATCGTTGAGCGCCTTCTGGCGCGCGTTCTGCGACTTGTTGCCGTGGATGACGGCGGCGTTGAAGCCGTCGCGCGCAAGGTCCTTGGTGACGCGGTCGGCGCCGTGCTTGGTGCGTGAGAACACGATCACCGAGTGCATCGCCTCGTCGGCCAGCATCTTGGACAGCACCTGGCGCTTCTGCTTGGTGCGGGCAAGGACCACGCTCTGCACGATCTCGGCGGCCGCAGTGCTTTGCGGCGCGACCTCGATGCGAACCGGATTCTTCAGAAGGCCCTTGGCAAGCTCGGCGATCTCGTCCGGCATGGTGGCCGAGAACAGCGCCGTCTGGCGGTCCGGCGCGGTCGCCTTGGCGATGCGCCTGACATCGTTGATGAAGCCCATGTCCAGCATGCGGTCGCCCTCGTCGAGGACGAGCCATTTGGTGTCGGCAAGCATGAGATCCCCTTCCCGCACCAGATCGGTCAACCGGCCGGGCGTGGCGATCAGGATATCGACGCCTGGCGCGATCTTCTTCACCTGGCTGAAGCGCGAGACGCCGCCGAGAACGAGCGCGGTCGAGACATGCGCACCCTTGGCAAGGATCTTGATGGTTTCTTCGATCTGCACCGCCAGCTCGCGCGTCGGGGCCAGGATCAGCGCGCGCGCCGTCTTCGGCCGGCGCTTGGTGCCGAGGCCGATGATCTTCGACAGGATCGGCAGGGCGAAGGCGGCGGTCTTGCCGGAACCCGTCTGGGCAATACCGAAAATGTCGCGGCCTTCGAGCTGCGGCGGGATCGCCTGCATCTGGATCGGCTTGGGATCGGTGAAGCCGGCGGCATGGGTCGCCTTGAGCAGCGCACCGGTGATGCCAAGCGCGGCGAAACCGGAGAGTTCCGCAGTGTCCGTGCCAGGCAAAGTGTTTTCGTTGGTCAAAATATTCTTCTTTCACGCGGCGCATGGCCGCAAACATCAATGGCGGCAGGGCGCAACCTGCCGTCGAAAAATTGTCAGGAAACGACAAGGCGGCGGACGGGATGCGTCCGCGCGGCTGCGCTGTCGTGCCCGCAGGCGTCATGCCACGGGGCTCTTTCGCCACCTTGCCGATTCACCGGAAAGAGGGAAAACAGACGCAACCAGTCTCATTCATGGAGAAAGCCGGAAGGTCCGGCTCAAGCGCCTATGGGGCTGCATATGGACGAGTCCGGCCGGAAAAGCAAGGGCCGCATGTTGCAACGCAACAAAAACAGGCCGATGGCAGCGCTTGCGCTCCCCTGCCCTCGCGATTACCACAAACCACCGATCGAACGGGGAACCGGGCAATGAAAGACGTGCTGAAGGAACTCGAGCGCCGCCGCGAGATTGCCCGTATGGGCGGCGGTAAAGACCGCATCGAGGCCCAGCACAAGAAGGGCAAGCTCACTGCCCGCGAGCGTATCGAGATCTTCCTCGACGAAGGTTCGTTCGAGGAGTTCGACATGTATGTCGAGCACCGCTCGACCGATTTCGGCATGGAAAAGACCAAGATCGCCGGCGACGGCGTGGTCACCGGCTGGGGCACCGTCAACGGACGCCCGATCTATATCTTCGCCAAGGATTTCACCGTGTTCGGCGGCTCGCTGTCGGAAGCGCATGCCGAGAAGGTCGTAAAAGTCCAGGAAATGGCGCTGCGCAATCGCGCGCCGATCATTGGCCTCTATGATGCCGGCGGCGCCCGCATTCAGGAAGGCGTGGCCGCGCTCGGCGGTTATGCGGAGATTTTCCAGCGCAATGTGCTCGCCTCAGGCGTCATCCCGCAGATCTCGCTGATCATGGGCCCGTGCGCCGGCGGCGACGTCTACTCGCCGGCCATGACCGATTTCATCTTCATGGTGCGCGACACCTCCTACATGTTCGTCACCGGGCCCGACGTGGTGAAGACGGTGACCAACGAGACGGTGACCGCGGAAAGTCTCGGCGGCGCCTCCGTCCACACGACGAAGTCCTCGATCGCCGATGGCGCCTATGACAATGATGTCGAGGCGCTACTGCAGATGCGCCGTCTGGTCGATCTTCTGCCGGCGTCCAACACGGCCGAGATTCCCGAGATCGAGTGCTACCAGTCGGTCACCGATCACGACCTGTCGCTCGACCGGCTGATTCCCGACAATGCCAACAAGCCCTACGACATCAAGGAACTGATCCTGAAGGTTGCCGATGAGGGTGATTTCTTCGAAATCCAGCAGAATTTTGCCAAGAACATCGTCACCGGCTTCGGCCGGGTCGAGGGCCGCACGGTGGGCTTCGTCGCCAACCAGCCGATGGTGCTGGCCGGGGTGCTCGATTCCGACGCCAGCCGCAAGGCGGCGCGCTTCGTGCGTTTCTGCGACTGTTTTTCGATTCCCATCGTCACCTTCGTCGACGTCCCGGGCTTCCTGCCGGGCACCGCGCAGGAATATGGCGGGCTGATCAAGCACGGCGCCAAGCTGCTCTTCGCCTATGCCGAGGCGACCGTGCCGAAGATCACCGTCATCACCCGCAAGGCCTATGGCGGCGCCTATGACGTGATGGCCTCGAAGCATTTGCGCGGCGACATGAACTACGCCTGGCCGACGGCGCAGATCGCTGTGATGGGCGCCAGGGGCGCGGTCGAGATCATCTACCGCAAGGACATCGGCGATCCGGAGAAAATTGCTGCGCATACAAAGGCTTACGAGGATCGCTTTCTGTCGCCTTTCGTGGCCGCCGAACGCGGCTATGTCGATGAGGTGATCATGCCGCATTCGACGCGGCGCCGCGTGGCGCGAGCATTGCGCATGCTGCGCAACAAGGACATGCAAAACCCTTGGAAGAAGCACGACAACATCCCGTTGTGAAAGACCTCCGTCAGGCAAAAGGATGACCACCGCCAACATGAGCGCGAAGACGAGATGCGAATAACACTTGCGGCCCAGGGCCTTATTCCGTGCAAAGGCTATGGCGGCATCCAGCGGCAGGTCGAATGGCTGACCACGGAAATGGTCAAGATGGGGCATCGGGTGACATTGATCGCCGGCCCGGGATCGTCGCATCCGATGTGCGAGGTTCGCCACGCCGTCACCAATGACGAATGCCGCGCGGCTGTCCCCAAGGACACCGACATCGTCCATCTTCATGCCTGGAAGGTCGAAGTCCCATTTCCGACGCTCAATACGGAACGCGGCCATCTGCCCGATTACCCGAGGCCGCAGCCGAACTGGAGCTTCATCAGCGCCCGCCATGCCGAGCTGCATGGCCGCAAGACCTTCGTCTACAACGGCTTTCCGGTGGACGCCTATCGGCTGGCGGCTTCGAAGAACGACCATCTGTTTTTCATGGCGGCCATCGCGCGGGCCGGAAAGGGCCTCAACCGGGCGGTGGACCTGGCGAAAAAGTACGATTTCAGGCTCGACATCGCCGGCGGTTCGCGCTGGAAGCTGCTTGGCCGCAGCAAGACCCGCCGCGAAGGCGTCTTCTTCAAAAGCTTGTCGTCCCGCTTCCGCTACCACGGCATGGTCGACGGCGAGCCGAAGGTGCGCCTGTTGGGCGAGACCAAGGCCTTTCTGAACCCGATTTCCTGGGAAGAGCCTTTCGGCAACGCGCCGGTCGAATCCATGCTGTGCGGCACGCCGGTTTTGACGACGGCGCATGGCGCGCTGCCTGAAACCGTCGATGCCGATACCGGCCGCTTCTTCGACACGGACGACGAGTTCGCACGCGGTTTGGGTGAAATCGGCGGCTTGTCGGCGCAAAGATGCCGCGAATCCGCGGCAGACCGGTTTCCGATCCAGAAGGCAGCAACAGCCTATCTGGAGCTCTACCGCCGCATTCTTGATGGCGAAGCGCTTCCGTGAGAAATCTCGCAGGCGTCCCGTGTCGGCGGCCGTTCCGGATCGAAAAGGTATCGCGCATTGCGCCCCATCCTGGTTTTCTGCCTGCCGGCGATCGGTGATTTCATCCGCTGCCACTCGGCCATCCGGATCATCGCCGAGAGATTTCCCGGGCAGCCGATCGATATCGTCGCCTCGAGGATCGCCGCGCCGCTGGCGCGGCTGATGCCGCATGTCTGCAAGGTCTGGATAGCGGAGAAGCACTGGAAGCCCGGGCTGAAAGAGCGAGCAGGCCTAGCGCGAAAACTGCGCGAGGAGAATTATCAGGCGGCCTATATGCTAACCAGCAGCGCCAAGGCTTCACTGGTGCCGTGGCTGGCCGGAATACCGGAGCGCATCGGCTATCCGCGCGAGTTCCAGTTCGGCATCGTCAACCGCCTGCCCGCTGGTTGGCTGAGATCGATGATTGCATTCGGCTCGCGCAAGACGCGGCTTGCCGAACAGGTCTGCGCAATCGCGCGTCTCGGCAAAAGGCCAGCCGAAGACAGGCCATTGCCGGCTCCACAGCTTGTCGTTTCCGCCGACGAGCTCGCCGGTTGGCGGCAGCGCAACGGCATCAACCCGGCTAGGCCGGTGCTCGCCCTCTACACTTCCGATTTTGCCAACAAGCGCTCGTGGCCGATGGAGCGCTTCGTCTCGATCGCGCGCGACCATGCTACTCGCGGTTGGTCGGTTTGGCTTATCGGCGGGCCGCGGGAACGGCAGGCTGCGGCCGACATAAAGGCGCAATTGCCCGAGGCGATCGATTTCACCGCGACGCCCGATATTGCGGAAGCGATGTGCCAGATCGCGGCCTCGACCGTCTTCCTCGGTGTCGACGGCGGCCTCTCCCATGCCGCCGGGGCGCTTGGCGGTCCATGCGTGCTCATCTACGGCTCGAACCGGGCTTATGTGCATGGTCCGGTGAACGAACAGGTGATTTTTCTCGAGCCGCCGATTTCGACACCCGGTTGGGTGGAGAACACGCGCGCCGTCAGCGAAGACAGGGTTCGCGAAGCGCTGGCGGCGGCGACCCGGAAGAACGCGCCGCAATTCGGCTAACCTTATTCCTCGACTGCCGCGCCAAAGCCGGCACCCGTGCTTGCACGGGCCGTGGCCGCCCACGGTATGGCATGGTTATCGATGCAGATGAGCGCCCGCATCAGCAGGCGCTCTTAATCAATTCCCGCAACACCGGCACCATGGCCAGAGGCAGGTCTTCGGCTATCAGGCCCGGTCCAAAACGACTGCCGGCTTCGGCATGGATCCAGACCCCGGCGCAGGCCGCTTCGAAGGCCGGCATGCCTTGGGCAAGCAGGCCCGCGATGAGGCCCGACAGCACGTCGCCCGAACCAGCGGTGGCAAGCCATGGCGCGCCATTGCTGTTGATCGCGGCGCGGCCATCCGGCGAAGCGATCACGCTGTCGGCGCCCTTATAGACGATCACGGCGTTGGAGCGCTGCGCGGCGGCGCGCGCCTTGGCCAGCTTGGACAGGGCCTTGTCGCCGGCGATGTCCGCAAACAGCCTGCCGAACTCGCCCTCATGCGGCGTCATGATCAGCGCGGGCGCGTCCGGCTTGCCGGCCGCCTCGAACAGCGTCGAGGCCGTATTGCGAAAGGACGTGACGCCGTCGGCGTCGAGCACGAGGCCCTCGACGCCGCCGTCCTGGCGCTTCCTGGCGAGCACGGCAAGTGTGAAATCACGCGCCTTGTCGCCGACACCGAAGCCGGGGCCGAGGACAAAGGTCGACGGCCGGCGGTCGCCGATAATTTCATGCACGTCCTCGATCGCATCGACCTTGCGCAGCATGATCGAGGTGAGATGCGCCGCGTTGACCTGCATGGCGTTCGCCGGCGAAAACACGGTGACGGCCCCTGCCCCGCTTCTTGCTGCCGCAAGCGCCGAAAGGCGTGCCGCGCCCGTCGCGGATGGTCCGCCCGAAAAGACGCTCGTATGGCCGCGCTTGTATTTGTGCGCGTCGACCGCCGGCACGGGAAAGTTCGCGATCCAGAGCCCAGGCCGGTTCTCGAAGGCTCGCGGTGCGACCTCGTCGATGATCTCGTCGCGAATGCCGATGTCGGCCAACACGACCTCGCCGCATCGCTCGCGGCCAGGCAGAAGCAGGTGGCCGGGCTTTTTTCTTGCGAAGGTCACAGTGAGGACCGCGCGAAATGCCGAGCCGAGAACTTCGCCGCCCTCGCCGGAAACGCCCGAAGGCAGGTCGACCGCGACAACCGGCAGGTTCATTCCTGTCGCGACGTCGACCGCGCCCCTGGCGTCGCCCGACAACGGCTTCGACAGCCCTGCGCCGTAGAGCGCGTCGACGACCAGCGAGCCAGGTTCAGGGGTGAAAGCCGACAGCGGGCGCCGTTCCAAAGTGCAGTCAGCGGCGGCGAGCGCGGCGTCGCTGCCCGCACGAGGTTCGCCCAACACCCACAGCGCCACATCGACGCCGGCCTCGGCGAGCAAGCGCGCAACGACGTAGCCGTCGCCGCCATTGTTGCCGGGGCCGCACAGCACATGCACCCTCGTCACCGCCGGGTAGCGCGCCAGCACGACGGCGGCGACCGCCTCGCCGGCGCGTTGCATCAAGCGATAGCCGTCGAGCGGCCCGGCCGCGATCGCCAGTCTGTCTGCCTGGGCCATTTCGGCCGGCGATAGAAGTTCATTGCGCATGGGATTGCCGATCTCCATGCGATCAAGCATTGTCCAGTTTTCGGTTCGAAGCAAACCACCGCGGCCGCGCATCGTCTTGCAAAAGCGCCGCACCCGGGAGGGGTCTGCCTGCAAATTGCGCTGTCTGCCCATTTTTTGCGCAGACGTGAGGAGGAGCGATGTATAGGGTTTGGGCGTCCATGACGCATCCAATGCAGCGGATGACGCGAATTTGCATCCGAACGCGGCATGGAGTCGAAAACGCCCTATGCCGCCTCCACTCCTATAGGTTGGCACGCTTCGTGCTTGATGGAGGCGCAAGCGGGGCACACAACCCGTTTTCTTGGCAGTGGAGGCCACTTTTTACATGAAAAAGATCGAAGCGATCATCAAGCCATTCAAGCTGGACGAAGTGAAGGAAGCGCTTCAGGAGGCCGGACTGCAAGGCATCACCGTCACCGAGGCCAAGGGTTTCGGTCGCCAGAAAGGGCACACCGAGCTCTATCGCGGCGCCGAATATGTCGTCGACTTCCTGCCCAAGGTGAAGATCGAGGTGGTGCTCGGCGACGAGGCCGTCGAAGGCGCCATCGAGGCCATCCGCAAGGCGGCGCAAACAGGCCGCATCGGCGATGGAAAAATCTTCGTCTCCAACATAGAGGAAGTGGTGCGCATTCGCACCGGCGAGACCGGCATCGACGCCATCTGACCTTCAATCCATTCCAGACGTCATCACACAGGGAAGAAACGACATGACGACAGCCAAAGACATCATGAAGCAGATCAAGGACAACGACGTTAAGTTCGTCGACCTGCGCTTCACCGATCCGCGAGGCAAGCTGCAGCATGTGACGATGGATGTGGTCGAGGTCGAGGAAGATATGTTCGCCGACGGCGTCATGTTCGACGGCTCCTCGATCGCCGGCTGGAAGGCGATCAACGAGTCCGACATGGTGCTGATGCCGGATACCGATACCGTCCACATGGATCCGTTCTTCGCCCAGTCGACCATGGTCATCCTGTGCGACATCCTCGATCCGATCTCGGGCGAGGCCTATAACCGCGATCCGCGCGGCACCGCCAAGAAGGCGGAGGCCTATATGAAGTCGGAAGGCATCGGCGACACCATCTATGTCGGCCCGGAAGCCGAGTTCTTCGTGTTCGACGACGTCAAGTACAAGGTCGACCCCTACAACACCGGCTTCCGCCTCGACTCGACCGAACTTCCTTCCAATGACGACACCGACTACGAAACCGGCAATCTCGGCCACCGTCCGCGCATCAAGGGCGGCTATTTCCCGGTGCCGCCGGTCGATTCCTGCCAGGACATGCGTTCCGAAATGCTGACCGTGCTCGCCGAGATGGGCGTGCGGGTCGAAAAGCATCACCATGAGGTCGCCGCCGCCCAGCACGAGCTCGGCATCAAGTTCGACACGCTGGTGCGCAACGCCGACAAGATGCTGATCTACAAGTATGTCGTGCACCAGGTCGCCAATGCCTACGGCAAGACGGCCACCTTCATGCCGAAGCCGGTGTTCGGCGACAACGGCTCGGGCATGCATGTCCACCAGTCGATCTGGAAGGGCGGCAAGCCGACCTTCGCCGGCAATGAATATGCGGGCCTGTCGGAGAGCTGCCTCTTTTACATCGGCGGCATCATCAAGCACGCCAAGGCGATCAATGCCTTCACCAACCCGCTCACCAACTCCTACAAGCGTCTGGTGCCGGGCTATGAGGCGCCGGTGTTGCTCGCTTATTCGGCGCGCAACCGTTCGGCCTCCTGCCGCATTCCGTTCGGCAACTCGCCGAAGTCGAAGCGCGTCGAGGTTCGCTTCCCCGATCCGGGCGCGAACCCCTATCTCGGCTTCGCCGCCATGCTGATGGCCGGCCTCGACGGCATCAAGAACAAGATCCACCCCGGACAGCCGATGGACAAGGATCTCTACGACCTGCCGCCGAAGGAATTGAAGAAGATCCCGACCGTCTGCGGCTCGCTGCGCGAAGCGCTGCAGAGCCTCGACAAGGACCGCGGCTTCCTGAAGGCCGGCGGCGTCTTCGACGACGACCAGATCGACAGCTATATCGAGCTGAAGATGGCCGAGGTGATGCGCTTCGAGATGACCCCGCATCCGGTCGAGTACGACATGTACTATTCGGTCTAAGCTTCTGATTGGATGAAAAATTCAGCCCTTGGAAGGTTCTCCCTTCCAAGGGCTTTTCATTTTTTTGGAGACGAGTTTCGCGCTCCGCGGTGCTTCTTCCATCCGACAAAAAAGAACCCCGGCCTTCGCCGGGGTTCTCGCATGGATAGGCGCCGGAGGGCTGACGCCTATTGCCAGTTGACGGGCAGCAGGCGGTTGTCGCCGTGCAAAAAAGACCCCGGCGGAGAGAACGCCGGGGCCTTTTACGATTGAAGCTCATCTAGCGCAGGCGAGGCCCGCGACTGGACGAATCACGCCGCGGCCGAGACCTTCGCGTCGGTCGAGACCTGCGAGATCGTCTTCAGCACCTGCGAGGCGATCTGGTAGGGGTCGCCCTGCGAGTTCGGGCGGCGGTCTTCCAGGTAACCCTTGTAGTCGTTCTTGACGAAGGAGTGCGGCACGCGGATCGAAGCCCCACGGTCGGCAACCCCGTAGCTGAACTTGTTCCACGGCGCTGTCTCGTGCTTGCCGGTCAGGCGCTTGTCGTTGTCCGGGCCGTAGACGGCGATGTGATCCATCAGGTTCTTTTCGAACTGCGCCATCAGCGCTTCGAAATAGGCCTTGCCGCCGACTTCGCGCATGTAGCTGGTCGAGAAGTTGCAATGCATGCCCGAGCCGTTCCAGTCGGTGTCGCCGAGCGGCTTGCAGTGGAACTCGATGTCGATGCCGTATTTTTCGGTCAGGCGCAGCAGCAGGTAACGCGCCATCCACATCTGGTCGGCGGCCTTCTTGGAGCCCTTGCCGAAGATCTGGAATTCCCACTGGCCCTTCGCCACTTCGGCATTGATGCCTTCATGGTTGATGCCGGCGGCGAGGCAGAGGTCGAGATGCTCCTCGACGATCTGGCGCGCGACGTCGCCGACATTGCTGTAGCCGACGCCGGTGTAATAGGGACCCTGCGGGGCCGGGTAGCCGCTCTCGGGGAAGCCGAGCGGGCGGCCGTCCTTGTAGAAGAAATATTCCTGCTCGAAGCCGAACCAGGCGCCCTCGTCATCGAGGATGGTGGCGCGGCTGTTCGATGCATGCGGGGTGACGCCATCGGGCATCATGACCTCGCACATGACCAGGGCGCCGTTGGTGCGGGCCGGATCGGGATAAACCGCGACCGGCTTCAGCACGCAGTCGGAGCTGCGGCCCTCGGCCTGGTTGGTGGAGGAACCATCGAAGCCCCATAGCGGCAGCTGCTCGAGCGTCGGGAACTCGGCAAACTCCTTGATCTGGGTCTTGCCGCGCAGATTGGGGGTCGGGGTGTAGCCGTCGAGCCAGATATACTCGAGCTTGTATTTGGTCATTCCAGTGCCTCTCGTTGCTTGGACGCCGCAAGCGGGCGGCGTCAACGCATGGCCGGACCGGCCGGCCTGCCGATCGTTAAAAAGCAAATCGTATGCCACTCGCCTCCCGGCGGGTGCGGCAAAATAGTCCTGGCAAGACGTTGATTTTGCTGAGCCATCTCAGCAATGCGCCCGGATCGCTCAGTTGCCGATTTTGCTTAAATCATAGGCAAAAGATGATCTTTACGTAGGCATATTGCCTAAAGGAATCGCAGAACCTATCTTGACGGAAAGCTGAATCGATAGGCCCCTGGAAAAGCAAGGAGGGCAGCCAGTGCAAGTCATGCAACCGCGCCCGTCGGCAAAAATCCTGATGTTCCCGCTGGCAGCACGCAAGTCTGCCTTAAATTTAGGCGCCAAGGCCAAATTCGCGGCAGAACTTGCTGCACTTCGCGGCGAGCACGCCGACTTCGACAGCTGGTACCACGAAGCGGCGATCGAGGAGGAGAACCAGCAGCGCAAGAGCTGACTGCTTCTTCCAGTCCGGAATGAAAAAGCCCGGCGTGATTACCCACGCCGGGCTTTTCGTTGCAGAGGACCGATCGACTACTGCTTGGCGTGCAGATCGGTGCCGAGCGTATCCCTGACGAAGATCATGCCGATGATGAGCGACATTGCCGCGATGATCACCGGATACCAGAGACCGTAGTAGATATCGCCCTTATAGGCGCTGAGCGCGAACACCGTAGCCGGCAGCAGGCCGCCGAACCAACCGTTGCCGATGTGGTAGGGCAGCGACATGCCGGTGTAGCGGATGCGGGTCGGGAACATCTCGACCAGGATCGCGGCGATCGGCCCGTAGACCATGGTCACGAACACCACCAGGATGAACAGGATGCCGATCGTCATCGGCCAGTTCACGGCCGCCGGGTCGGCGACCATCGCGAAGGGACCACCGCCCGGAATGTTGTAGACGGTGACTTCCGGCGCGCCGGCCGCCTCATCCTTGGTCAGCAGCTTGTCGGCGATCGCCTTGTCGGCCGGAACCGTCGTCTTCTCGCCGCCGCGGATCGCCGCGGCATCGAGCTTCAGTTCCGGATTGGCCGCGACGAAGCCATCGAGCTTCTGGTCCGGCACCTTGGCTGCGGCACGCTTCAGCGGATAGCCGCCGTCCCGCAGCGACATGTTCACCGCCTTCTGGAAGGAAGCCTCCTTGGCCTTGGACTGATCGCCAGCGGCAACGGCGTCATAAGACTCCACCGTCTCGTTGCCGATCTTGACCGTGGCCGCAGTTCCGGGCGCGGCCGTCGTGACGACGTCGTAAGGCACCGAGTTCTTGGTCAGGAACGAAGTGGCGATATCACATGACGTTGTGAATTTCGCATTTCCGACCGGGTTGAACTGGAACTTGCAGTCGCCGGGCGCTGCCGTCACCGTCGCGCGCGTGGTCTGCTGGGCGGTGGCCAGAGCCGGATTGGCGGCCCAGGTCAGCGCCTTGAACAGCGGGAAGGTGCAGACGATGCCAAGTGCAAGGCCGGCCATGATGATCGGCTTGCGGCCGATCTTGTCGGACAGCCAGCCGAACACGACGAAGAAGATCGAGCCGACGGCAAGCGCGATCGCGATCATGATGTTTACTGACTGCGGGTCGACCTTCAGCACGTTCTGCAGGAAGAACAGCGCGTAGAACTGGCCGTTGTACCAGATGACGGCTTGGCCGGCGGTAAGGCCGAGCAGCGCCAGAAGCGCGATCTTGGCGTTCTTCCACTGGCCGAAGGCTTCCGTCAGCGGCGCCTTGGAGCCCTTGCCCTCATCCTTCATGCGCTGGAAGGTCGGCGACTCCGAGAGCGACAGCCGGATCCAGATCGAGATGGCGAGCAGGACAAAGGAAACGATGAAGGGAATGCGCCAGCCCCAGGCGGCATAGGTTTCCTTGCTGAGCGAGCCCTGCACGATCAGGATGACGATAAGCGACAGGAACAGGCCGAGCGTCGCCGTGGTCTGGATCCACGACGTGTAGTAGCCGCGGCGGTCATTTGGCGCGTGCTCAGCGACATAGGTCGCCGCGCCGCCATATTCGCCGCCGAGCGCCAGGCCCTGCAGCATGCGCAGTCCGATCAGGATCACGGGAGCCAGGATGCCCAAGGTTGCGTAGCCAGGCAGCAAGCCGACGAGGAAGGTCGAAAGACCCATGATCGTCATGGTGACGAGAAAGGTATACTTGCGGCCGACGAGATCGCCGATGCGGCCGAAAAGCAGTGCGCCGAACGGACGCACAAGGAAACCGGCCGCAAAGGCCAGCAGCGCGAAGATGTTGCGCGTCGCCTCCGGAATCGCCGGACTGAAGAAGGTTGAGCCGATGAAGGCGGCCAGCGAACCGTAGAGATAGAAATCATACCATTCGAACACAGTGCCGAGCGATGAGGCGAAGATGACCTTCTTCTCCTCCCGCGTCATGCCGCGGCTGGTCCCGCCGGCGGTCGAAGCCATTGCCATTTATATATCCTCCCGTGAGATCCCGTCTGTCCTCGATGGCTGCGCGCCACCGTTCGCGCTCCTCCGAACGCGGACTCAAAAACGCAGCCATCGCGGGAAAAAATGACAGAAAGGGCAGGCGAAAGGCACCGCGACAATGGGATTATGACTTTGGTATTAGGTGCGCTGCGAAAGCGGCGCTGCGCTCAGAGCAATTCGGCGTTCGATAGAGTCGGGCGGAAAACCGCTGCCCACTTTCCTGGATTTGCCTAGGCCTGCAATGCCTCGATCAGGCTGACCGCCGCCATCATGTCGCGTTTGCGGGCCGAGCGGCGCGCGACGGCCTCTGCATCCTGGCCCCACTGCTCGATCTGCCAGTCCTCGTCGACATGGCCGGCGGCCCAGGCTTCCTCGCCGTCGAGCTCGCCGAAATCGACGGCCAGCGCCAGCAGCGCCGAACCGGTCAGCGCCGTCATGACATGGATGGCGGCCAGCCGCATCGGCTCGGAGCGCTGGCCAAGATGCGCGCCGATGACGGCGATGGCTTCGCGCGGCTGCTCGACATGGATGACGCCTTCGGCGAGGTTGAAGCGCGCGCCGAGGCGGCTGCGCACCCAGTCGAGCACCGGATCCCAGAGTTTGTTCTGACGGTCGACCAGGCCTTGCGGAGCGTCGGCCCGATAGCAGAGCAGATCGGCCGAGGCGAAGCGCAGGATATCCTCCAGCACCGCTTGCGGGTCGGAGGCGACGCCGTCGATGGCGGTGTTGACGAGGCGCATGACCGGCATCGTCACGGGATCGATGACGTCGCCCTGCGCGCTGAATTCATCGGCCACCAGCGCGGCGGCCTTTTCGGTCGGCAGCACCATCACGGCCTTGCCCGGCGTGCGCACCGGCCTGCCATCGAGATGCACGGCAAAGCCGTTTTCCATCGGGGCGACCGAAACGGCCTTGTAAAAACGCTTCGGCAGCGGCGTCTTCATCTGGATCTGGGCGCGGCGCACCGGGTCGGGATCGGAAAGCAGTTTTCCGGCTTCGAGGTCTTCGAGGATGTCGCGCATGTCGAACTCCTTTGGAGCAACTCCAGGAAAGTATGAAACGGTTTTCCGTCCGGAATTGCGTCAGACTCTTCAGGGTGCGGGCTGCCTGCGCGCCGACCGGTTGACAATGATCAGGCCAGCGGCAATCAGCGCCAGAGCCAGGAATATCCTGGTCGTCGGCGCCTCACCCAGGACCACCGCGCCGCACAAGACGCCGAACACCGGCGACAGGAAGGCGAAGCTCGACAGGCCGGACGCCGGGTAGCGCCGAAGCAGCCAGAACCACAATACATAGGTGAAGGCGACGATGTAGAAAGACTGGAACAGCAGCGCCAGCGTCGGCAAGGCGGCGACGTCACGGATCGGCGGGCCGGCCAAAGGCATCACCAGAACACCGACAACGGCAGCGCCCGCCAGTTGGTAGAGCAGCAGCTTCTCGGCACTGGTCTCGACCAGTCTCGAGCGCTTGATGACGATGCTGGTCGCTGCCCACAGGACGCCTGAACCCAGGCTGAGCAGATCGCCCATCAGGGTCGTGTCGGTGCCTGCCACGATGCCGTCCGAGAACACGGCGACCAGACCGCCGAAGGCGAGAACAAGACCGGCGAGCTTACGTGTGTTGATGCGTTCGCCGAGCAGGAAATGACCACCGATCAGGACCCAGAACGGCATGGTGTTGACCAGCAGCGTGTTGCGGGCAACGGTCGTGTATTCGAGACCGATATAGAGGCACAGGAACTCGACACCGAAGAGCACGCCCACGACGATGCCGGCGGTCAACGTTCCATCCGCTTGGAACAGCTTGATGCCGCGCAGCCGGCACCAGCCGAGCACGCAAAGCCCGCCGAGAAGGGAGCGTGCGATCGAGACGAAGACAGGGTCGTAGCCGGCATAGGAGATCTTGGCGGCGACGTAGTTCAGACCCCAGGAGAAGGTCAGCCCGACCATGATGGCCGCCGCCGCCATGTCGACAGCGTCGCGGCGGTCCAATGCTGGCGCAGCGGCCACTATCAGTCCTCCGCGCTCTGGTCGTCGAAGCCGATCAGGTTCCAGCTCTGGCGCATATGCGGCGGCATGGGCGCGGTGACGTCGATGACGCCCTTGTCGGGGTGCGGAATGATGATGCGGCGCGCATGCAGATGCAGGCGGTTCTGGATGCCTCCCGGAAAATCCCAGTTGGTGTCGGCCTCGAAATATTTAGGGTCGCCGATGATCGGGCAGCCGATATGGGCGGCATGAACGCGAAGCTGGTGGGTACGGCCGGTATAAGGCTCCATCTCCAGCCAGGTCATCGTCTGCGCCGCCTGCTCGATGATGCGGTAGAAGGACACGGCGTGGTCGGCGCCTTTTTCACCATGCGCGGCCACACGCACGCGGTCGCCGTCCTCGGTCGACTCCTTGATCAGCCAGGTCGAGATTTTGTCCTCGCGCTTCGGCGGCACACCCTTGACCAGCGCCCAATAGGTTTTCTTGGTCTCGCGCGCCCGGAAAGCCTCGGAGAGCTTCATGGCGGCAAGACGGGTGCGGGCAACGACCAGCACGCCGGACGTGTCGCGGTCGAGGCGGTGGACCAGGCGCGGCTTCTCGCCCTTCTGGCTGCGCCAGGCCTCCAGCATGTCGTCGACGTTGCGGGTCACACCCGAGCCGCCCTGCACCGCCAAGCCAGCCGGCTTGTTGAAGACGAAGACCTTCGGGTCCTCGTACAGCAGCATCTTGGCCAGCACATCGGCATCGTCCTGGTTGCGGATCGAGTGGCCGGTGAGCGAAGCGTCGCCCTTCTTGTCGACCTCGATCGGCGGGATGCGCACCGTCTGGCCAGGCTCGACGCGGGTATCGGCCTTCACCCGGCCGCCGTCGACCCGGACCTGGCCGGAGCGCAAGAGCTTCTGCAGGTGGCCGAAGCCGAGGCCCGGATAGTGGACCTTGAACCAGCGGTCGAGCCGCATGCCCGCCTCGCCGGCCTCCACCGTGATCTGTTCAACACCTGCCATGACTTCGCTTTTCCATTTGAAAGCGGGGCCATAGCACTAAGGCGGGCAGGTTGCGAGCCAAAGACCCAAACTCGAACAAAGATCACGCCAAAACGGCGCGTCTGGCACAGCAGGCGCCCGGATGTCTCAGTTGGCGGCGGCTTTCGGCTTGGACGAGCCGATCATCTTCCAATTCTTGTAGAAGACGGAATTGATGCGCTCCACGCTCACCGAGACCACGGCGAGAAGGCCCGCGATCAGCTTCGGGAATGGAGACGGACGGATGATATCGACGAAGACGCAGTAGCGGCGGCCGTCATATTCGTTGACCGAGCGATGGAACAGCGTGTCGTCGAAGATGAACAGCGGGTTGTCGTACCAGTAGTTCTTCTTGCTGCCGCACTGGACGAAGATCTCGGCCTTCACCGGAATCAGATTGTAGAGGATGCGCAGGCTGAGCCGGAGCGGACCGAAATGCCAGGACGTGGATTCACGCTTGCTGAAAACGGATACCGCGATCGTCTTGATATATTTGTAGTCCTTGTTGAATTCGGGGACGTTGTCAATCCTGTGCTTGCCGTACCACTGGTAGACATACATGCCGCGTCGGCCGGCGCCGAAATTGGCATCGATGTCGGCGATGATCTCGTCCTTGCGCGCCTTGAAGACGCCCAGGACCTCGTTGATCTCGCGCTGATAGTCCTCGGGGAACTGCTCGGGTTTCCAGACCCCGGGGTTGCGGTAGCAGAGAAGGTCGACGATCAGGTTCAACGGCGACAGCAGCCATGTGAACAGGCCATTGCCGAGGAAGTAGCGCTCGAACAGGTTCCGGTTCTTCTGGTCGTTGCGCATGACGTCGATCAGGCCGCAGACGACCCAGATCGTGGTCAGGATCGGGATGAAGTAGAAGGCGAGCGCGAGAACCACGACTGCAATCGCAGCCTTGCGAAGGGTCTTGACGGTTTGCTTTGTCATTGCGTTACGCGCGGGAGCGCGATCCTGTTCCATGAGCCAAATCACGGCAACCCCCGCCAGCCGTGCGTCTTGATAGGATTTTTTGTTTCCCGGCACAATGCCGCCGCATAGGTCCGGCCGGTCGGCCAGCATAAATATTTGGAGTAAAGAACCCCACTTATTACCAATGCACCGCGGGCAGGAAGCGTGCGGACCGCCGGGCGACTCAGCTGTTGCGTTCGCTGCGCAGCTTTGCCCAGTATTCCAGCCGCTTGCGGATATCGCGCTCGAAACCGCGCTCCGGCGGATCGTAGAAAGTGTGCCGGCCCATCTTTTCGGGAAAATAGTCCTGACCGGAGAACGCGTCCGGCTCGTCATGGTCGTAGCGATAGCCGGCGCCGTAATCCTCCTGCTTCATCAGCTTGGTCGGCGCATTGAGGATCTGTTTGGGCGGCAGCAGCGAGCCGAATTCCTTGGCGGCCGCAGTCGCCGCCTTGAAGGCAGTGTAGACAGCGTTCGATTTCGGCGCGGTGGCGAGGTAGACGGCCGCCTGGGCGAAGGCGAGCTCGCCCTCTGGCGAGCCAAGATAGTCATAGGCGTCCTTGGCCGCGTTGGCGATGACAAGCGCCTGAGGATCGGCGAGCCCGATATCCTCCACCGCCATGCGGACCAGCCGGCGGCCGAGATACAGCGGATCCTCGCCGGCATCGAACATGCGGGCGAGGTAGTAAAGAGCGGCATCCGGATCGGAGCCGCGCACCGATTTATGCAGCGCCGAGATCAGATTGTAGTGACCGTCCTGGCCCTTGTCGTAGATCGGCGCACGGCGCTGGATAACGCGCTGCAGGCCTTCCGGGCCGAACACCTCGCCTTTTTTGGCGGCGCGCCAGACTTCCTCGGCCAGCGTCAGCGAGGCGCGGCCGTCGCCATCCGCCATGCGGATGAGCATGGCGCGCGCTTCTTCATCGAGCGGCAGCGCCCTGCCCTCGGTTTCTTCGGCACGCGCCAGAAGCTTGGCGATGCTTTCCTCGCCCAGCGAGCGAAACACCAGCACACGCGCGCGGGACAGAAGCGCGGCGTTCAGCTCGAAGGACGGGTTCTCCGTCGTGGCGCCGACCAGCACCACCGTGCCGTCTTCCATGACCGGGAGAAAGCCGTCCTGCTGGGCACGATTGAAGCGGTGGATCTCGTCGACGAAGAGCAGCGTCTGGCGGCCGTTGGTGCGTCTCAGCTTGGCGGCCTCGAAGACCTTCTTGAGGTCCGCGACGCCCGAAAACACCGCAGAAATCTGCTCGAAGGCGAGATCGGTCTCGCCGGCCAAGAGCCGCGCCACCGTCGTCTTGCCGGTGCCGGGCGGCCCCCAAAAGATCATCGAGCCGAGCGAGCCGGAATCGATCAGCCTGGTCAGCGCGCCATCGGGGCCGGTCAGATGCTCCTGCCCCACGACTTCGCCGAGGTTCTTCGGGCGCAGGCGATCGGCCAGCGGCCGCCCGGGCGGCGCCTTCTCCGGTTCATCGGAACTGAACAGATCGGCCATGCACGTCTTCGAAGCTGGAGGACGATCCCTCGGATCGCCTCAATATCGCAATACCTGGCGCAGTATCTGCCCGCCGCGCTCGACGGTAAAGCGCCACCAGCGCGTGTCCTGCTGGGCAACCTGTGCCAGCGTTGCCGCGGTGTCGATGGTGGTCCCGTTCACCTCACGCACGATATCGCCGGACTGGAAGCCGAAATCGGCGGCCGGCGAATCGCGGTTGATGTCGACGACCGTGACGCCCTTGAGATCGGTGCGCAGGCCAAGCCGCTGGGCAAGCCTGGGCGACAGTTCCGCGACCTTGGCGCCGGAAAAGGGGCTGCGGCCACGCAAAGTCACCTCGCTGGGCTTGACGCCCTCCGGCGCACGCTCCAGCGGGATTTCCAGCGTCGCCTGCTGACCCTTGCTCAGCACGGCGAAGGTCGCCTTGGTGCCGATCGACAGCGTCGCCATGCGATAGTCGAGCGCTTCGATGCTTTCGACGGGCGTGTTGTTGAGCGACAGGATGACGTCACCGGCCTTCAGCCCAGCCTTGCCGGCAGGTCCCGCGGCGTCGACGGCCGACACCAATGCGCCGGTCGGCCTCTCCATGCCGAGCGATTCAGCGATCTGCGGCGTCACCAGTTCGAATTCCGCACCGATATAGGGCCGCTCGAAGAAGTCGAGCCCGGCCTTGGCGGCGTCGGCAAAGGCGCGCACCATGTTCGAGGGAATGGCGAAGCCGATGCCGATCGAGCCGCCGCTGCGGCTGTAGATGGCCGTATTGATGCCGACCAGCTGGCCGCCCATGTTGATCAGCGCGCCGCCGGAATTGCCGGGATTGATGGCGGCATCGGTCTGGACGAAATAGCCCGAATCCGAAACGCCGATATGGCTGCGGGCGAGCGCCGACACAATGCCGCTGGTGGTGGTCTGGCCGACGCCGAACGGATTGCCGATCGCCAGCACAAGGTCGCCGACTTCGAGCGCGTCGGAATCGCCAATGGCGATCACCGGAAACGGCTTGTCGGCAGAAATCTTGAGCACCGCCAGATCGAGCGTCTCGTCCTTGAGCATGACCTTGGAGGTGAATTCGCGTCCGTCCGCGGTCGCGACCTTCACCTCGTCGGCGTCCTTGATGACGTGGAAGTTGGTGACGATCACGCCGCTCGGATCGACCAGCACGCCCGAGCCCAGCGAAGACTGCGCGCGGGGCTGGGCACGGCCGAAGAATTCCTCGAAGAACGGGTCGCCTTCGAAGGGCGAAGTCACCTTTGCGGTCTGCGAGGCATAGACGTTGACGACTGCCGGCGCCGTCTGCTTGACCAGCGGCGCAAAGGAGAGCTGTACCTCCTCGCGGCCGAACGGCACGCGCTTGTCGGGGCCGGACGTGCCGTTCTCGCCTTCCACACCATGCAGCAGATCGGTCAGCACATCGGAGAGGCCCGGATCGGCCGGCTTGGCGGCGTCCTCTGCCAGCGCCTGTCTTGCGGCCGGTGCCGCGGCGAAGATGGCCAGCGCGCAAACCGCAACAAGAAACAGTCGTTTGAGGTGCATTTTTCGAATCCTTCCAGATCGGGCGCCATTGTCCCGACGATTGTGCAGAATGAAAGGCTAATGCACACAAATGCGACACTTGTCGCGCAAAAGCATGCACGCAAGGACGAAAACCGCCCGCTGCTCGCCTATTCCGATAAACGCAAAAGGGGCCCGTGGGCCCCTTGAAGTCATTGACGAAAACGCTTGGCCTCAGGCGGCCGCGGCTTCCTCATTGGCGCCTTCTGCCTCGAGGCGGGCGCGATCGCCGGCGCCCTTGGCCGAGGTGTCGCGGTCGACGAACTCGATCACGGCCATCGCGGCGTTGTCACCATGGCGGAAGCCCGCCTTCATGATGCGCAGATAGCCGCCATTGCGGGTGGCGTAGCGCGGAGCAATGGTCTCGAACAGGCGCTTGACCACGCCTTCGTTGCCGATCTGCGCGATCACCTGGCGGCGGGCGTGCAGGTCGCCGCGCTTGCCGAGCGTCACCAGCTTCTCGACGATCGGACGCAGGTCCTTCGCCTTCGGCAGGGTGGTGACGATCTGCTCGTGCTCGATCAGCGAGACGGCGAGATTGGCGAACATCGACTTGCGATGGCTGATGCTGCGGGCGAACCGGCGGCCCTTAAAACCATGGCGCATGGCTCTTCTCCTTCTTCAGTTGTTCAAGAGGCCAAGCCTCTGATGGTTTTCCGCATGACCGTCGGATCGAGCGGCTCGCGCCGCCGATCCTTGGAATTCATGCTCAATATTGGTCTTCGTAACGCTTAGCGAGGTCTTCGATGTTTTCCGGCGGCCAGTCCGGCACTTCCATGCCGAGATGGAGGCCCATGGCCGCCAGCACTTCCTTGATCTCGTTCAGCGACTTGCGGCCGAAGTTCGGGGTGCGCAGCATCTCGGCTTCGGTCTTCTGGATCAGGTCGCCGATATAGACGATGTTGTCGTTCTTCAGGCAGTTGGCCGAACGCACCGAAAGCTCGAGCTCGTCGACCTTCTTGAGCAGCGCCGGGTTGAAGGCGAGCTCGGTGACGGCCTCAGTGGCGACTTCCTTCTGCGGCTCGTCGAAGTTGACGAACAGGCCGAGCTGATCCTGCAGGATGCGGGCGGCAAAAGCCACCGCATCCTCGCCCGAGATCGAGCCGTTGGTCTCGATGGTCATGGTCAGCTTGTCGTAGTCGAGAACCTGGCCCTCGCGGGTGTTCTCAACCTTGTAGGAGACCTTCTTGACCGGTGAGTAGAGGCTGTCGACCGGGATCAGGCCGATCGGCGCGTCCTCGGCGCGGTTGCGCTCGGCCGGCACATAGCCCTTGCCGGTGTCGACGGTGAACTCCATGCGGATCTCGGCGCCCTCGTCCAGCGTGCAGATGACGTGGTCGGGGTTGAGGATCTCGACGTCGCCGACGGTCTGGATGTCGCCAGCGAGCACGGCGCCCGGGCCCTGCTTGCGCACGACCATGCGCTTGGGACCATCGCCTTCCATGCGGATGGCGATTTCCTTGATATTTAGAACGATGTCGGTCACGTCCTCGCGCACGCCGGCGATGGACGAGAATTCATGCAGCACGCCGTCGATCTGCACGGCGGTCACAGCCGCGCCGCGCAGCGAAGACAGAAGCACGCGCCGCAGCGCGTTGCCCAGCGTCAGGCCAAAGCCGCGTTCGAGCGGTTCGGCCACCAGCGTGGTCAGCGTCTTCTTCTTCGACGAGAACTCGATCTTGTTCGGCTTGATCAGTTCTTGCCAATTTTTCTGGATCATAGTGTTTCCTTCCTTTGCCCCGCCACCATCCAATCGTGGCGAGCGACACGGAAAACCGCGGAGGAACGCCCTGGCGTTCGCGCGGCGTTCTAAAAATTAGACGCGGCGCTTCTTGCGCGGACGGCAGCCATTGTGCGGGATCGGCGTCACGTCACGGATCGAGGTGATGGTGAAGCCGGCGGCCTGCAGCGCGCGCAGCGCCGATTCACGACCGGAGCCGGGTCCGCAGACCTCGACCTCGAGCATACGCATGCCGTGTTCCTGCGCCTTCTTGGCAACGTCTTCGGCGGCCATCTGGGCAGCGAACGGGGTCGACTTGCGCGAACCCTTGAAGCCCTGCGCACCGGCCGACGACCAAGCAATCGAATTGCCCTGCGCGTCGGTGATGGTGATCATGGTGTTGTTGAAGGTCGAATTGACGTGGGCAACGCCCGACGAGATGTTCTTGCGTTCGCGACGGCGAACACGAGCGGCTTCCTTGGCCATAATAGTCCTTTCAGTTGATCTCTACACCGCCGTAATGCCAGCGGCTCCACCCTTCGTAAGGGAGCAGGGGAATAGGGCAGTAAGGGAGTAGGGAAAGTGCGACCCGATTGCGGGCATTCCCTACTGCCTTACTCCCCTACTCCCTTATTCCCCTAAATTACTTCTTCTTGCCGGCGATCGCCTTGGCCGGGCCCTTGCGGGTGCGCGCATTGGTATGCGTGCGCTGGCCGCGGACCGGCAGCGAGCGGCGGTGACGCAGGCCGCGGTAGCAGCCGAGGTCCATGAGCCGCTTGATGTTCATCGAGACTTCGCGGCGCAGGTCGCCTTCGACCTGGTAGTCGCGGTCGATCGTCTCGCGGATCTGCAGCACTTCCGCGTCGGTCAGCTGGTTGACGCGGCGGTCCGCCGGGATGCCGACCTTGTCGACGATCTCCTGGGCAAACTTCTTGCCGATGCCGTGAATGTACTGAAGCGCAATGACGACGCGCTTGTTGGTCGGAATGTTGACGCCGGCTATACGAGCCATTTCTTCTCTTTCTCCATATGGGCCGGATATGCCGGCGCTATCGAAGTTGCCCCGCGTCCGGTGGAGGCCGGCCCTTGCGAGGGTTTCCTGGTTCAAAGCGACCGCTTTGCCCGCAAGGGCAAGCAAAGTCCATGCCTGATAGGAAGACGGGCCGCCATACCCCAACGGCCCAGTCCAGTCAAGCGCAATCTTTAATTGCCGGCCCGGCTTACTTCACCGCAGCCGCGAGCACCTTGCCGATCTCGACGGTCACGGCATCGATACTCGCCATGCCATCGACGGTCTTGAGCTTGCCTTTGGCGTAATAGTAGCCAATCAGCGGCGCAGTCTTCTTGTAGTATTCGCGCAGGCGTTCTTCGAACACCGCAGGGTTGTCGTCCTTGCGCACCGGCTGGCCGGCGGCCTTGGCATCATCGGCGCGCTTGACGATTCGCCCGACCAGCGCCTTGTCGTCGACGACGAGCTCGATGACGGTGTCGAGCGCGAAGCCACGCTCGGCGAGCATGGCTTCGACCGCGTCGGCCTGGACCAGCGTGCGCGGATAGCCGTCGAGAATGAAACCCCTGGCGCAATCCGGCTGATCGATGCGTTCGGCGACGATGGCGTTGACGATCGCGTCCGAGACCAGCTCACCGGCATCCATCACCGCCTTGGCGCGCTTGCCGACCTCGGTCCCGGCCTGGACGGCGGCACGCAGCATGTCACCCGTCGAGAGCTGGGGTATGCCATGTTTTTCTACCAGTCTTTGTGCTTGCGTCCCCTTGCCCGCTCCTGGCGGCCCAAGCAATATCAGCCTCATCTGCTCCTCTTCCCCCCGCGCAACTTCGACTTCTTGATCAGGCCCTCATACTGGTGCGCGATCAGGTGACCCTGAATCTGCGCCACCGTGTCGAGCGTGACACTGACCACGATCAGAAGCGATGTGCCACCGAGGTAGAAAGGTACGCCAGTCGCCGAAATCAGGAACTCCGGCAGCAGGCAGACCAGCACCAGGTAGATGGCGCCGATGACGGTGATACGCGTCAGAACATAGTCGATATAGTCGGCGGTGCGCTCGCCCGGACGATAACCCGGGATGAAGCCGGAGTGCTTCTTGAGCTGGTCGGCCGTGTCCTTCGGGTTGAAGACGATCGCCGTGTAGAAGAAGGCGAAGAAGACGATCATGCCTGCATAAAAGATCATGTAGAGAGGCTGGCCGTGGCCGAGCGAGGCCAGGATGGTGCTTGCCCAGGCCGGCAGGTTGGTCGACTGCGAGAAGCCCGCCACCGTCGCCGGCAGCAGCAGCAGCGAGGACGCGAAGATCGGCGGGATGACACCCGAGGTGTTGAGCTTCAGCGGCAGGTGCGAGGTGTCGCCCTGGAACATGCGATTGCCGACCTGGCGCTTCGGATATTGGATGAGCAGGCGGCGCTGGGCGCGCTCGAAGAAAACGATCAGCGCGATGACGATGATGGCCAGCACGATGATCGCCAGGATCAGGCCCGTCGACAGCGCGCCGGTGCGGCCAAGCTCCAGCGTTCCGGAGATCGCCCGCGGCAGGCCGGCGACGATGCCGGAGAAGATGATCAGCGAAATGCCGTTGCCGATGCCGCGCGCGGTAATCTGCTCGCCGAGCCACATCAGGAACATGGTGCCGCCGACCAGCGTGACGACGGTCGATATCCGGAAGAACATGCCGGGATCGTTGACGATGCCGTTGCCGCCTTCGAGGCCGACCGAAATGCCGTAGGCCTGGATCAGCGCCAGAAGCACGGTGCCGTAGCGCGTGTACTGGTTGATGATCTTGCGGCCCTGCTCGCCTTCCTTCTTCAGCGCTTCCAGCGACGGGATGACCGACGTCATCAGCTGCATGATGATGGAGGCGGAGATGTAGGGCATGATGCCCAGCGCAAAGATTGCCATGCGCTGCACGGCGCCGCCGGCAAACATGTTGAACATGCCGAGCACGCCCTTGCTCTGCGAGGAGAAGGCCTGGGCGAAAGCGTCGGGGTTGATGCCGGGAAGCGGGATATAGGTGCCGAGGCGATAGACGAGCAGCGCGCCGATGGTGAACCAGATGCGCTTCTTGAGATCCTCGGCCTTGGCGAAGGCCGCGAAATTCAGATTGGAGGCTAGTTGTTCAGCAGCCGAAGCCATGCCTGATTCTCCGCTAGATCACGCTCGATGCCCGCAGCTCAGGCGGCGCGTGTCACCGAAGCTCACGAGATAAGCTCCGGACCGTGAACATGCAAGCGGCCGCGTCGACGCGGCCGCCCAATTCAACTGATCAAAGCGCGCTTCGACGGAAAATGCGAAGTCATCGCCGCCGGCCGCGCTTCAAATCGCCGTTACTCGGCGGCGGCCGCTTCCGGCAGCTTCACCGAACCGCCGGCCTTCTCGATCTTCTCGATCGCGGCCTTGGAGGCGCCGGCGACGTCGAAGGAGAGCTTGGCCTTGAGCTCGCCGTCGGACAGCACGCGCACGCCGTCCTTGGCGCGGCGGATGACGCCGGCAGCGATGAGCGCCTCGACAGTCACTGTCTCCTTGGCGTCGAGCTTCTTGGCGTCGATGGCCGCCTGGATCCTGGCCAGCGACACGACGTTGAAGCTCTTGGCGAAGATGTTGTTGAAGCCACGCTTCGGCAGGCGCCGGTAGAGCGGCATCTGGCCACCCTCGAAGCCGTTGATGGCAACGCCCGAGCGGGCCTTCTGGCCCTTGACGCCGCGACCGGCGGTCTTGCCCGAGCCGGAGCCGATGCCGCGGCCGAGGCGCTTCTTGGAGTGCGTGGCGCCGTCCTTGTCACGCAGATCGTTGAGTTTCATGTTGCTTCTCCTGCGCTTCCGTTCAGGCCTCGTCCACGACGCGGACGAGGTGCTGGACGGCAGCGATCATGCCACGCACGGAAGGGGTATCTTCCAGCGTGCGCCGCTTGTGCATCTTGTTCAGGCCGAGGCCGACCAGCGTCGCGCGCTGCTCCTTCGGCCGGCGGATCGGAGAGCCGATCTGCTCGACGGTGATGGTTTTGGTAGCTTTCTTGGCCATGGTCGAAATCCCTGGTCAGATCGACTATTCTTCAGCCGCAACGGCGGTGCCGCGGCGGGCCTGAAGGGTCGAGTACTTGATGCCGCGCGCGGCAGCCACATCCTTGGGATGCATCTGGCTCTTCAGCGCGTCGAAGGTGGCGCGAACCATGTTGTAGGGGTTCGACGAACCCATCGACTTGGCGACCACGTCATGCATGCCGAGCGTCTCGAAGACGGCGCGCATCGGGCCGCCGGCGATGATGCCGGTACCCTGCTTGGCAGCGCGCAGCAGAACGCGTCCGGCGCCCCAACGGCCCTCGACGTCGTGATGCAGCGTACGGCCCGAGCGCAGCGGCACGAAGATCATGTCGCGCTTGGCCGACTCGGTCGCCTTGCGGATCGCTTCCGGCACTTCGCGCGCCTTGCCGTGGCCGAAGCCGACGCGGCCCTTCTGGTCGCCGACGACGACAAGAGCGGCGAAGCCGAAGCGACGGCCACCCTTCACCACCTTGGCGACGCGGTTGATGTGGACCAGCTTGTCCACCATGCCGTCGTCGCGTTCTTCACGCTCGCGGCCGCGGCCGCCGTCCCTACGTTCCTGTGCCATATCCTGTTCCTTGTTCTTTTCCGGAAGCACGGGTTGCTGTTTGCCGGCGCCTCATTCGGGTCGCCGACGGCGATAAATCAGAAGCTCAGTCCACCCTCGCGGGCAGCCTCGGCCAGCGCCTTGACGCGGCCATGATAGATGTACGGGCCACGGTCGAAGACGACTTCCTTGACCCCGGCCTTGGTGGCGCGCTCGGCGATCAGCTTGCCGACCGCGGCGGCGGCGGCGGTGTCAGCGCCGGTCTTGAGCGAACCCTTGAGGTCCTTCTCGAGCGTCGAGGCAGCTGCCAGCGTGTGGCCGTTGGCATCGTCGATGACCTGGACGTAGATGTTCTTCGAGGTGCGGTGCACCGAAAGCCGCGGACGCTCGCCGGCGACCTTCTTCAACTGGCGGCGCACGCGCTGCGCGCGGCGCTGGATGGTTTCTTTGGGGCTTGCCATAATGTCAGTTCCTTGCCTTCAGAAAACGGGGGCAACCCTGTGCGGTAGGCCAGGCCTCCCGCGGCCGCTCCCCGCGGCGTTACACTTCTCTGGCTTGGCCCTTTCCGAAAAGTCTGCAACTTTTCGGGGCCAAGTCTATTACTTCTTCTTGCCTTCCTTGCGGACGATCTTCTCGCCGGCATAGCGCACGCCCTTGCCCTTGTAGGGCTCCGGACCGCGATATTCGCGGATCTCGGCGGCGACCTGGCCGACCTGCTGCTTATCGATGCCCGTGATCGTGATTTCGGTCGGCTTCGGCACCGTGATCGTGATGCCCTGGGGCGTCTCATAGACCACGTCGTGGCTGAAGCCGAGCGCGAGCTGCAGGTTCTTGCCCTGCAGCGCCGCACGATATCCGACGCCGGTGATCTCGAGCTTCTTCTCGAAGCCGTCCTTCACGCCCTGCAGGATGTTGACGATCTGCGTGCGCGACATGCCCCACTTGGAGCGGGCCGCCTTGGTCTGGTCGCGCGGCTGGACAGCAATCTCGCTGCCTTCCATCTTGACCAGCACTTCGTCGTTGACCACGAATTTCAGCTCGCCCTTGGGGCCCTTCGCCGTCACGGTCTGGCCGTTGACGGTCGCGGTCACGCCCTGCGGCAGCGAAACGGGTTTCTTTCCGATACGAGACATTTTGTTGTCCTCGTCACTTCTTTGGTTTCAGTTCCAGTTCCCGGGCGCGATCCCGAGAACCGAAGCCCATTCATTCAATCTCATGCCCGATCAGAAGATCTGGCAGAGGATCTCGCCGCCGACATTCTGCTCGCGCGCTTCATGGTCGGCCATGACGCCCTTCGGCGTCGAAAGAATGGCGATGCCGAGGCCGTTGGCGACGTGCGGGATCGATTTGGCCGAGACATAGACGCGGCGGCCAGGCTTCGAGACGCGCGCGATTTCGCGCACGACCGGAGCGCCGTCGAAATACTTCAGCTCGATCTCGATTTCCGACTTGCCGTTTTCAAAATCGGTCTGGCTGTAGTCGCGGATATAGCCTTCCGACTTCAGCACTTCGAGGACACGGGCGCGCAGACGCGAGGCCGGGGTCGAAACGCTCGACTTCTTACGGCCATAGGCGTTGCGGATGCGGGTCAGCATATCGCCGAGAGGATCGCTCAATGACATCTCAGTGTCTCCTTACCAGCTCGACTTGACCAGGCCCGGGATCTGGCCGGTATTGCCCAGATCGCGAAGCGCGATACGCGAAACTTTGAGCTTGCGATAATAGGCGCGCGGACGGCCCGTGACTTCGCAGCGGTTGCGGATACGGATCTTGGCCGAGTTGCGAGGCAGCGCCGAAAGCTTCAACTGGGCGCGAAAACGCTCTTCCATCGGCTGGGACTGATCCATGATGATGGCCTTGAGCGCCGTGCGCTTGGCGGCGTACTGATCGGCGAGCTTGCGGCGCCGGTTGTTCTTCTCGACTGAGCTGGTCTTTGCCATTTCAGATGTTTCCTTTTTCGCTGCCGTTACTGGCGGAAGGGGAAGTTGAAGGCCTTGAGCAGAGCTCTCGCCTCGTCGTCCGTCTTCGCCGTCGTACAAACGATGACGTCCATGCCCCAGACCTGATCAACCTTGTCGTAGTTGATCTCCGGGAACACGATGTGTTCCTTGATGCCCATGGCGTAGTTGCCACGACCGTCAAAGCTCTTCGGGTTCAGCCCGCGGAAGTCGCGAACGCGCGGCAGCGCGATGTTCACGAGGCGGTCGAGGAACTCGTACATGCGTTCCTTGCGCAACGTGACCTTGGCGCCGATCGGCATATTCTCGCGCACCTTGAAGCCGGCAATGGAGTTGCGGGCACGGGTGACGACGGCCTTCTGGCCGGCGATCATCGCGAGATCCTCGGCCGCGACCGAGGGCTTCTTGGAGTCTGCGGTCGCCTCACCGACACCCATGTTCAGCACGATCTTGTCGATGCGCGGAACCTGCATGTCGTTGTCGTAACCGAACTGCTCCTGCATCGCCTTGCGGATGGTCTCGTTATAGACCTTCTTGAGGCGGGGCTCGTTCTTGGCAGTTGCCTGCTTGGTTTCAGCCTTAGCCATTGATGACTTCTCCCGAACGCTTGGCGACGCGCACCTTCTTGCCATCCTTCTGGATGGTGAAGCCGACGCGGGTCGGCTTGCCGTCCTTGGGGTCGGCCAGCGCGATGTTCGACAGGTGGATCGGCGCTTCCTTGGTGATGATCCCGCCCTCTTGGGACTGGGACTGCTTCTGGTGACGGCGAATGAGGTTCACGCCGCGGACGAGCGCGGTGTCTTCCTTCGGCTGAACCGACAGGACTTCGCCCGAACGGCCCTTGTCCTTGCCGGCAAGCACGACGACCTTGTCGCCTTTTTTGATCTTTTGCATTGGTCCGGCTCCTTACAGCACTTCAGGCGCGAGCGAGATGATCTTCATGTGGTTCTTGGCGCGAAGCTCGCGCGGAACCGGTCCGAAGATACGGGTGCCGATCGGCTCTTTCTTGTTGTCGACGAGAACGGCCGCGTTCTTGTCGAAACGGATCACGCTGCCGTCCGGGCGGCGGATGTCCTTGGCCGTGCGAACCACGACCGCCTTCATCACATCGCCCTTCTTAACGCGGCCGCGCGGAATGGCTTCCTTGATCGACACCACGATGATGTCGCCGACGGAGGCATACTTCCGCTTCGAGCCGCCCAGCACCTTGATGCACATGACACGACGGGCGCCGGAATTGTCCGCGACGTCGAGGTTTGTTTGCATCTGAATCATGACTGGCCGCCTTCTTCTTTTCTAACGGGACAGGCGCAAAGCCCCTCCCCGGTCTGTCCAAAATTCGCTTGTTTACGCCTGATCCGAAGTGACGACGATCCAGCGCTTGTCCTTGGAAATCGGCTTCGATTCCTGGATGAACACCTGATCGCCGACCTTGTGGGCGTTGTTCTCGTCGTGCGCCTTGTACTTCTTGGTCATGCGCACGGTCTTCTTCATCACGGGATGCGTGAAGCGCCGTTCGACCTTGACGACGACCGTCTTCTCGTTCTTGTCGCTGACGACGGTGCCCTGCAGAATGCGCTTTGGCATGGTCTTAACCCTTCTTGGCCGCGGCTTTTTGCGCGGCGATGGTCTTGATGCGCGCAATGTCCCTGCGGACCTGCTTCACGCGCGCGGTCTTCTCGAGCTGGCCGGTGGCCTTCTGGAAGCGCAGGTTGAACTGCTCCTTCTTCAGATTGGCCAGGTCGTCGGTCAACTGATCCTGGGTCTTGGTCCGGATGTCTTCGGCTTTCATGGTTCAGCCCGTCCTTATTCTGCGATGCGCTGTACGAAGCGCGTCTTGACCGAGAGCTTGGCGGCGCCGAGACGCAGCGCTTCACGCGCCGTCTCCTCGCTGACGCCGTCGATCTCGAACATGATGCGGCCGGGCTTCACGCGCGCCGCCCAGTAGTCGACCGCGCCCTTGCCCTTACCCATGCGGACTTCGGTCGGCTTCGAGGTGACCGGCAGGTCCGGGAACACCCGGATCCAGACGCGGCCGGCGCGCTTCATCTCGCGGGTGATCGCGCGGCGGGCCGCCTCGATCTCGCGCGCGGTGACGCGGTTCGGCTCAAGCGCCTTCAGCCCGAAACCGCCGAAATCCAGGTTGGTGCCGCCCTTGGCGGTACCGTGGATACGGCCCTTGAACTGCTTACGGAACTTTGTGCGCTTTGGCTGCAGCATCGTTCTAACTCCAAATTCTCAAATGTCTCAGGCGTTCTCGCGACGACGGCCGCGTTCACGCTCACCGCCACCATGCGCGGCATCACCTTCGGTGGCGCGACGCTCCGAAGCCATCGGGTCGTGCTCGAGGATCTCGCCCTTGAACACCCACACCTTGACGCCGCAGATGCCATAAGCCGTGTTCGCCTCGGCCGTGCCGTAGTCGACATCGGCGCGCAGCGTATGCAGCGGCACGCGGCCCTCGCGGTACCACTCCATGCGCGCGATCTCGGCGCCGCCGAGACGGCCGGCACAGTTGATGCGGATGCCTTCGGCGCCGAGACGCATGGCCGACTGAACGGCGCGCTTCATGGCGCGGCGGAACGCGATGCGGCGCTCGAGCTGCTGTGCGATCGACTGGGCGACCAGCGTGGCGTCGATCTCCGGCTTGCGCACTTCGACGATGTTGAGGTGCGTTTCGGACTTCGTCATCTCGGTCAGCTTCTTACGAAGCTTCTCGATGTCGGCGCCCTTCTTGCCGATGATGAGGCCCGGACGCGCCGCGTGGATGGTGACGCGGCACTTCTTGTGCGGACGCTCGATCACGACCTTGGAGATCGCGGCCTGCTTGAGTTCTTTCTCAAGATACTTGCGGATCTTGAGGTCCTCGTGCAGCAGCTGGCCGTACTCGCCGGTGTTCGCGAACCAGCGCGAATCCCAGGTGCGGTTGATGCCGAGACGCAGCCCGATCGGATTGACTTTCTGGCCCATTATGCGGCCTCCCCTTTTTCCTCGACTTCACGAACGACGATCGTGAGGTGCGAGAACGGCTTCTCGATACGGCTGGCGCGACCGCGGCCACGAGCGTGAAAGCGCTTCATGACGATCGACTTGCCGACATAGGCTTCCGCCACGATCAGCGCGTCGACATCGAGGTCGTGATTGTTTTCCGCGTTGGCGATCGCCGATTCCAGCGTCTTCTTGACCGTGCCGGAAATCCGCTTGGCCGAGAATTCGAGATCGGAAAGCGCGGTCGCGACCTTCTTGCCGCGGATCAGCGCGGCAACCAGGTTCAGCTTCTGCGGACTGATACGGATCGTGCGCAGAACGGCGCGCGCTTCGTTGTCAGCAAGCCTGCGCGGAGCTTTGGCCTTGCCCATGATTATTTCCTCTTCGCCTTCTTATCCGCGCCGTGACCGTAATAGGTCCGGGTCGGAGCGAATTCACCGAACTTGTGGCCGACCATGTCCTCGTTCACCGAGACGGGAACGTGCTTCTGGCCGTTGTAGACACCGAAGGTGAGGCCGACGAACTGCGGCAGGATGGTGGAGCGGCGGCTCCACATCTTGATCACCTCATTGCGACCGCCTTCACGAACCTTGTCCACCTTCTTGAGAAGGTAGCCGTCGATGAAGGGGCCTTTCCAAATAGAACGAGTCACTTGGCGTTACCTCTTCTTAGCTCTTGCGCTGATGGCGCGAGCGCAGGATGAACTTGTCGGTCGCCTTGTTGGACCGCGTCTTCTTGCCCTTGGTCGGCTTGCCCCAGGGCGAAACCGGATGCCGGCCGCCCGAGGTGCGGCCTTCGCCGCCGCCGTGCGGATGGTCGACCGGGTTCATGGTCACGCCGCGATTGTGCGGGCGCTTGCCGCGCCAGACAGTGCGGCCCGCCTTGCCGTCGTTGATGTTGCCGTGGTCAGGGTTGGAAACCGCGCCGACGGTGGCCATGCAGGAGCCATGCACGACACGCTGCTCACCCGAGTTGAGGCGCAGGATCGCCATGCCCTGGTCGCGACCGACGAGCTGGGCGTAACCGCCCGCCGAACGGGCGACCTGGGCGCCCTTGCCCGGCTTCAGCTCGATGTTGTGGACGATCGTGCCGACCGGCATCGAGGCCAGCGGCATCGCGTTGCCCGGCTTCACGTCGACCGCTTCGCCGGCCACGATCTTGTCGCCGGCGGCAAGGCGCTGCGGGGCGATGATGTAGGACAGCTCGCCATCGTCATACTTGATCAGGGCGATGAAGGCGGTGCGGTTCGGATCGTATTCGATACGCTCGACCGTGCCGACGACATCGTACTTCTTACGCTTGAAGTCGATGATGCGGTACGAACGCTTGTGACCGCCGCCGATGAAGCGGGCCGTGATGCGGCCGTAATTGTTGCGGCCGCCCGACTTGGTCAGGCCTTCGGTCAGGCCCTTGACGGGCTTGCCCTTGTAGAGGCCCGAGCGGTCGACGATGACCAGCTGACGGGTGCTCGGCGTTACCGGGTTGAATTTCTTAAGTGCCATTGTCCTGTCCTCGCGGCCTTGCTCAGAGACCCGTCGCGACGTCGATCGACTGGCCGTCGGCCAGCGTCACTACCGCCTTCTTGACGTCGCTCTGGCGGCCGATCGTGCCGCGGAAGCGCTTGATCTTGCCCTTGCGGACAAGCGTGTTCACAGCCGTGACCTTGACGCCGAACAGCGCTTCGACGGCGGCCTTGATTTCCGGCTTCGACGCCTTCTTGGCGACGTTGAAGACGACCTGGTTGTTCTCGGAAGCCATGGTCGACTTTTCGGTGATCGCCGGCGAGACGATCACGTCGTAGTGACGAAGGTCGGTCATTTGAAGCGCTCCTCGAGAGCCTCGACGGCGGCCTTCGAAAGGACCAGCGTGCCGCGGCGCAGAATGTCGTAGACGTTGATGCCCTGAATGGGCAGCACGTCGATGTTCGGGATGTTTGTCGCCGCCAGCTTGAAGTTCTGGTCAAGCTCGGCACCGCCGATAACCAAAGCGTTGGTCAGGCCGAGCGTCGCGAAATTCGCGATCAGCGCCTTTGTCTTGGCCTCGGTCAGCTTCAGCTCGTCGATGATAATAATCGACGCGCTCTTGGCCTTGGCCGAGAGAGCGTGCTTGAGGCCGAGCGCGCGGACCTTCTTGGGCAGATCGTGCTCGTGGCTGCGCACGACCGGGCCGTGTGCCTTGCCGCCGCCGCGGAACTGCGGAGCGCGAGCCGAGTGGTGACGGGCGCGGCCCGTACCCTTCTGCTTGTACATCTTGGCGCCGGTGCGCGCGATCTCGGCGCGGCCCTTGGCCTTGTGCGTGCCCTGCTGCTTCTTGGCGAGCTGCCAGCGCACGACGCGTTGCAGGATGTCCTCGCGTGGGTCAAGGCCGAAAATCTCCTCGGAGAGCTTCACCTTGCCGGCGTCCTTGCCGCCCAGCGTTGTGATCTTGATATCCATTATTCCGCTCCCTCGGTGGCCGGGGCTTCGTTCTTGGCGGCAGCGGCACGGATCGCGGCAGGCTTCGGCGCATTGGCCGGCAGCGCAACCTTGGCAGCGTCGCGAACCAGGATCCAGGCGCCCTTGACGCCGGGAACCGCGCCGCGGATCAGGATCAGGCCGCGATCAGCGTCGGTCGACACGACCTCGACATTCTGCGTGGTGACGCGAGTGTCGCCCATGTGGCCAGCCATATGCTTGCCCTTGAACACCTTGCCCGGATCCTGGCGCTGACCGGTCGAGCCGTGCGTGCGGTGCGAGACCGAATTGCCGTGCGTAGCGCGGCCGCCACCCATGTGGTGCCGCTTGATCACGCCCTGGAAACCCTTACCGGTCGAGGTGCCGGTGACGTCGACCTTCTGGCCGACGACGAAATGCTCGACCGTCAGTTCGGCGCCGACGTCGATCATGTTGTCGGCGGAGACGCGGAACTCGGCGACCTTAGCCTTGGGCTCGACGGACGCGGCGGCGAAATGGCCACGCATCGCCTTCGACGTGTTCTTCACCTTGGCAAGGCCAACGCCGAGCTGGACGGCGGTGTAGCCGTTCTTCTCCTGCGTGCGCTGGGCCACGACCTGACAGTTCTCCATCTGAAGAACAGTGACGGGAACGTGCTCGCCGGCATCGTTATAGATGCGGGTCATTCCCACCTTCTTTGCAATCACACCTGAACGCATCGGTTCAATTCCTTTAGAGTTCCGGGCCAGGGGCACCGCCCCTTACCGCGCTCTCATTCCCTTAGAGCTTGATCTCGACGTCGACACCGGCCGCCAGATCGAGCTTCATCAAAGCATCGACCGTCTGCGGGGTCGGATCGACTATGTCGAGCAGCCGCTTGTGCGTGCGCATCTCGAACTGCTCACGGCTCTTCTTGTCGACGTGGGGCGACCGGTTGACCGTGAATTTTTCGATCCGCGTCGGCAGCGGGATGGGGCCGCGGACGTTGGCGCCGGTGCGCTTGGCGGTCGACACGATTTCGCGCGTCGAGGCGTCGAGCACCCGGTGGTCAAACGCCTTAAGGCGGATGCGGATATTCTGTCCGTTCATGCGTCAATTCCTTGTTCTGGCGCGGCGCGGGCAGCTCCCGCGCCCGCGACAGATCGGTTTCAGTCCAATTATTCTGTGATGGTGACGACGATGCCGGCACCGACGGTGCGGCCGCCTTCACGGATGGCGAAGCGCAGCTTCTCTTCCATCGCGATCGGCACGATCAGCTCGACGTCGACGGTGATGTTGTCGCCAGGCATGACCATCTCGGTGCCGGCCGGCAGCGTCACGATGCCCGTCACGTCCGTGGTGCGGAAGTAGAACTGCGGACGGTAGTTGGTGAAGAACGGCGTGTGACGGCCGCCTTCGTCCTTGGTCAGGATGTAGGCTTCGGCCACGAACTTCTTGTGCGGCTTGACCGTGCCGGGCTTGGCCAGGACCTGGCCGCGCTCGACACCTTCACGGTCGACGCCGCGCAGCAGCGCGCCGATGTTGTCGCCGGCCTGGCCCTGGTCGAGCAGCTTGCGGAACATCTCAACGCCCGTGCAGGTCGTCTTGGTGGTCGGACGGATGCCGACGATTTCCAGCTCCTCGCCGACCTTGACCACGCCGCGCTCGACGCGGCCGGTCACAACCGTGCCGCGGCCCGAGATCGAGAACACGTCCTCGATCGGCATCAGGAACGGCTTGTCCAGCGGACGAACCGGCGTCGGGATATAGGCGTCGACCTGAGCCATCAGCTCGCGGATGGCGTCCTCGCCGATGGTCTTGTTGGTGTCTTCCAACGCCGCCAGCGCCGAGCCCTTGACGATCGGAATGTCGTCGCCGGGGAACTCGTTCTTCGACAGAAGCTCGCGAACCTCGAGCTCGACCAGCTCGAGCAGCTCGGCGTCATCGACCTGGTCGACCTTGTTCAAGAACACCACGATCGAGGGAACGCCGACCTGGCGGGCCAAAAGGATGTGCTCGCGGGTCTGCGGCATCGGGCCGTCGGCGGCCGAAACCACCAGGATCGCGCCGTCCATCTGCGCGGCACCGGTGATCATGTTCTTCACATAGTCGGCGTGGCCGGGGCAGTCGACATGGGCATAGTGACGGTTGGCCGTCTCATACTCGACATGCGCCGTCGAGATCGTGATGCCGCGCGCCTTCTCTTCGGGTGCTGCGTCGATCTGGTCATAGCGCTTGTATTCGCCAAAATACTTCGTGATCGCCGCCGTCAGCGACGTCTTGCCATGATCGACGTGACCGATCGTGCCAATGTTCACATGCGGCTTGGTGCGCTCGAATTTACCTTTTGCCATGTGATCTCTCCATTCCTGCTCGCCCGTGCGGGCCTTGAATTAAGGTCTCGTGCAACCCGCTCGAGTTACGCGTATTTCTTCTGAACTTCCTGGGCGACCGCGGTCGGAACCGGCTCGTAGTGGTCGAACTGCATCGTGTACTGGGCGCGGCCCTGCGACATCGAACGCAGATTGTCGACGTACTTGAACATGTTGGCCAAAGGCACCATCGCGTTGATGACGACGGCAACGCCGCGCGCTTCCTGACCCTGGATCTGGCCACGGCGGCCGTTGAGGTCGCCGATGACGCCGCCGACATAATCTTCCGGCGTCACGACCTCGACCTTCATGATCGGCTCCAGGAGCTGCACGCCGAGGCGCGGAGCGGCTTCCTTGAAGCAGGCACGGGAGGCGATTTCGAACGCCAGCACCGAGGAGTCGACGTCGTGGAACGCGCCGTCAATGAGGGTGGCCTTGACGCCGATCATCGGGAAGCCGGCGAACGGGCCGGAACCCATGACGCTGTTGATGCCCTTCTCGACGCCCGGGATGTATTCCTTCGGAACCGCACCGCCGACGATCTTGGACTCGAACACGAACTCTTCGCTCTCGGTGTTCGGCTCGAATATGATCTTGACGCGAGCGAACTGGCCGGTACCGCCGGTCTGCTTCTTGTGCGTGTAATCCTGCTCGTGCGTGCGGGTGATGGTCTCGCGATAAGCCACCTGCGGCGCGCCGACATTGGCTTCCACCTTGAACTCGCGGCGCATGCGGTCGACGATGATGTCGAGATGCAGCTCGCCCATGCCGGCGATGATGGTCTGGCCGCTTTCCTCGTCGGTCTTGACGCGGAAGGACGGATCCTCGGCCGCCAGGCGATGCAGCGCGAGGCCCATCTTTTCCTGGTCGTTCTTGGTCTTCGGCTCAATGGCGATCTGGATGACCGGATCGGGGAATTCCATGCGCTCGAGGATGACCGGGTGCAGCGGATCGCACAGCGTGTCGCCGGTGGTCGTGTCCTTGAGGCCGGCAAGCGCAACGATGTCGCCGGCGTAAGCTTCTTCAACGTCGGCGCGCGAGTTCGCATGCATCTGCAGCATGCGGCCGATGCGCTCCTTCTTGCCCTTGACGGTGTTGTCGACCGAGATGCCCTTGGCGAGCTTGCCCGAATAGATGCGAGCAAAGGTGAGCGAGCCGACAAACGGGTCGTTCATGATCTTGAACGCCAGCATCGACAGCGGCTCATTGTCATCGGCATGACGCTCGATCTCGGCGTCGGTCTTGGCGTCGACGCCCTTGATGGCAGGAACTTCGGCCGGCGACGGCAGATAGTCGACAACGGCGTCGAGCAGCGGCTGCACGCCCTTGTTCTTGAAGGCCGAGCCGCAGAACATCGGGAAGAACTTGACCGCGATGGTGCCCTTGCGGATCAGCGCGCGGATCTCGTCGTTAGACGGCATCCTGCCTTCGAGGTAGTTCTCGAGCGCGGTCTCGTCCATCTCGACGGCGGCTTCGATCATCTTCTCGCGGTATTGCTCGGCCCTGTCCTTGAGGTCGGCCGGGATCTCGACGACGTCCCAGGCAGCGCCCAGCGTCTCGTCGCGCCATACAAGCGCATTCATCTCGACGAGGTCGACGACGCCCTTGAACTCGGTCTCGGCGCCGATCGGCAGCTGCATGACGACAGCCTGCGCGCCGAGGCGCGAACCGATCATTTCCTCGGAGCGGTAGAAGTCGGCGCCGATCTTGTCCATCTTGTTGCAGAAGATCATGCGCGGCACGTGGTACTTGTCGGCCTGGCGCCAGACGGTCTCGGTCTGCGGCTCGACACCGGCGTTGGCGTCGAGCAGCGCGATGGCGCCGTCGAGCACGCGCAGCGAACGCTCGACTTCGATGGTGAAGTCGACGTGTCCGGGAGTGTCGATGATGTTGAAGCGGCGCATCTTGCCATCGCGACCCTTCCAGAAGGTCGTGGTCGCGGCCGAGGTGATGGTGATGCCGCGTTCCTGCTCCTGCTCCATCCAATCCATGGTGGCAGCGCCATCATGGACTTCGCCGATCTTGTGCGACTTGCCCGTGTAATAGAGGACGCGCTCGGTCGTCGTCGTCTTGCCGGCGTCGATATGCGCCATGATACCGAAATTGCGGTAGTCTTCGATCTTGTATTCTCGGGCCATGGGAGGTGCCTCTCAGTCTCGTTCGCGCTTTACCAGCGGTAGTGCGCGAAGGCGCGGTTGGCTTCTGCCATCTTGTGGGTGTCTTCACGCTTCTTGACAGCCGTGCCGCGGTTGTTGGCCGCGTCCATCAGCTCGCCCGAGAGGCGGTCGACCATGGTGGTCTCGTTGCGGTTGCGCGCAGCGGCGATCAGCCAGCGGATGGCCAACGCCTGGCGGCGCTCGGGGCGGACATCGACCGGAACCTGATAGGTGGCGCCGCCGACGCGACGCGAGCGCACTTCCACATGCGGCGCGACATTGTCGAGCGCCTGATGGAAGACGGTGACCGGCTCCTGCTTGGTCTTGGCCTGGACCTGGTCCAGCGCGCCGTAGACGATGGTCTCGGCAACCGACTTCTTGCCGTCATACATGACGGCGTTCATGAACTTGGTGACGATCAGATCGCCGAACTTGGGGTCCGGATTGATCTCACGCTTTTCTGCACTGTGACGACGGGACATGGGAAACCCTTACTTCGGACGCTTGGCGCCGTATTTCGAACGACGCTGCTTGCGGTTCTTCACACCCTGCGTGTCGAGCACGCCACGGATGATGTGATAGCGGACGCCCGGCAGATCCTTGACGCGACCGCCGCGGATCATGACCACCGAGTGTTCCTGAAGGTTGTGGCCTTCGCCAGGGATGTAGCCGATCACTTCGAAACCGTTGGTCAGGCGAATCTTGGCCACCTTGCGCAGCGCCGAGTTCGGCTTCTTCGGCGTCGTGGTGTAGACGCGCGTGCAGACGCCCCGCTTCTGCGGGTTCTGCTGCATGGCCGGGACCTTGTTGCGCTTCACCGGCGCCAGGCGCGGCTTGCGGATCAGCTGGTTGACGGTAGGCATTAAACCCTCTTGTCTCTCAATTCCGTGTCTGCCCTGTCAGGGCCGCTCAAAGCGTCATTTCCATACGCAAATTCGGGCAACACACCGCGCCTCGCGGTCCTGCCCGAACAAATTGCAGAGGAAGCGGGAGCCGCTTCATGCGCGCCGGAAATGTCTTTTCGCTCGTAAAACGAACCCTGTTTGAGGCAAGCTCCAAAGCGTGTCGCTTCGGACAGGAGAGCCTCACATCGGTTCTGACTGGGCGGCTTCTACTCGCAAGCCTTCGAACCGTCAACCCCGGAACGCCAAATATTGCGCCCAACCCGAGGCCTGGCAGCCATGCGGAAAACGCATGTAATTTTCTTGCGTCTTTTTTCAAGACGGAAGAAGAAAGTGACCGGCTTTCGGCTGTCACACGCGCAGGCTTCATGCAAAAAAGCGCCATGGACAGCGCCCAATCTCTCTACCAAGGGGAATCAGCCCGTGAACGACAATGAAGAACGCCCGGTTACCATCATCACCGGCCGGGTGTGGAAGAAGAAGGGCGGCAAATCGGAAGGCGTCCATGTGATGCTGGTGGCCCCCGACGATGATTCTGCCGTGCGCCGTGCGCTCGAATCGCTTGCCGCCGAGGGATTCGCCGAGGCCGAGCTCGACCAGATCGGCGACATGGAGGGCGTGCCCGACGAGGAGCCGCATCTGTCGGCCTATCAGGGCGCGCTTGAAGGCGAGGTCTCGATCGTCACTTTCGACGAGCCGCTCTGATATCGCGCCCGGCGCAACTACCCTTCCCGGCTTGTCGGCAAGCCCTCCACCCAGAACTGTCACTCGTCCATTTTCGGAGTTCCCATGACCAGCAGTCCCATCAAGCTCGGCATCGTCGGCGTGGGAAAGATCGTCCGCGACCAGCACCTGCCTGCAGTCGCCAAGGATGGCAATTATCAGCTCGTCGCCGCGGCCAGCCGCCACGGCAAGGTCGACGGCATAGCGAACTATCCCAGCATAGAAGTGATGCTTGCGGCCGAACCCGGCCTCGAGGCGGTGTCGCTGTGCATGCCGCCGCAGTTTCGCTACGACGCCGCGCGCACCGCGCTTGAAGCAAGGAAGCACGTGTTCCTCGAAAAGCCGCCGGGCGCCACGGTCAGCGAGGTCGAGCACCTGAAGGCGCTTGCCGAAAAGAACGGCGTCTCGCTTTTTGCCAGCTGGCATTCGCGCTATGCGCCGGCGGTGGAGGCCGCGCGTGCGTTCCTCGCCTCGGCAAAGATGACTTCGGCCGCCATCAACTGGAAGGAAGACGTGCGCCGTTGGCATCCGAACCAGGAATGGATCTGGGAGCCGGGCGGCTTCGGGGTGTTCGATCCGGGCATCAATGCGCTCTCGATCGCCACCCACATCCTGCCGCCGATGTTCATCACCTCGGCCGTGCTGGATTTTCCGGAGAACCGCGCGGCGCCCGTCGCCGCGCATGTCGCCTTCCGCACCTCGACCGGCCTGCCGGTGACGATGGAACTCGACTGGCTGCAGACCGGCCCGCAGAGCTGGGACATCCTGGCGGAAACCGACAAGGGCCGGATGCAGCTTTCCGGCGGCGGCGCGAAACTCGCCGTCGACGGGCGGGTCGTCCACGACGAGCCAGAGGCCGAGTACCCGATGCTCTACAGGCGCTTCGCCGAGATTGTCCGCGCAGGCAGCTCCGATGTCGATCTCGCCCCGCTGCAGCACGTGGCCGACGCGTTCATGCTGGGCAAGCGCAACGTGGTCGAGGCGTTCTTCGATTGAGTTGCGCATGCGAAGGGATCGCGGACCTGGCTGGAATGCACGCTGGTGCCAGGTCGCCCCCCCACTCCGTCTCGGCTACGCCGAGCCACCCCGATCGACGGGGTAGAGAAAGGGCGCGAACCTATTGCCGCCAACGCTCGTTCAACGCGGCTTCCTTTCCCTCCGGGGAAAGGTGGCGCTGCGAAGCAGCGACGGATTGGGGGAAGCCGGTCGTCCAAACGAACAGCCGATGACAAGTGAGCACGACCGAGTTGGTCTGATATCACCGTCACCATGGTGTGATGTCACTTGACGATCGCGATGGCGAACCCGTCATAGCCCTTGGCGCCGACGGTCTGGATGGCGGTGCCGTCCAGCCGCTTGTCGCCGCCGATGAAGGAGAATGCCGCACGCGCGCCTTCGACATTGGCATCGCCGCTATTTTTCTTCACCACAGCTCCGTCGCGTATGACGTTGTCGCAGACGATCACCGTGCCTGAGCGCGACAGCTTCATCGCCCCGTCGAGATAGTTCGGGTTGTTCGGCTTGTCGGCGTCGATGAAGATCAGGTCGAACGGACCGGCATTTTCGCTTGCCAGCGTGGCAAGCGACGGCAGCGCGGGACCGACCCGCAGGTCGACCTTGGCGGAAACCCCTGCTCGCTCAAAGTTCGAGCGCGCGACCCCGGCGTGATGCGGATCGAGCTCCAGCGTCACGACCTTGCCGTCCGCCGGCAATCCCCTTGCCATCCAGATGGTCGAGTAGCCGCCAAGCGTGCCGACCTCCAGCACCTTTTTCGCGCCCCGAATACGCACCAGCAGCGACAGCAGCTTGCCTTGAGCGGCCGAGACGTCGATTGCCGGTAGCCCTTGGTCGCGATTGGTCTTGATCACCGCGTCCAGCACGGCATCGGATTCGAAAAGCGAGGAAACGATGTAATCGTCGACGGCCGTCCAGGTCGTGCTGCTCATGGCTCTTCCTCTTTCGTGACGCTCGATCAGGATGACGGCAGGTGGAGCCGTCGTCCCGATCCCAGTTTTCAAGATCATGCTCTGAAATGCGAAAAGGGGCCACGAGGGCCCCTTTTTCCTGTTTTCATTTCATGCCGTCTACTGCGCGGCGTTGACCATGTCGGTCAGCATCGGCTCGGCGACCTCGACACCGGAGGCCTTGCGGCGCTCGTCGATGATGAGCTCGTCGCGCGAGGTGGCGATGCGCCTTATCTGGCTCATCGTGCCGCCCGTGCCGGCCGGGATCAGACGGCCGACGATGACGTTTTCCTTCAGGCCCTGCAGCATGTCGGTCTTGCCGGCAACCGCAGCCTCGGTGAGCACCCTCGTCGTCTCCTGGAAGGAGGCGGCCGAGATGAAGGACGGCGTCTGCAGCGAGGCCTTGGTGATGCCCAAGAGCACCGGCTGACCTTCGGCCGGCTTCTTGCCGTCCTCGATCAGGCGCTCGTTGACCTCTTCCAGTTCGATCACGTCGACGTGGTCGCCCGGGATATAGGTCGAGTCGCCCTGCGTGGTGATCTCGACCTTCTGCAGCATCTGGCGAACGATCACCTCGATGTGCTTGTCGTTGATCGACACGCCCTGCAGGCGGTAGACCTCCTGGATCTCGTTGACGAGGTAGGAGGCGAGCGCCTCCACGCCCTTGATCGCCAGGATGTCGTGCGGCGCCGGGTTGCCGTCGAGGATGTAGTCGCCCTTCTCGATGACGTCGCCGTCCTGGAGATGGAACGGCTTGCCCTTCGGGATCAGGTACTCCACCGGCTCCAGCGTCGAGTCATGCGGCTCGATGATGATGCGGCGCTTGTTCTTGTAGTCGCGGCCGAAGCGGATCGTGCCATCGATCTCGGCGATGATGGCGTGATCCTTCGGACGGCGAGCCTCGAACAGTTCCGCAACGCGCGGCAGACCACCGGTGATGTCCTTGGTCTTGGCGCTTTCCATCGGGATACGCGCCAGCACGTCGCCCGGACGGACATGCGCGCCAGGCTCGACCGAGAGGATGGCCTCGACCGAGAGCAGGAAGCGTGCATCGCCGCCCTTCGACAGCTTGCCGACCTTGCCCTTGGCATCCTGGACGACCATCGCCGGCTTCAGGTCGTTGCCGCGTGGGGTCGAACGCCAGTCGATGACCTCGCGCTTGGTGATGCCGGTCGATTCGTCAGCCGTTTCCTGAACGGAAATGCCGTCGACCAGATCCTCGAACGCCACCCTGCCCTCGATTTCGGTAAGGATCGGGCGGGTGTAAGGATCCCACTCGGCGATGCGCTGACCGCGCTTCACCTTGTCGCCATCGTCCACGAAGATACGCGAACCATAGGTGACGCGGTGCGTAGCGCGTTCCTTGCCGGCTTCGTCGAGGATGAGCACCGCCATGTTGCGGCCCATGACCATCTGCTGGCCTTCCGAGTTGCGCACCACGTTGCGGTTGCGGATCTGCACCTTGCCCTCATAGGAGGCTTCAAGGAACGAGGAATCCACCACCTGCGCCGTGCCGCCCATGTGGAAGGTACGCATGGTGAGCTGGGTGCCCGGCTCGCCGATCGACTGCGCCGCGATGACGCCAACGGCCTCGCCCTGGTTGACGGGCGTGCCGCGGGCCAGATCGCGTCCGTAGCAGACCGCGCACACGCCGGTCCTGATCTCGCAGGTCAGCGCCGAGCGGATGCGGATCGACTGCACGCCGGCCTTTTCGATCTGCTCCACATCGCGCTCGTCCATCAGCGTGCCGGCCTTGACCAGCAAGTCGCCGGTCACCGGATGGCTGATGTCGTCGAGCGCGGTGCGGCCCAGCACGCGCTGGCCGACCGAAGCGACGACCTGACCGGCATCGACGATCGGCTGCATGGTGAGGCCCTTGTCGGTGCCGCAGTCCACGGAGTTGACGATGCAGTCCTGCGCCACGTCGACCAGGCGCCGGGTGAGATAACCCGAGTTCGCCGTCTTCAAGGCGGTGTCTGCCAGACCCTTACGGGCGCCGTGGGTCGAGTTGAAATACTCGAGCACGGTGAGGCCTTCCTTGAAGTTCGAGATGATCGGCGTCTCGATGATTTCACCCGAGGGCTTGGCCATCAGGCCGCGCATGCCGGCGAGCTGACGCATCTGGGTGGGCGAACCGCGCGCACCCGAATGCGACATCATGTAGATCGAGTTCATCGGCTTCTGACGGCCGTTGTCCTCGAATTCCACCGCCTTGATGCGCGCCATCATCTCGTCGGCGACCTTTTCCGAGCACTTGGCCCAGGCGTCGACGACCTTGTTGTACTTCTCGCCCTGCGTGATCAGGCCGTCATTGTACTGCTGCTCGTACTCCTTGGCCAAAGCTTCGGTCTCGGACACCAGCTTGATCTTGCTGTCCGGGATCAGCATGTCGTCCTTGCCGAACGAGATGCCGGCTCGGCAAGCATGCGCAAAGCCGAGCGCCATGATGCGATCGCAGAAGATGACCGTCTCTTTCTGACCGCAGTGGCGGTAGACGGTGTCGATCATCTTGGAGATGTTCTTCTTGGTCATCTCCTGGTTGGCTGTCTCATACGGCACGTTGACGTTCTTCGGCAGAAGCTCGCCGATGATCATGCGGCCGGGCGTGGTGTCGTAGATCTTCGACACGACGTTGCCTTCGGCATCGACGGAGCGGAAGCGGCCCTTGATCTTGGCGTGCAGCGTCACGGCCTTGGTCTCCAGCGCATGCTGAAGCTCGCCCATGTCGGCGAACACCATGCCTTCGCCCGGCTCGTTCTGGTTGACGATCGACAGATAGTAGAGACCGAGAACCATGTCCTGCGACGGCACGATGATAGGCGCGCCGGAAGCCGGGTGCAGGATGTTGTTGGTCGACATCATCAGCACGCGGGCCTCGAGCTGCGCTTCCAGCGACAGCGGCACGTGGACCGCCATCTGGTCGCCGTCGAAGTCGGCGTTGAAGGCGGTGCAGACCAGCGGATGCAGCTGGATCGCCTTGCCTTCGATCAGGATCGGCTCAAACGCCTGGATGCCGAGGCGGTGCAGCGTCGGCGCGCGGTTCAAGAGCACCGGATGCTCGCGGATGACCTCGTCGAGGATGTCCCAAACTTCCGGACGCTCCTTCTCAACCAGCTTCTTGGCCTGCTTGACGGTCGAGGAGAAACCCTTGGCGTCGAGGCGGGCGTAGATGAAGGGCTTGAAGAGTTCGAGCGCCATCTTCTTCGGCAGGCCGCACTGATGCAGCTTCAGCTCCGGACCGGTCACGATGACCGAGCGACCGGAATAGTCGACGCGCTTGCCGAGCAGGTTCTGGCGGAACCGGCCCTGCTTGCCCTTCAGCATGTCGGACAGCGACTTCAGCGGACGCTTGTTGGCGCCGGTGATGACGCGGCCGCGACGGCCGTTGTCGAACAACGCGTCGACGGCTTCCTGCAGCATGCGCTTTTCATTGCGCACGATGATGCCGGGCGCGCGCAGCTCGATCAGCCGCTTCAGGCGGTTGTTGCGGTTGATGACGCGGCGATAGAGGTCGTTGAGGTCGGACGTGGCGAAGCGGCCACCATCCAGGGGAACGAGCGGGCGCAGGTCCGGCGGGATCACCGGAACGACCTTCATGATCATCCATTCCGGACGGTTGCCGGATTCCATGAAGTTTTCGACGACCTTGAGCCGCTTCAGGTACTTCTTCTGCTTGAGCTCGGATGTGGTCGAAGCCAGTTCCGAACGCAGGTCGCCGGCGATCTTCTCCAGATCCATGCCGGCCAGAAGGTCATGGATGGCCTCGGCGCCGATCATGGCGGTGAAAGAATCCTCGCCATACTCGTCGACGGCAAGCATGTACTCTTCCTCGCTCAGGAGCTGGTTCTCCTTCAGCGCGGTGAGGCCGGGCTCGGTGACGATGTAGTTCTCGAAATAGAGCACGCGCTCGATGTCCTTGAGCGTCATGTCGAGCAGCGTGCCGATGCGCGAGGGCAGCGACTTCAGGAACCAGATATGGGCGACGGGCGCGGCGAGCTCGATATGGCCCATGCGCTCGCGGCGAACGCGCGACAGCGTGACCTCGACGCCGCACTTTTCGCAGATGACGCCCTTGTACTTCATGCGCTTGTACTTGCCGCACAGGCACTCATAGTCCTTGATCGGGCCAAAAATGCGCGCGCAGAACAGGCCGTCACGCTCCGGCTTGAAGGTGCGGTAGTTGATGGTCTCCGGCTTCTTGATCTCGCCGAACGACCAGGACAGAATCTTCTCTGGGCTGGCAAGCGAGATCCGGATGGAATCGAACACCTGCGCAGGCGCCTGCGGGTTGAAGAGATTCATGACCTCTTGGTTCATGCCGTTCTCCTTTTCGGGGTCCTCGATAACCCCTTGCATCGATCGCGGACCAAATGTCCGCAGACTGGCCGGTCAACCGGCCGTAGACTCTTGGTTGAGCATGATCTTGGCCGAAAACCGGTGGCCACTTTTCGGGATCATGCTCAGGGCGCGCCGCCTCATCAAGCGCGGCGCGCCATGACCTTTACTCGGCTGCGTCGGGCAGGCGCGTCTGGTTCTCTTCGACCTGGGTGTTCTCCAGCTCGACATTGAGACCCAGCGAGCGCATTTCCTTGACGAGAACATTGAAGCTCTCCGGAATACCCGCCTCGAACGTGTCGTCGCCGCGCACGATCGCCTCGTAGACCTTGGTGCGGCCGGCGACGTCGTCCGACTTGACCGTCAGCATTTCCTGCAGCGTGTAGGCGGCGCCGTAGGCTTCGAGCGCCCAGACCTCCATTTCACCGAAGCGCTGGCCGCCGAACTGCGCCTTGCCGCCCAGCGGCTGCTGGGTAACGAGCGAGTACGGGCCGATCGAACGCGCGTGGATCTTGTCGTCCACCAGGTGATGGAGCTTCAGCATATAGATGTAGCCCATCGTCACCTTGCGATCGAACGGCTCGCCGGTGCGGCCGTCATAAAGCTGCGACTGACCGCTGGTGTGCAGGCCAGCCTGCTCCAGCATGATGTTGATGTCGGCTTCATGCGCGCCATCGAACACCGGGGTCGCGATCGAGACGCCGCGGCGCATCTGTTCGCTCAGGCGAATGATGCTCTCGTCGTCATAGCTGCGCACCGGCTCGTTGCGGTCGTTGGCCGGCATGAAGCTTTCGAGCGTCTTGCGCAGCGGCTTGATGTCGCCGCCCGCCTTATACGCGTCGATCAGCTCGCCGATCTTCCTGCCCATGCCGGCGCAAGCCCAGCCCAGATGCGTTTCCAGGATCTGGCCGACATTCATGCGGCTCGGCACACCCAGCGGGTTGAGCACGATGTCGGCATGCGTGCCGTCCTCGAGGAAAGGCATGTCCTCGACCGGAACGATGCGCGACACGACACCCTTGTTGCCGTGACGGCCGGCCATCTTGTCGCCCGGCTGCATCTTGCGCTTCACCGCTACGAAGACCTTGACCATCTTCATGACGCCTGGAGGCATTTCGTCGCCGCGCTGCACCTTCTCGACCTTGTCCATGAAGCGCTGCTCGAGCGCCTTCTTGGACTCGTCGTACTGGCCGCGCAGAGCCTCGAGCTCGCCCTGGAGCTTCTCGTTCTCCACGGCGAACTGCCACCACTGCGAACGCGGATACTCGTCGAGCGTGTCCTTCGACAGCTTCGAGCCCTTCTTGAAGCCCTTCGGCCCGGCGATCGCTTCCTTGCCGACCAGCACGTCGGAAAGACGTGCATAGACGTTGCGGTCGAGGATCGCCTGTTCGTCGTCGCGGTCCTTGGCCAGACGCTCGATCTCCTCGCGCTCGATCGCCATGGCGCGCTCGTCCTTCTCGACGCCGTGGCGGTTGAAGACGCGCACTTCGACAACCGTGCCGAAAGTGCCCGGAGGCATGCGCATGGAGGTGTCGCGGACGTCCGAGGCCTTTTCGCCGAAGATGGCGCGCAGGAGCTTTTCTTCCGGCGTCATCGGGCTTTCGCCCTTCGGCGTGATCTTGCCGACCAGGATGTCGCCCGGCTGCACTTCGGCACCGATATAGACGATGCCGGCCTCGTCGAGGTTCTTCAGCGCCTCTTCCGAAACGTTCGGAATGTCGCGCGTGATTTCCTCCGGCCCGAGCTTGGTGTCGCGCGCCATGACCTCGAACTCCTCGATGTGGATCGAGGTGAAGACGTCGTCGGCCACGATGCGCTCGGAGAGCAGGATCGAGTCCTCGTAGTTGTAGCCGTTCCACGGCATGAACGCGACCAGCACGTTGCGGCCGAGCGCCAGATCGCCGAGCTCGGTCGACGGACCGTCGGCGATGATGTCGCCCTTGTTCACCCGGTCGCCCATGCGCACCAGCGGACGCTGGTTGATGCAGGTGTTCTGGTTCGAGCGCTGGAACTTCATCAGCCGGTAGATATCGACACCGGACTTGCCGGGATCGAGGTCTTCCGTGGCGCGGATGACGATACGGGTGGCGTCAACCTGGTCGACCACGCCGCCGCGGCGGGCGCCGATGGCCGCGCCCGAGTCGCGGGCGACGACCGGCTCCATGCCGGTGCCGACGAACGGCGCCTCGGCGCGCACCAGCGGCACGGCCTGACGCTGCATGTTCGAGCCCATCAGCGCGCGGTTGGCGTCATCGTTCTCGAGGAACGGGATGAGCGCTGCCGCGACCGACACCATCTGCTTCGGCGAGACGTCCATAAGATCGACGTTTTCGCGCGGCGCCATCATCACTTCACCGGCGTTGCGGCAAATGACGAACTCGTCGACGAAGCCGCCGTTCTTGTCGAGCTCGGCGTTGGCCTGCGCGACATGGTGCTTGGCCTCTTCCATGGCCGACAGGTAGACGACCTCGTTGGTCAGCTTGCCGCCCACGATCTTGCGGTAGGGGCTTTCGATGAAGCCGTACTTGTTGACGCGCGCGAAGGTTGCGAGCGAGTTGATCAGGCCGATATTCGGGCCTTCCGGCGTCTCGATCGGGCAGATGCGGCCGTAATGCGTCGGGTGCACGTCGCGCACCTCGAAGCCGGCGCGCTCGCGGGTCAAGCCGCCCGGTCCAAGCGCCGACAGGCGGCGCTTGTGGGTGATCTCCGACAGCGGGTTGGTCTGGTCCATGAACTGCGACAGCTGCGAGGAACCGAAGAACTCGCGCACGGCGGCGGCCGCCGGCTTGGCGTTGATCAGGTCCTGCGGCATGACCGTGTCGATCTCGATCGAGGACATGCGCTCCTTAATCGCGCGCTCCATGCGCAGCAGGCCGACGCGGTACTGGTTCTCCATGAGCTCGCCGACCGAACGCACGCGGCGGTTGCCGAGATTGTCGATGTCGTCGATCTCGCCCTTGCCGTCGCGCAACTCAACCAGCGTCCTGACCACGGCCAGGATGTCTTCCTTGCGCAGCACGCGCACGGTGTCCTCGGCCTTGAGCTCGAGGCGCATGTTCATCTTGACGCGGCCGACGGCCGACAGGTCATAGCGCTCGCTGTCGAAGAACAGCGAGTTGAACATGGCTTCGGCGGTCTCGAGCGTCGGCGGCTCGCCCGGGCGCATGACACGGTAGATGTCGAACAGCGCGTCCTGGCGGCTCTCGTTCTTGTCGACGTTGAGCGTGTTGCGGATGTAGGCGCCGACATTGACGTGGTCGATGTCCAGTATCTGGATCTCGTCCTCGCCGGTGCCGAGCAGCACCTTGAGCGTCTTGTCGTCGATCTCGTCGCCGGCTTCGAGGAAGATCTCGCCGGTGCCATAGTTGACGATGTCCTCGGCGAGATAGTTGCCAAGCAGATCCTCGTCGGTCGCCTTGATGGCCTTTAGACCCTTATCGCCGAGCTGGCGGGCCTGGCGCGCGGTGATCTTCTTGCCGGCCTCGACAACGACTTCACCCGTGTCGGCGTCGACCAGGTCGCCGACGGCCTTGAGGCCGCGGAACCGCTCGACGTTGAACGGAATGCGCCAATGGTCGCCGGAGCGCTTGTAGGTGATCTTGTTGTAGAAGGTCGACAGGATCTCCTCGCCGTCCATGCCGAGCGCCATCAGCAGCGACGTCACCGGGATCTTGCGGCGACGGTCGATGCGGGCGTGCACGACGTCCTTGGAATCGAACTCGATGTCGAGCCACGAACCGCGATAGGGAATGACGCGCGCGGCAAACAGAAGCTTGCCCGACGAGTGCGACTTGCCCTTGTCATGGTCGAAGAAGACGCCCGGCGAACGGTGCATCTGCGAGACGATGACGCGCTCGGTGCCGTTGACGATGAAGGTGCCGTTCGACGTCATGAGCGGCATGTCGCCCATGTAGACGTCCTGCTCCTTGATGTCCTTGATCGACTTGGCGCCGGTATCCTCGTCGATATCGAACACGATGAGGCGCAGCGTCACCTTGAGCGGCGCCGCATAGGTCAGGTCGCGCTGACGACACTCGTCAACGTCGAATTTCGGTGCCTCGAACTCGTACTTCACGAACTCCAGCATCGAGGAGCCGGAAAAGTCGGAGATCGGGAAGACCGACTTGAAAACGGCCTGCAGTCCTTCGTCCGGACGGCCGCCCTTGGGCTCGTCCACCATCAGGAACTGGTCATAGGATGCCTTCTGAACCTCGATGAGGTTCGGCATCTCCGCAACTTCCGGGATCTTTCCGAAGAACTTGCGTACGCGTCTGCGGCCATTGAAAGTCTGGGTCTGGGCCATCGTCGCTCCTTAGCTCTAAAACTCGGGGCGAACCTCGCAGCGGTTCGCCTTGCACCAACGGGCGGCCTCGGCGGCTGCCCCTAATCTGTTTTTCCGGCCGCCCTTTCCAATCGCTTGGCGGTTGCCGGCTAAAACGGGAGAAAACCCGTTTCCTGAAGGTCGCTTGCGGCCCTCAGGAAAAAGGTTTTCGAACGCCTCGCGCAACAAAACCTCCCTTTGCAGGGAGGGGCGGACGGCGCGAGACCGTCCGCCCTTGCCTGTTACTTCAGCTCGACCTTGGCGCCAGCTGCTTCCAGCTGAGCCTTGAACTTGTCGGCATCGGCCTTGGAAACGGCTTCCTTGACCGGCTTCGGAGCCGCTTCGACCAGGTCCTTGGCTTCCTTGAGGCCAAGGCCGGTGATGGCGCGGACTTCCTTGATGACGTTGATCTTCTGGGCGCCGGCATCGGCGAGAACGACGTCGAATTCCGTCTTCTCTTCAACCGGAGCAGCGGCAGCGACAGCGCCGCCGGCAGCGGCAACCGCCACCGGAGCAGCAGCCGAAACGCCCCACTTCTCTTCTAGGAGCTTCGACAGCTCAGCCGCCTCGAGGACGGTCAGCTTCGAAAGGTCGTCTACGATCTTCGCGAGATCAGCCATTGTTGTATTCCTTCGTTAGGTTCGAACGTGTGTTTGTGATAGCGAGGAACGGCCTCATGCCGCCTCGTCCTTCCGGGCATAAGCGCCAATGACGCGCGCGACCGAAGCCGCCGGCGCATTGACGATCTGGGCGATCCGGGTTGCCGGCGTGGCGATCATGCCAACCAGCCTGGCGCGGAGCTCGTCGAGCGACGGAAGTGTGGCGAGTGCCTTCACACCGTCGGCGTTGAGCGAAGTGGTGCCCATCGCGCCGCCGAGAATGATCAACTTGTCATTCCCCTTGGCGAAATCGGACGCGACCTTCGGCGCCGCAATCGGATCCTCCGAATAAGCGACCAGCGTCTGTCCCTTGAACAGATCGATGATCGATGCGGAGTCCGTGCCCTGAAGAGCGATTTTGGCGAGACGGTTCTTCGCGACTTTAACGGTGCCACCGGCAGCGCGCATCTTCGACCGAAGGTCGTTCATTTGCGCGACGGTGATACCGGCATAGTGGGCCACGACCACTGAACCCGCGCTCGAGAACGCATCGTTCAGGCCCGTGACGAGTTCGCGTTTTTCCGCTCTGTCCACTGCCTATCTCCAGTTGACCCCTGCCCCACCAATGGGAACATTCCCATTTAAAGGACAGGCGTCGGGTTGCCTTTTGCCGGCCGGGCCATCCAAAACCGGATCTCCCGAACGACGCTCGAGGATCCTGCCCCCTTTCGCCACACCGACGGCCAAGCCGGCGATGCGCAGACAAAAGGCAAACACGGTTCGAACCTTTCATTGGAGCTTGTCGCTCCTTTGTCGGGTCTTCACCCGTCTCATGCAGGCCCAAAGTGAATTAAGGCTTTTGGGCCGCCTGCAATCTCGGACAGGATATCCGGAAACCTTCCGGCTTCCGGGTTACCGGGCCGCCGACGGATCGGCGGTCCGGAATTCTTCTTTGTTGGAGCATGATCCTTCCCGAAAACCGGTTCCCACTTTTCGGGATCATGCTCTAGCGATCGGCCTAAAGCCGACCAGATGACGCTTACGACGCGGCGAGCGTCGCGAGGTCGAGCTTGAGGCCAGGGCCCATCGTCGAGGTGACGGACACCTTCTTGAGGTAGTTGCCCTTGGCGCCCGACGGCTTGGCCTTGTTCACCGCATCGGCGAAGGCGCGGACATTCTCTTCCAGCGCCTTGACGTCGAACGAGACCTTGCCGACGCCGGCCTGGACGATGCCGGCCTTCTCGACGCGGAACTCGACGGCGCCGCCCTTCGAAGCCTTGACGGCCGCTGCCACATCGGTGGTCACGGTGCCGACCTTCGGGTTCGGCATCATGCCGCGCGGGCCGAGCACCTTACCCAGACGGCCGACCAGCGGCATCATGTCCGGAGTGGCGATGCAGCGATCGAAATCGATCGTGCCCTTCTGGACGATTTCGACGAGGTCCTCGGCGCCAACGATATCGGCGCCGGCGGCCTTGGCTTCCTCGGCCTTGTCGCCACGGGCGAACACGGCGACACGCACCGAGCGGCCGGTGCCGTTCGGCAGGTTGACCACGCCACGGACCATCTGGTCGGCATGGCGCGGATCGACGCCGAGATTCATCGAGATCTCGACGGTCTCGTCGAACTTCACCTTGGACCGGTCCTTGAGCAGCTGCAGCGCCTCGGAGAGCGCATAAGCCTTGTTCGGATCGATGCCTTCGCGGCTCTGGGCGACACGCTTTGCAATCTTTGCCATGATCTTAGCCCACCACTTCCAGGCCCATCGAGCGGGCGGAGCCCTCGACCATGCGCATGGCCGCCTCGACGTCGTTTGCGTTAAGGTCCTTCATCTTCTGCTCGGCGATCGCGCGCACCTTGTCGCGGCTGATCGTGCCGGCCTTGACCTTGCCCGGCTCCTTGGAGCCCGACTTCAGGTTGGCGGCCTTCTTCAGGAAGTAGCTCACCGGAGGCGTCTTCATGACGAAGGTGAACGACTTGTCCTGGTAGTAGGTGATGACGACCGGGATCGGCGATCCCTTCTCGAGCTCCTGGGTCTGCGCGTTGAACGCCTTGCAGAATTCCATGATGTTGATGCCGCGCTGACCAAGCGCCGGGCCGATCGGGGGCGACGGCGTGGCCGAACCCGCGGCAACCTGGAGCTTGAGCTGGCCTGCAACTTTCTTAGCCATCTCTATTCCTGCCTTTTCTCATGCCGGCCCCATTATCCGGGAAGCACGGCGGTTGCAGTCTGGTGGTGCGGTTCCGACAGCCGGCTATGCCGCCTTCGCCTCCCACCGTTCATGCGGCGCCCATTCGCGCCGCCCGACGCCTTTCGGCGCGGTATCCCGTCGCCTTTCGGCGCGGGTATTCGGATCAGCCCTTTTCGACCTGTCCGAATTCCAGATCGACAGGCACGGCGCGCCCGAAGATCGAAACTTCCACCTTGAGGCGGGCGCGCTCCTCGTCCACTTCCTGGACGACGCCGTTGAACGACGCGAACGGACCGTCCGAAACGCGGATCGCCTCGCCGATCTCGAAGGTGACCGACGGCTTCGGCCGCTCGACGCCCTCCTGGACCTGGTTCAGGATGCGCTGCGCCTCGGCCTCGGTGATCGGCACCGGCTTGGAATCACCAAGGAAGCCGGTGACCTTCGGCGTGTTCTTGACCAGCGAGAAGACAGCGTCGGTCAGGTTGGCCTTCAACAGCACATAGCCCGGGAAGAACTTGCGCTCGGCGTCGACCTTGCGGCCGCGGCGGATCTCGACGACCTTCTCGGTCGGCACCACGATCTGCTCGATGTCCCCGGACAGGCCCTTCTGCTTGGCCTTGTTCTCGATATCCTCGGCGACCTTCTTCTCGAAGTTCGAATAGGCGTGGACGATATACCACCGCGCAGTCATTTCACGACCTCTCCGTAAACCGCCGAATTAATGCCCGAGACCCAGGATCCACTCGATCGCATAGCCCATCAGAATGTCGGCTGCGAAGAAGAAGAGCATCGCGATCACCGCGAACACGAGGACCATCACGGTCGAGATCATGGTTTCGCGCCGCGAAGGCCATGTCACCTTGGCCGTCTCCGCGCGAACCTGCTGGAGAAAGGTGAAGGGATTAGTGGTTTTCGAAGCCATGCGCCGCCTGTTTTAAAGACCCGTTGGCCGGGCCTCCTGGATGATCCCGCTGACCGGGACGTGCCGCCTGGGCTCTATGCGAAGCGAATCAGCGCCGCTATTTCACCCACGCAAATCAGACGCGTAAAGCCGGCTTCCCAGCTCCACGCGTCGCGTGTCTGTCTCGTCTACATAAAACCGATTCTTGATCCACGCAAGTGGCAAGGTCCGCTTTATGCCCTAACGCCGCCTCGGAACCATCCAGTCGTCCCGTCCCGGCTATACGGGGCTTATGCCCCAATTCCCCCCATATGGCAAGCCACCCGCCGATTTTCAACCGCGTAGGCTTGGATTGGCCAATTTGGAAAATGGCACGGGCAGCAGGGCTCGAACCTACGACCTGCGGTTTTGGAGACTGAATAGCCTTCTCACATCTACTTGTTTACATACAGATTATAGCCGCTTTCATAATCGATGTGTAAGGATTTGTGTAAGGAAAGCTGGCCTTTTTCAACCGTATTTTTGGCTCTTCCCTTCATTTTCTGCACCGTGGATGATGAGAACCTGGAAACATCTTAAGGTTCGGATATAGGCGGGGCCTGCTCAGAAGGCCCATCATCTGTATGATGGGCCTGTCAATGCAGAATTGGACCCGGGAACATGAGTGCGAACGATAGCCGTTTCGACGGGAAGAAGATCTACAAGGCCGGTAGCGCCAGCTCGGCCATCTATGACATTCGCGGCAGCCGCATCCATAAGGCGGGCAGCGCGAGCATGGCCGAATACGAAATCCGCGGAAATTCCATCCACAAGGCGAACAGCGCCTCCATGGCTCAGTTCGATATCCGGGGCACCAAAATTCACAAGGCAGGGAGCGCAAGCATGGCCGTCTATGAAATACGCTAAGGGGCGCCGCCCCTCGCGCCCGCAAGCGTGTCGTGCACTTGTCTAGACCCGAGTCGTCACACGCGCTGCTGTCCGGATGTCGGAAATCTGGAAGGGGCTTGCAGCCAATTGCTGGCGCATGACGTTAAACACCGGCTCCTCGCCAGCCATGTCTTCAATGGTGAGAATAGCCGTAAACGGAATGCCCTCCTGTGGCACGGCAGAGTTGTCGGTCCGGGATAGGTAACTCACCAGAAGTCTCCAGGTGGATGACGATCCCCGGCCCTGCGGCATCTGATCCCCGTAGACTTTCACTGGGCTCCACTTCAGGCCGTGCTCGATACGCTCCGCCTCGACTGGATGCTCAACGGACGAATCCGGAAGATAAAGCGGCTTCAGCTGCCCTTTCCAGCTGTGCTTTCCGTCCTTGATTGTTTCCTGCTGCAGTGCCGCTTCGACGTTGACGCGAACGAACTCCGCACCGAAGCGTTGATCGAGGGGCGGACTGGAAACGAGGGTTAGGCGCACTTTGCCCCGGCATCTGCCGCTTTGCACCAAGCAAGCCGGCCATGCGAATTCGAATTTCAACTGTTTTCCCGGCATAAGACGTGCTGCGAAGACCAGGGTGATCTGACTGTCGTCGCCTTCCAAAATCTCGGCGACAGAGGGGGGCGTTCCGTGGCCAACGAGCTGGCGCCCGATAGTGCTGAGCTCGTTTGCGCCCATGCCTGATGGCGTTCTGGCATGGTGTGTGAGCAAAGCCACCAGGGTTTCTCTAGAAACGTTACCCTCGATTAGCGCGTCCAAGAGAGCGGCCTGCTTTGCCAAAAGCGGCGCGGCGAAACTGGTGCCGCAGCTTTCGGTGACAACCCCATTGGGATCGACCGAGTAGTGACCATGCGCTTTGGATGGCAATCCATGGCCGCAGCCGCCTACGTGGGCAAAGTCCGGTTTCACGAGGCACTGGATCCCTGGCCCGCGTCGGGAATAGTTGGCGGGAACATGCCCTATCGCACCGTCAAGGAAGGTGGGATTCAATGCCCCTACAGAGATATTCCTCGCACTCTCCGCGGGAATAAAGATGCCGTCGTTTTGGCTCGTCGCCATCATCTGCAAGACAGAGGTAACATCTGCGCTCCATTCCTGGCGGGACGTGGAAAGATTACCGGCCGAGATGCAGATCAGAACGTCGTGCGTGTCCGCTATCTGATCGAGCCGCTCGGCGACCTTGCTATAATTATTTGAAGCCACGAGCGTCTGCACGTTCATGCTGAAGTTGAAAATACGCACGTTATGGCGGGTGCGCGCCTCAATAATGGCGTATTCGACCTGTTCGAAAAACCCGTTGAGGTCGCCATGGTAAGCGGTGAACGCCGTGTCTGAAGAGGGTAGCACGGCAATATCGTATATCTCGGTGCCATCTGGATCGGCGCAGGTGTCTAAGCCGTTAAGGGTGGAGGCGGCAACCAAAAGGCCGCCGATAAAGGTGCCATGCGTGGGATCGATGTCGCCGTCCGCCAGTTGATCCCAGCGACCGATAAGCCAGTCACCCAAGGCTGCGTCACTAACACCACCGTCGATGACACCGACTCGAGGCCAGCTTCTCGTGACGTCCCGGGGAGGCATGACGAATCCGTTTGGCGAAGTGCGACTGGTTGTGGATGGGTTGGCGCTCGGCACCAAAATGCCTGGCAACTCGATGCGCTTTACCAAGGGGTGGTTCTCAAGAAATTTGAGAACCTGCATGTGCCGCTCCATCCTGTCGTCGAAAGGCGCGAGAGCGGAGAATTTTGCGCCAGGACCAGGGCCCTCTCCAGTAATCTGGACACGCGGAGGTAGCGATGAACGTTCCAGTCGAACGGACACACGTGCCATGTTATGCGAAGACTTGTCCGCCAGGCGGTTTACCGTCAGACCGCTGCCGAATCCCTGCAACCCTTTCAAGAAAGATACATACAGGCGTTGCCGCATGCGGTCCGCATCCCAGTCCCCTTGAGGTGGCGGAGAGTCGAATAGTTCAACCTCATATTGGCCGCCCGTCTTGCTGTTGGAGAGCCAGACCACGGCCTTCTCGATGTCAAAACGGCGGCGGTCAGCGGCACTGTAGAGTTCAATCCGTTCGATCGCGCCCGTTTCACTGCGGCGAGCGGTCGGATGTGCCTCAAGTTTGTTGGTGACCTTGTTCTTTTCCCATTTCACACGGTCCTCTGCCTGCCGCACTTGGGCTGCGGCCTGATCCAACGAGCGAGGGGTCACCTCAAGAATCAGCTCGCCGAGATCCAAACCTCCGACCAATGGCGTCCTGTCTCCCGGAAACAATGCGGACAAAGGACGATGACTCTTCGCCCAGGCTCGCCGGCGCAGGATGACCTTGATATGACCCACTTCGCCGAAAGAAACGGCGTTGCGCCGGATCTCTTCCGCCATTCCCTCCAATTGCCCTACTATCTTATCGCGATGGGCTGGAAACGCGTTCTCATTGTCCTGGAAAAAGTCCGTCCGATTACCCCGACCAGGAGGTACGTCTCGGTCTTCCGAGAAGTTGTTGGCATTGAGAACAATCTGGACTGGGGTTGCCATGGCTAATCGCTCTTTTTCGCTTTGCGATCTTGTTTGATGATACGGCTAATCGTGGACTTGTCCCGCCCCAGCAGTTCGCCCAGCTCCGACATGGAAAAGGGGGGGCTCTCGGCATCGTGAAGCGCTGAGATTAGGTTCGCCTGGTCGCCAAACAGAAGAGTGCGCCGCGCTTTACTAAGCCGACCGCTGTTCATCGTGGCAAACTGCCGGAACACGTCGAAAACCTCTTCGGATGCATCGCCGCGGACCGCCCGGAGCTTCTTGTAACTTCGGACAAGCGTCTCTAGTTCGGCGCCGGTCGCCCCATCGGTAAACCAAGCCAACAGCTTGATGTGCGACTCCGGGACCTCGGCTGGCACCATGAAAGCACGCGCCATTTCAAGTCTCAGGGGCAGGTCCGGAACCGGGATTTCGAGTTGTATCTCGAAGCGCCTCCACACCGCCGAATCCAAGAGTTGTGGATGGTTTGTGATACCGATGGTGAGACCCACATCATTGCGTGCATCTAGGTTCTGGAGCAGCGTATTCACAATACGTTTGATCTCGCCGACCTCTTGCGGGTCGTCCCGCAGCTTGGCCAAAGAGTCGAATTCATCCAGAAGCAGGATGCAGCGATACCGGCCCGCGAACGAAAAAAGCGCACCGATATTGCGGGCGGATGTGCCCAGAAAGGACGACATGAGGCTATCGAGACGCGCCACAACGATCGGCAAGTCGAGTTGTCTCGCGATCCAGTAGGCCAGCCGGGTCTTTCCGGTTCCCGGAGCACCGAAGATCAGGCATGACTTGGCGGGCGAGACATCGAGCGCTTCGAGCTCGCTCAAATGGCTCCATTCGTCAAGCAAGCTCTTCACGGCCGCCCCGACGGGCGCGCTAAAAAACGGCGCGGTCGTGCTGACTTGTTGGGGGAAAATCACCTCCGCCAAAGCACTAGCCGTCTCCTTGTCAACGGGAAGCGGCGTATTGGGTGTCAGTGTTTCCCCTGCCAACACAGCCTTAGAGCGCACCAGCCTACTAGGTGCCATATCTCCGGCACGGTCCGCACTAGTAAGGATACCGTTCAAAGTGCCCGCCTGCTTTGCCTCCCCGGCTTCCTTGAGTGCGGCAGACAGCCGTTCGATCTGTTTGCGGACAGCAGGGTTCGGCGTAGCCATGGCAGCGCGGCAAAGCGCCTGCACAATCGGAAAGTGGTCCATGGTTGAAGCCTTTGAGTTGGAAATATCTGACGTATGTTGCATGATGCCACCAGAACGATGAGTATGCAAGCATCATAGTTGCGCTATTTGGCAACTTGTTGCGTATGTTTGATACATCGTTGCGTCATTTATCGCAGAGAGTGTGGGAGTTATGTCGACGACCTGATGGACCCTACCTATGAGAGCAAAGGTCGAGCTGCAAAAGCGCCAGTCACTGAGTGCGCCATCTGGCACCGGACCATCACGCGCTTTCAAAACGATTCTAAGGCTGCTGCCAAACCGTCGTCGAGGGCCTAGATGCAATCCGAAACAAGCTCAGTGGCGCTCTTGGCAGGGCCGTAAACCTTTCGGTCCGACGGAAGGTGTGCTGTCATCGCCGTTGACCTGGCTGCGCTATGTCAAACTTCGTGCTTCGGACCTGGGACACGGATCAATCAACCGATACTGGAGGCGCTTTCCAATGCCAGTCTGGCAGTTGCCAGCTGGCTATCCGTGCAGCATGCCGGCGATTGCTTCCGTCAACTCCATCCGCTTTATGTGCCTGCCTCTGCCGAACCTGATCGGTGGCAAAACATCGGGATAAGTGTCCTTTCCCGCAAGCTCAATTGCAAATGGCACTAGTTCCTCGCAATCGCATAAGGCCTCGCCGGTCTCACGGCGGTACTGGCTGTTTCTGTAAATGAGGGCCTTTGTCAGACGCAACGCTACTGGCCGTCTCTGCACCCTACAAAAAAGTCCGCAAAGGTCGTCCATCGTGCCTAGTTTACGCCGATAGACGTGAACTTTGCCTTCCAGAATCGTGTGATTTTCCGCCACTGCCAGACACTCCCTGAGCACGTGCAAGTTTGTGCAAGAGATGTGTAAGGCAACTTTCGGCGTCCTCGCCAAGCAAGGCGATATCTAAGTACCTGATTTCCTTGAGGAAATGGCACGGGCAGCAGGGCTCGAACCTACGACCTGCGGTTTTGGAGACCGCCGCTCTACCAACTGAGCTATGCCCGTACGTGCGCAAATCGGCGCAGCAGGCGCTTCCTAAAAGCTTCCGCGTGCTCTGTAAAGAGTGGTCAGATACAGTTTCATTGGCTTTGCCAGAAATAGGGATTTCCCAGGTCGCTGGCAAAGGATCGGGTTGACGGTCTGGTCCGCCACGCTCACGATTTTCCAGCCGGCGGCTTGTAGGGCCCGCCCGGAACGCCCCAGCCCCAGGCCGGCATTGGTTCGGTCTCCGGGTCGCAGGTCTCGCCGATGTTGGAGTTCATCTTGGCCAGCCGCGATCCCCATTCGACATAGCCCATGAAGGCTGAACGGAACTCGGGATCGTCCGGCAAGCCGACCTCATCGGCCGCGTCGGCGAGAAGATTGATCCAACGCCGGCGCTGCTCCTCGGTCAAATGCTTGCCGAGATGATGCATCACCATCTCGCGATGGCCGCCGTGCTTTTCGCTGTAGGTCTTCGGTCCGCCGAAGACCTCGCCGATGAAGGCTGCGACGTGAGCCGGATGGTCCGGCGACATGTTCTTGAACACGGGGCCGACGATCGGGTCCGTCGCTACCTTGTCGTAAAAAGTCCGGGTCAGCCGGTTGAGAGCCTCGCCGCCGCCGGCCCATTCATACAAAGTCGGGACGTCCTCGCGCATCGCCGATCCTCCATTCTGCAAACGGCGCAAGCAAGATAACGGCACCACCCTGCCCTGCTCAACCTGCCTCGATGGCCAGTGCAAAAGTGGCGCTAAAAGCACGTCGCGTTGAAACGGATTCAATCGACGCGCTTTATGTCATTGTTCGCTCCCGCAAAACCGCTGCGCATTTTTGGGCGACATTAAAGCTTCGCCGGCGACGACGCCTCGGCATTGGTCGCCGGGAGAACCCTGCAATTATCGGGCTTCGGCGACGATTTGCAGATGGTCGCGCCGGTCAGCGCGTCCACCGATTGCGGCCCTGTCGTCAACCCGAATTCCTGCAATTCGTCCTGCGTGAGTTCCCTGTGCTTGGCGTACTGCGCCGACTGCATGGCGACGAAAAAGCCCGAGCCGACCGCCATCTCATCGAGATACGCCCTGACCTTTTCTTCCATGCCCATGGAATGCACCAGGAAATGCGCATCCGCACCAACGAGGCGCCTGGCGCCGCCAGCGATCATCACCGCGCAGGCGGCATCGCATTCGGCGCCGGCATCGATGGTGAGGCCGCTATGGAGACCGTCTGTCGCGACGCACCCGACTGCGCCGGGATCGCAGTCGAGAAAATCCGTCCGGGCGACCGCCATATTCAGCCCGCGCGCGCGGATCAGGCGGCCCGCGGCAAGCGCAGCCTGCACATCTCCGCCCGGCGAGTTGATGACAATGGGCAAGCGGCGCCCGCTGAGGGTATCGAGCAGCTGGCGAAGCTTGTCGGCCGTGCCCGCGGCGATCGTGCCTTCGGCTGAGATCCATTCCGGACAATCGGGGTTGCAGAGCGGATTGCTGCCGCGAACGAGAACGAAGCGCATCTCCTGGTCCTGGACCTGCGGCGCGGGCACGGTGGCGGGAGCGGGAGCAGCGGGGGCGGATCCGGCTTCGACGGCCGCTACCTCGACCGGCTTCGCGTTCGAGGGCACCTCGCGGCAATTCGCAGGCACGGGATTGCGCCGGCAAATGGTCCTCTCGGTCAGCAAATCGAGCGAATCGAGGCTGGTGACGAGCTTCATCTCCAGCATGTCCTCGGGTTCGATCTGCTTGATGTCGCTGGCCGGCGTGGCCTTCATCACGCCCAGCACGCCCTGTTCGATGCCCATCTCCTTCAGATAGGCCGACAGCCGCTTCTCGACCGCCTTGCCCATCTCATAGGTCTTGTAGCTGCCGGCATTCTTGCGGCTGACGACCTTGGTGCTGATGATCTTCTTCTTGCCGTTCACGACCCGATAGGTCGTGCGGTAGAGCAGCTTCTCGCGCCGATAGGTGGTGGTGATCTGGTGGACGCCGAGATAGGCCCATTCGCCGACGACGCGGCGGATGCCGCCGGCAAACATCAGCGGGCAGGCCGAATTGCACATCGCGCCGCTGTCGTAAGCGACGCCGGAATAGGGCTGGCCCTTGCCGTCATTGTCCCGGCAATTCTTCATCGCCGGCGAGCAACCGGAAAACTCCGTGATGCCGACCGCGATATCGAGCTTGTTCTTGCGGACCATGCGGCCAAGCTGGAGCGCGGCGTCGACATTGCCGCCGGGAGAATTGACGACGATCGGCAGTTGCCGCCCGCCAAGCGTCTTCAGCAGACGCTTGAGCAGCCTCGGCGTGCCCGCGTCGATCGTGCCTTCGGCCGAAATCCATTCCGGGCAATTCGGCTCGCAGCCCGGCGCGCTGCTGCGCACGACGATAAAGCGCATCGTCGGACCGTAGTCCGGCGCTTCTTCCTTGGCGGTGGCGCCGAAGGCAGCCAAACCCATGGCCATGGCCAATCCCAGGCGGACCAACCCGCGCCAGTACCGTATGGTCTTTGAACGGAATGCGGAACCCACGCCTGACAAGCCTCTCCGTGCAACCCATACTAGTTGCGGCGACGGTGGTTGCAACAGAATTGAAAAGGCCCCGCGCAACACTGTTTCCGAAACAAAAAGGGCGGCCCGAAGACCGCCCTTTCCTTGAACCGGCAACAGCCGGATCGATTATTCTGTGATGGTGACGACGATACCGGCACCGACGGTGCGGCCGCCTTCGCGGATGGCGAAGCGCAGCTTCTCTTCCATCGCGATCGGCACGATCAGCTCGACGTCGACGGTGATGTTGTCGCCAGGCATGACCATCTCGGTGCCGGCCGGCAGCGTCACGATGCCCGTCACGTCCGTGGTGCGGAAGTAGAACTGCGGACGGTAGTTGGTGAAGAACGGCGTGTGACGGCCGCCTTCGTCCTTGGTCAGGATGTAGGCTTCGGCCACGAACTTCTTGTGCGGCTTGACCGTGCCGGGCTTGGCCAGGACCTGGCCGCGCTCGACACCTTCACGGTCGACGCCGCGCAGCAGCGCGCCGATGTTGTCGCCGGCCTGGCCCTGGTCGAGCAGCTTGCGGAACATCTCAACGCCCGTGCAGGTCGTCTTGGTGGTCGGACGGATGCCGACGATTTCCAGCTCCTCGCCGACCTTGACCACGCCGCGCTCGACGCGGCCGGTCACAACCGTGCCGCGGCCCGAGATCGAGAACACGTCCTCGATCGGCATCAGGAACGGCTTGTCCAGCGGACGAACCGGCGTCGGGATATAGGCGTCGACCTGAGCCATCAGCTCGCGGATGGCGTCCTCGCCGATGGTCTTGTTGGTGTCTTCCAACGCCGCCAGCGCCGAGCCCTTGACGATCGGAATGTCGTCGCCGGGGAACTCGTTCTTCGACAGAAGCTCGCGAACCTCGAGCTCGACCAGCTCGAGCAGCTCGGCGTCATCGACCTGGTCGACCTTGTTCAAGAACACCACGATCGAGGGAACGCCGACCTGGCGGGCCAAAAGGATGTGCTCGCGGGTCTGCGGCATCGGGCCGTCGGCGGCCGAAACCACCAGGATCGCGCCGTCCATCTGCGCGGCACCGGTGATCATGTTCTTCACATAGTCGGCGTGGCCGGGGCAGTCGACATGGGCATAGTGACGGTTGGCCGTCTCATACTCGACATGCGCCGTCGAGATCGTGATGCCGCGCGCCTTCTCTTCGGGTGCTGCGTCGATCTGGTCATAGCGCTTGTATTCGCCAAAATACTTCGTGATCGCCGCCGTCAGCGACGTCTTGCCATGATCGACGTGACCGATCGTGCCAATGTTCACATGCGGCTTGGTGCGCTCGAATTTACCTTTTGCCATAGTCTCTTTCCTTGGACGGCCTTGACCTTCAGTTCAATCGAATGCGGGGCGATTAGCGACAACGGCTGAAAAACACAAGTACCTTGTGGCTGAGCGGATTCCCGCCCGACCCGAACCAACGGTCGATTTCAGGGATATGGCGCCGATATAGGGACGCCGTGCATGAAATCAAAGGCTCCGGGCTGGCCCATTGCCGCCGCGACGTCGCTCTGATTTTGTCGCCGGATGCAGTTCATTCCGGCACACATCCGCGGTCCGCTGTTCATGATCGTCTCGACGGGGTCCTACCTCGTCAACGACACGATGATGAAGCTCGCGACCAGCGGGCTGCCGCCCTATGAAGTGCTGTTGCTGCGCGGCGCGGCCGCGACGCTGTGGGGCGTGCCGCTGCTTCTATTGCTGGGCTATGCCAGGCAGGTCCCGCTGCTCTTCGAGCGCAAGGTGCTGCGCCGCAACCTTTTCGAGCTTCTGGCGATCCTCTGCTACGTCGTCGCTTTGGCCAACATGCAGATCGCGGATTCGACGGCGCTCGGGCAGGTCACGCCGCTCATCGTGCTGGTCGGCTCCTCGATGCTGTTCGGCGAAAAGATCGGCGCCACGCGCATGGCGCTGATCGGTCTCGGCTTTATCGGGGCGCTTATGGTGGCGCAACCGACCATGCAGGGCATTTCGGTCTATGCCCTGCTGGCGCTTGGCAATGCGGCCTTCGCGGCGGTGCGCGACCTCGCCGGCCGCAAGGTGGGCGCCGAGGTGCCCGGCATGATCGTCGCCATCTCCGCTGTGGTGGTGGTGCTGGTCGGCTCTGGCGCGGCGCACCTTGTCTCGGAGCAATGGGTGATGCCCGAGGGACGTCATCTCATCCTGATTGCCGGCGCCGGCCTTTTCCTGATCTTCGGCCATTTCTTCATCTTCATGGCCTACAGGGTCGGGCCGACAAGCGCTGTCGCGCCTTTCTATTACTGCTTCACCGTCTGGGCGGTCATTTCGGGGCTGCTGGTGTTCGGGCAGTTTCCGAATGCGCTCGCCGTCTGCGGCATATTGCTGGTGATGGCCAGCGGTCTCGCGATCGTCTCGCTCGATGAAAGAAGGCGCCGGCTGGCCATGGTCGCCTGACGGCATGAACCCAGCGCAGGCCGACCCCGACGGATCGACCTTCCACAGCCGGACGACTACAGCTTCCTCGGCTCTACAGCGTGCGCTTGCCGGAAATCTGGTGATAGGCCCAGAGCACGACGACCGAGCCGATGACGGCCACGATCAGGCTCCAGATGTTGAGGCCGGTGACGCCCGATGCGCCGAAGGCACTGAAAATCACGCCGCCGACGATGGCGCCGACAATACCGAGCACGATATCCATGATCATGCCCTGACCGGTCTTGTTGACGATCTTGCTGCCGATGAACCCGGCGACGATGCCGAGAATGATCCAGCTGATGATGCCCATAATTCCCTCCAAATCCCCGCCCGCGCCATCATGTTCATATGATTGTCAAAAGCTCAAGGCAGCTTGAAATTCCGCCCGTTTGCGCCATTCTGGCGCCGGGCGGACTTGGCTGGACAAGGAGATCCACGATGGGCCTTTTCGACAATGCCGTTCCGGGCGGCAATATCACCAAACCCCTGATGATCGCGCTCGGCGCGCTGCTGGTCGGCAAGATGCTGAGCGGCAGGAGCGAAGAACCGGCCGCGCCGCAAGCGCCGGCGCCGACCCCTGCGGGAACCGACACGTCCGCCGATGGCGGCCTGCTCGGCGGCCTCGGTGGGCTGCTCGACAAGCTGAAGAATGCCGGCCATGGCAATGTCGCCGATTCCTGGGTCGGCACCGGACAGAACCAGCCGATCAACGCCAATGATCTCGGCGCCGCGATCGGTCCGCAGGTCATCCGCGAGATCGCGCAGCGCACCGGCCTCAACGAGCAGGAACTCCTGCAGCAGCTCTCCGCGGCGCTGCCCGGCATCGTCGACAAGCTGACACCGAACGGCCAGGTCCCGCAGAACCATCAGGTCGCGTCGGCTTTCAACAGCTAAGCAACTGGACGAAACGAAAGCGCTGCGCGCCAAGGCGCGCGGCGCTTTCGCGAGAAAGACAATCAGTCAGGAAATCTGGGTGGCGGAAATCTGGAGCGGGTAGCGGGAATCGAACCCGCATATTCAGCTTGGAAGGCTGCTGCTCTACCACTGAGCTATACCCGCGCCTTACACTGAAGTACCGGATTCACCCGAAAAGCGCCATGCACTTTCGGTCCGAGACTTTTCGTTTCAGGGCTTCCGGGCCGGCAGTGGTGGAGAGGGTTGGATTCGAACCAACGTAGGCTAAGCCAACGGATTTACAGTCCGTCCCCTTTAACCACTCGGGCACCTCTCCAGTCTGCCGCCGGAGCCATGCAACGAGGCATTCGCGCCGATCCGGAACCCGAGCAGGATCTTCTCCGAAATCAGCGAAGCGCCTTATGGCGGCAAGGCCGGTGGGTGTCAACCGGCGTGGCCACGGTTTTTCGAGGATGTTCGGCATTCATTGCCGCAGGCCATATCCTTAGCCGGACGAGGCCGCTATAGAGGCCCAATGAGCGACGATCAAAGCAACAAGCCCGGCACGCGCAAGGACACCCACTACGCCAAACTGCGGCGCGCCCACCGCGACCAGAAGGCCGGCGCGCCAGCCTTTCGGCCGCGCCAGCCGGTGCCGCCGGGTGACGCGGCTGCCGACGGACTGGTGCGGCTTTACGGGCTGCACACGGTGCGGGCGGCGCTCGACAATCCGCGACGCAAGATCAGAAGAATGCTGGTGACCCGCAATGCCGCCGAGCGGCTGGCGATCGCCGATCTCGCCGCCCTGCCCTTCAAGGCCGAATTGGTCGAACCGAAAGACATCGACAGGATCACCGGGTCTGACGCCGTGCACCAAGGCGTGCTGATCGAGGCCGAGCCGCTCAGGCCGAAGCGTCTCGACGCGCTTGGCGATACAAGGCTGGTGCTGGTGCTCGATCAGGTGACGGACCCGCACAATGTCGGCGCGATCCTGCGTTCCGCGGTCGCTTTCGGCGCCGGCGCGCTGATCACCACCGCCCGCCACAGCCCGCAGGAATCCGGTGTGCTGGCCAAATCGGCCTCCGGCGCGCTGGAACACATCGACCAGATCGAGGTGAAGAACCTCGCTGACGCGCTGGAACAGTTGCACGAGGCCGGCTTCCAGACCATCGGGCTCGATTCCGAAGGACCGGCCGAGCTCGAAAAGACCTTCGACGGCGCGAAAATCGCGCTGGTGCTGGGCGCGGAAGGCAAAGGGCTGCGCCAGAAGACCCGCGAGACGGTTGCCGCGCTCGCCCGTCTCGACATTCCCGGCGCCATCCACTCGCTCAACGTGTCGAATGCGGCGGCGATCAGCCTTTACGCGGCGAGGAAGTTTCTAGGGCAGTAAGGGAGTAGGGCAATAAGGCAGTAGGGATCCGAACGGCTGTTGAATAAGCAAGCCCTACTGCCCTACTGCCCTACTGCCCTACTGCCCTACTGCCCTACTGCCCTACTGCCCTACTGCCCTACTGCCCTACCTCATGCCCCGCCATCCGCTCCAGCGCTCTTACCAGCGCCGAGTGATCTTCCTTTGCCCCGCCATTAGCGGCGCAGGAATTGAACAGCTGCTGCGTGGTCGAGGTGTTGGGCAGCGACACACCTAGCGCCTTGGCGCCTTCCAGCGCGAGGTTGAGGTCCTTCTGGTGCAATTCGATGCGGAAGCCCGGCGCGAAACTGCGCTTGATCATACGCTCGCCATGCACTTCGAGGATGCGCGAGGCGGCGAGCCCGCCCATCAACGCCTGCCTGACCTTGGCCGGATCGGCGCCGGCCTTCGAGGCAAAGACGAGAGCTTCGCCCACGGCCTCAATTGTGAGCGCCACCACGATCTGGTTGGCGACCTTGGTGGTCTGGCCGACGCCGTTCGGCCCGACCAGCGTGATGTTCTTGCCCATCTTCTCGAATACCGGCCTGGCGCGTTCGAACGCCGGATCCTCGCCACCGACCATGATGGTGAGCGAAGCCGCCTTGGCGCCGACCTCGCCGCCCGACACCGGCGCGTCGAGATAATCGCAGCCGAGCTCGTTGATTTTTTTGGCGAATTCCTTGGTGGCAATCGGCGAGATCGAGCTCATGTCGACGACGAGCTTGCTCTTGGACAGGCCGGACGCGACGCCGTTTTCGCCGAACAGCACGTCGGCCACCTGCGGTGTATCCGGCACCATGGTGATGATGATGTCGGCGGCCTTGGCCACGGCATTGTGGCCGGTGACGGTCTTCAGCCCCTTGGCGACGAGGTCAGGCGACGGCTTGGAGCGATGGTCGCTGGCGACGACCGAGTAGCCGGCGTCGAGCAAGTGCCCCGCCATCGGCGCGCCCATGATGCCGAGGCCGATGAAGCCGATGGTTTCCATTGATGTTCTCCGTCTTCTTGTTGGGCCGCGTTCTGTCGCGCCCCCCTCTGGCCTGCCGGCCATCTCCCCCACAGGTGGGGAGATTGGCCGCTTCGGCGCCTCGCTCACTCCTACGGCGTTGGAGAATGGCGAAAGCCGTGATGACATCCAATCTCCCTCCTTGTGGGGGAGATGGCCGGCAGGCCAGAGGGGGGCGCGAAGGAACGCGACCTCAATGTGCAATAGCTAGGCCGCCGCGCTGCCCTGCCCGGCGAACCCACGAAACCAGCCCAGCCCCGCTTCCGTCCCGGCTTTCGGCTTGTATTCGGCGCCAATCCAACCGGAATAGCCGAGGCGGTCGATGTGGTCGTAGAGGTAAGGATAGTTGATCTCGCCCGTCCCCGGCTCGTGACGGCCGGGATTGTCCGCAAGCTGGATATGCGCGATGCGGCCGAGGTTTGCCTCGATGGTACGGGCGAGATCCCCCTCCATGATCTGCATGTGATAGATGTCGTATTGCAGGAACAGGTTCTTCGAGCCGATGCGGTCGATCAGCGCCAGCGCCTGGTCGGAATAGTTCAGGAAGAAGCCGGGGATGTCGCGGGTGTTGATCGGCTCGATCAGCAGCCTGATGCCGGCCTGCTCCAGCTTCTCGGCCGCGAAGGCGAGGTTTTCGGCAAAGACGTTTTCCAACACGGTGCGATCCGCACCCTGCGGCGCGATGCCGGCCAGGCAGTTGACCTGCTCGCAGCCCAGCGCGTGGGCATAAGAGATCGCCTTGGCGACGCCCTGGCGGAATTCCGGGACGCGGTCGGGCAGCACGGCGATACCGCGCTCGCCCTTTGCCCAGTCGCCGGCCGGCAGGTTGAAGAGAACCTGGGTCAGGCCATTCTTCTTCAGGCGCGCCGCGACGACGTCCGGCGCATGATCATAGGGGCCAATATATTCGACGCCCTTGAAGCCGGCGCGGGCGGCGGCATCGAAGCGGTCGAGGAACTCATGCTCGCCGAAGAGCATCGACAGATTGGCTGAAAAACGCGGCATTCCTTTTCTCCTTCTCTGCGCCGGACCCTAATCCAACATGACGATCGCGGTCGGCGCATCTTCATGGCTTTCGGCAAGGTCCTCGAATTCGGTGATCTTGTCGATTTCCGTGCCCATGGAAATGTTGGTGACGCGCTCGAGGATGAATTCGAGAACGACCGGAACCTGGTGCTCCTTCATCAGCCGCTGCGCCTGCTTGAAGGCGCCGGCGAACTCCTCGGGCTTGCGCACCCGGACCGCCTTGCAGCCCATCGCCTCGGCGACCGCGACATGGTCGACGCCGTAGCCCGCCTCCGGATCGCCTGCACGGTTGACGTTCTCGAAGGCAAGGCTCACCTCGTAATCCATCGAGAAGCCGCGCTGCGCCTGGCGTATCAGGCCGAGATAGGCGTTGTTCACGACGACGTGGATGTAGGGCAGCTTGTGCTGCGCGCCGACGGCCAACTCCTCGATCATGAACTGGAAGTCATAGTCGCCGGAGAGCGCGACGATATCCCGGTCCGGATCGGCGGCACGCACGCCGAGCGCCGCCGGCAGCGTCCAACCGAGCGGGCCGGCCTGGCCGCAATTGATCCAGTTGCGCGGCTTATAGACATGCAGGAACTGCGCGCCCGCGATCTGCGAGAGGCCGATCGTGGTGACATAGGTGGTGTCGCGGCCGAAAGCCTTGTTCATTTCCTCATAGACGCGCTGCGGCTTGAGCGGCACCTGCTCGAAATGCGTCTTGCGCTTCATCGTCTTCTTGCGCTGCTGGCATTCCCTGGCCCAGCCGGACCAGTCGCGCAGCTTGCCGGCCGTGCGCCATTCGGTGGCGACGTCGAGCAGGATCTTGAGCGCGGCGCCCGCGTCCGAGACGACGCCGAGATCCGGCGCGAAGACGCGGCCTATCTGGGTGGGCTCGATGTCGACATGGATGAACTTCTTGCCCTTGGTATAGACATCGATGGAACCGGTATGGCGGTTGGCCCAGCGGTTGCCGATGCCGAAGACGAAGTCGGCTTCAAGCATCGTCGCGTTGCCGTAGCGGTGCGAGGTCTGCAGCCCGCACATGCCGGCCATCAGCCGGTGGTCGTCGGGGATCGCGCCCCAGCCCATCAAGGTCGGGATGACCGGCACGCCGGTGATCTCGGCAAATTCGATCAACAAATCGGACGCATCGGCGTTGATGATGCCGCCGCCGGCGACGATCAGCGGCTTCTCCGCCTGGTTGAGCATCGCCAGCGCCTTTTCGGCCTGGACGCGTGTCATCGCCGGTTTGAAGGGAGCCAGCGGCTCATAGGCGTCGATGTCGAATTCGATCTCGGCAAGTTGCACGTCGACCGGCAGGTCGATCAGCACCGGGCCTGGCCGCGAGGAGCGCATCAGGTGGAACGCCTTCTGCAGCGCCATCGGCACCAGATAGGGCTCCATGACGGTCACTGCCCATTTGGCCACGGGGGCCGCTATCGAAGTGATGTCGACGGCCTGGAAATCCTCCTTGTTGAGGCGCGCGCGGGGAGCTTGGCCAGTTATGCACAAGATCGGAATGGAATCCGCCGAGGCCGAATAGAGGCCGGTGATCATATCGGTGCCGGCCGGACCGGAAGTGCCGATGCACAATCCGATGTTCCCTGCCTTGGCCCGCGTAAAACCTTCGGCCATGTGCGAGGCGCCCTCGACATGGCGTGCAAGCACATGGCGGATGGTGCCGCGCGCCTTCAGCGCCGAATAAAGCGGGTTGATCGCCGCGCCCGGCACGCCGAAGGCGTTGGTGATGCCTTCCTTTTCGAGAACGAGAACCGCCGCGTCGATAGCGCGCATCCTGGCCATAGCAAGCCTCCATTTCGTTGGTTGGCTTGAGAATGCCAGCGCGCTTTCGATTTTTCAATTTTTTCAGAATATTTTTTCATTTCTAGAAAACGGTTCTTGGCCGCTGATTTCTTTGCGCTTTTTGTTTTCCAGAAAAGCCCGCTAGAAAATCCGTGAAAAACTTTTTCATTGCATCCGACGCCAAATCGGCGAGGATGCCGTGTATGGAAACGACGGAAAAACGCCAGCGCGGCCGGCCGCGCGCCTTCAACGGTCCGTCCGAAGCGGCCTCGGTGCAGTCGCTCGACCGGGCGCTGCGCATCCTGGCGATCGTAGCGGAAGCCAGCGGCCTGTCGCTCAGCGAGATCGCGGCGCAAAGCGGCATTGCCGCCTCCACCGCCTATCGCATGCTGACGACGCTGGAGAACCACGGCATGGTCGAGTTCGATACGACCGACCAGCTGTGGTCCGTCGGCGTCGAGACCTACCGCATGGGCGCGGCCTTCCTGCGCCGGCGCAAGCTGGTCGACCGAGCCCGCATCGTCATGCAGGAGCTCATGGAAAAGACTGGCGAGACCGCCAATCTCGGCGTCGCCGAGGACGATTGCGTCGTTTTCGTCAGCCAGGTCGAGACGCATCAGGCGATCCGCGCCTTCTTCCGGCCGGGCACGCGCAGCCCCTTCCATGCCTCGGGCATCGGCAAGGCGGTGCTGGCACATCTCGAGCCGGAACGGGTCGCGATCATCCTGCGCAAGGCAGGCCTGCAGCGCTACACGGACAAGACGCTGTCGGATATCTCGGCGCTCGCCCATGACCTTGCCACCATCAAGCATCGCGGCTGGTCGGTCGACGACGAGGAACGCCACCCCGGCATGCGCTGCGTGGCCGCTGCCATCTTCGACGAGTATGGCGAGCCGATCGGCGGCGTTTCGGTGTCCGGCCCGACGGTGCGGGTCACGCCCGAGCGACTGGCCGAGATCGGTCCGCTGGTGCGCGACGCGGCGGCCGAAGTGACGAAGATGATCGGCGGCGCGAAGGCTTAAGCGCTACGATGCGCCGGGCAGCGCGCTCCTGGCCGCGATGTCGAAGAAATCGAGCAGGATCGCGCCACCGACGCCACAGGCCGTGAAGACCAGGCCGGTAATGAAAATCCGGTTGGCGCGCGCATGGATCGAACGCTGCAACGATTTCGTGTCGAGCAGTATGGCCAGCGCCCGCATCTGCAGGGCGATGCCGACCAGGATCGGCACCACGGCAAGCAAATGGTAGGTCTGCCAGGGGATGGGGTTCGCCGCCCAATGCGTGATGAAGCCCAGCGAGAAGGCCAGCAGGATGCCGACGGTGGTGACCGTGCCATTGCGAAAAACCGGCTCGATCAGGTCTTCTTTAGGATCCCGCTCGTCCAAGCCACCCTCCCCTCGATTGGCGTCAAAGCCAGACTAAACGCTGGCAAATTCGCTGTACACCTTCACGTGGACTTGGTCGCCTTGCGGCCGCGCTGGAATGCATGCGAAAGGGCACGGATGCGGAAAACTGTTCAGCTCCTGTCTGCCGTTTCGCTCTGCGGATGCGTGGCGACGCCGCCACTCGAGCGCAGCGGCAGCCAACGCGTCGATCCCATTCCGATCTCGCTGGCCCTGGAGGAGATCATCACCGCCGGCGTCCGCCAGCACCTGAGGAACCCCATCGCTGCCAAGTTCGGAACAATGCTTGCCGGAGAGCGCACATTGGGCGGCCGCCACGAGATCGTGGTGTGCGGCTATGTGGACGACGAAAGCGCGGCCAGTGGTGGCGACGGCAACGAGCCTTTCATCGGCAAGATCTACCCTGACAACGGCAACAGTTTCGAACTCGTGGCGATAGATGACGCCTCAGTTGGCGCCGCCTGCCGCATGGCGGGACTGGCGATGCCCGATCCCAAGCCTCATCGTTAGAACGGCTGCGGCAGAACATTGCCCGCTTCGGATCAAGCGGAAGCGCTGACGTTGAAACGCAAGAAAAGGGGCTGCGGACAGCCCCACTTTCCTGTCGTTGGTTCGGCTCCTCCTTAAAGCCTGCAATAGCGCGGGCCGTCATAGCTCATATAGGTGTCGGAGCGTTCATCGTAGCTGGCGTAGCGAGCATAGCAGCGGCGGACGTGGATCGAGTCGTAGCCGTCTTCCTCGACATAGACGGTGCGGGGCTGCTGCTGGGCAAGCAGGCTGCCGAGCACGAAGCCACCGACGCCGGCGGCGATGCCGATGCCGAGCTCGCGGCGGTGATGATGGCCGTGGGCGGCCGAAGGTTGGACGGTGCCGACGAGCGAGCCGGCAGCGACGGTGGTGGCGATGAGGCCGAAAACGATGGTGCGCTTGAACATGACGATCTCTCCTTGGTTTCAGTGGAGAGGCGAACCATCCGCCTCTTGATCATGGGTCGCCGCGGCCCGGAAAAAGGTTCGAAGGTTTTTCGAGATTTTTTTGCCGGCCGTTCGTGGTCGCGCTTTTTTGAGCTGGCGACCGAACCATCCCTGAAAAGCAAAAGGGCGGCCGTTGGGCCGCCCTTCGAAGACGATTGGTCTTCTCGTCAAAGGAAGATGATCACCTTGCCGTGGTGATGCTGATGGTGGTTGTGGTGCCACCACCACCAAGGCGTGCCGTGATGATTGTGATGATGATTGTGGTGGTGATGATGGCCATGAGCCGAGGATGTTTCGACCGTAGCGGCGAGCGCGCCGGTGGCAACGAAGACGGCGACGATGCCTGAGGTAAGGGTACGCTTCAACATGATGATCTCCTGGATCCTTGATCGAGGCGACCATTCGCCTCTCGGGAGATCAGTCGTGGTAAAGCAGCAAAAGGTTCGAGGGTTTTCGACTGAGTGGTAGGTAGTTCACGCCGGTTGGCGACCCTACTCACTCCTTCATCCCATTCCCGTGACATGCCGCAGCCAGAAGGCAAGCGCGATGAAGCCGACAAAGGTGGCGACGCCGGTCCAGTCGATGTTGGCCTTCTTCAGATCGCTGATAGCCTTCACCAGCAGAAGCCAGGTCACGACGATGAGCGGCAGGATGATGACGAATCTGATCATGCGGCACCCGTTCGATGCGATTGCACCTGACGAACATGTAGGAAGCGCCTCGCCGCATTTCAGCATGCCGGCTAAGCCAGGCAATCCATTAGCAATCCAAAACGGAGTTTTGTCTTTACTGGCGCACGAAATGTGCTACCGGAGCGCCGTGCCCTTGTAGCTCAGCTGGTAGAGCAGCGGTTTTGTAAACCGAAGGTCGCGGGTTCGATTCCTGCCGGGGGCACCAGAAAATCATACACTGATGCTGCAATATCCAGCCGCCCAACAGGCGAACCTTTGCGCTTGGATAAGGTTTTCGGTCGTCTAGCCAGCGTATATTAGAAACCTCTTGTATTTCAAGAGTTGCGGGCAGATAGTATCGGCCGGGGCTTTGAGGGAGGTTCCGATGCGATGGCCTCTTGTCGTGATCACGCTGTTTGTTGGCTTCATCCTTTGGGACCGCTTTGAAAATGACGGCGCATATACCGCCGATGTCGAGCGGAGTTTCCGCGAGGCATCCTTGGAAATGCCTGGGGGGTGGAAGCCACCCACAATCACCTTCAACCGCGATCCGCTGAAGCACTGAAGTTGGCATGATGCAACTCAACATCGGCGCCGACCAAGCCGACCGTTGGCGGGAGGATTTACGGCGTGCGCGGCGGCGGCGCGCCCTTTGGTTCACACGCAGTGCAATGATTTGGGTGTTGATCGTGGCGGCGATCACGATTGCATCGACGCTGATCGCTTTGAAAGGCCTTTAGCTCGAAGAAATCCGGCGCCCGGGCTGTCCACCGGGCCGGTCCGATCTTGGCGTGACCGGTCCGTCATCACACCCCGATCGCCGCCACCAGAATCCGGTTCTGCCTTCGTATCGCCGCCCTCAGCTCGGGTATCTTCGCCTCGTCGCGTTTCACGAACTCGATGAACATCATGTTCATGTTGTTGAAGATGAGCTCGCCGACCGCCGGTCCGTCGATGTCGGAGCGCACCAGGCCGATCTCCTGCAGCCGCGTGATCAGCGCACTGATCTGCTTGGTCAGTTCCCGGTCGAGCCCGGTATAGGCCTGGCCGAAGGGGCTGTCGGGCAATTGCGTCGAGATCGCCATCGCCTGCCGCCACATCTCCTTGCTGAGATAATTCAGCGAGTGCTCGATGTAGATGCCGATCAGCGTGTCGAGCGCGTCGCCGACATTGGCCGGCGGGTTGGCAACCACCCCTCGCCCGGCATTCAGCACCTCGTTGACTTCCAACGCGACGATGGCGCCGAGGATATCGCCCTTGTTCTGGTAGTAGTTGTAGATGGTGCCGATCGAGACCTCGGCCTGCGCGGCGATCGCCTCGATCTTGGCGCCCTCATAGCCGGCTTCTCGGAAAAGCCCGGTCGCCGCATCGATGATGCGCCGGTGCCGGTCCGCCTTCTGCCGCTCGCGCAATCCGCTCATATCGCCTCTCTGCCACAAAATCATAATTGACTCAATTTTAGAATTGGTTCAACTTTTCTCCCAACAAGCCAGCAAGGCAGGGAGAACACTCGATGACCGTCAATGCCCGGACTCCGCTTTCCACCCTGAAGTCTCATCTTTCGGCCGCCTGCGCGGCCGCGGCGCTGCTCATCGCGGCCGGCGGCGCTCAGGCCGCCGATCTCAACGCGCTGATCTGGTGCGATCACTCCGATCCGGCGCTGCTGCAGCCCTTCGAGGAGGCCAACAACGTCAAGGTCAACGTCAAGGAGTTCGAAGGCACCGGCGCGGGGCTGGCGATCGTCGACCAGTCGCAGCCGGGCGACTGGGACGTGATGGTGATCGATTCCATCGATGTGCCGCGCGGCGTCGAAAAGGGCCTGTTCGAGCCGCTTCCCGAAGACAAATTGCCCTTCGCCGACCTGTTCGCGGAAGTGAAGATGGACAAGTCCACCGTCGTCGACGGCAAGCGCTACGGCATCACCGAAAAGTTCGGCTACAACACGATCGGCTTCAACAAGACCAAGGTGGATCCGGCCGACATGCAGTCCTTGGCGTCGCTGACCAGCGACAAATACAAGGGCAAGGTCGCGATCTACGATTACTACCTGCCGGTGATCGGCATGGCGGCTTTGGCGATCGGCAAGAAGACCGCCGACCTCACCGAGGCCGACCTGCCCGCGCTCAAGGCCGAGCTGCTCAAGATGAAGGCCAACGCCAAGCTGGTCGGCGAGGTCACCGCCAGCCAGACCGCCTTGGCCACAGGCGAGGTCGATATCCTGGTCGGCGGCGGCGAATGGGTGACGGCCGGCCTTGCCAAGGAAAACCCGGCGCTCGACTTCTCGATCCCTAAGGAAGGCGCCGTGCTGTGGTCGCAGTCGCTCGCCATGTTCAAGGATTCCAAGAACAAGGACATGGCGCTGAAATTCATCCAGTACATCATGAGCCCGGAGGGACAGGCGCGGCTTGCCACCTCGTCCTGCTATTGGGGCATGCCGGCGAACAAGAAGGCGGCGCTGACCGACGACCAGAAGAAGATCCTGCGCTTCGACGAGCAGCCGGGCTTCCTCGCCCGCGCCCAGGCCTATCCGGCGCCGAACGCCGATCTCGACAAGAAGATGCAGGATATGTGGACCGAGATGCTGCAGGCGCAGTAGATCGGCCGATGGCGTTCACGGGAAGCAATTCGCGTGCCCTGCCCTGGGCGCTGGTTACGCCGGCGCTGGCATGGACGCTTTTCTTCTTCGTGCTGCCCTTCATCGCCATGGGGCTGTCCAGCCTGACGGCGCATGAAGGCGGCGCATTCACGCTGGCCAACTACAGCCAGTTCTTCACCGATCCGTCCTACTGGCGCGCGATGGTGAACTCGCTGGAGGTGACGGGAACCGTCACCGTCGTCTCGATCCTGCTCGCCTACCCCTTTGCCTGGATCCTCGCCGAGATGGTGCCGCAACGCTGGCAGCGCCTGGCGCTGATGGCGGCCGTGCTGCCGTTCTGGACGTCCTATGTCGTGCGCTCCTATTCCTGGCTGCTGGTGCTGGCGCAGAACGGCGTCGTCAACCGGGCGCTGACCGGCATTGGCCTGATCGGCGAGCCGCTACAGCTCGCCAATACGCGTTTCGCCACCGTCACCGGCTTCGTACATTTCTTCGTCATGCTTTTGACACTGACGATCTTCGCCAACCTCAAGCAGCTCAGCCCAAGCTACCGCAAGGCGGCGGCCGACCTCGGCGCCGGGCCTATCCGCACCTTCCTGCATGTCGTGCTGCCGCTGACCTTGCCGGGGATCATGGTCGGCGCCTTCCTCACCTTCGTGCTGTGCATCGGCGACTACATCACGCCGCAGATCCTCGGCGGCAACAACGAACTGGTCATGCCGCAACTGGTGATGATGCAGATCGGCCGGCGCGGCGATTTCCCGCTGGCCTCGGCGCTGTCGATCATCCTGATGGCCGTCGTCACCATTGCATACGTCGCCTGCGCGCGATGGCTGAAGATCGAGCGGGCCTGACCATGCGCGCCATCATCCGCTTCACCGCCTGGGCCTACGCAATCGCGATTTATGGCTTCATCTTCCTGCCGGTGGTCGTGCTGGTGCTGTTTTCGCTGCAGGCCACCTCCTTCCCGATCCCGCCTTTCACCGGCCCGTCGCTGCGCTGGTACCAGGCGGTGCTTTCCGACGCGCGGCTGACCTCGGCGCTGGTCAACTCGCTGCTGGTGGCGGTGTTGTCCTCGCTCGCTTCCGTCACGCTCGGCTTCCTCTCGGCCTGGGGTTTCGCGCGCTTCGTGCTGCCGGGCTCGGCGCTGCTGCGCGGGCTGATCACGCTGCCGCTCACCGTCAGCTATCTCATCATCGGCATGGGCCTGCTGGTGCTGTTCAACTGGGCCGGCGTGCCGAAGTCGCTGCTTGCTGCCGGCATCGGCCATGTCGTGATCAACCTGCCGCTCTGCTTCGCCATCATCTACAGCCAGATGGGCGACCACCAGATCAACATCGAGCGCGCCGCGCGCGACCTCGGTGCGGCCGAGTGGAAGGTATTGCTGATGATCACTGTGCCGGTGATGGCGCCGGCGATCTTTGCCGGTTTCTTCCTGTCGATGACCTTCTCCTGGGACGAGTTCGTCATCTCCTTCCTGCTCACCCGTTTCGAGACGACGCTGCCGGTGGAGATCTGGAACCTCCTGCGCTCCGGCCTCAATCCCAAGACCAATGCCGTCGGCTCGCTGGTGTTCGCCGTCTCCGTAGTCCTGGTGGTTTTTTTCGAACTGACACTGTTGCGGAGAAAGACGGCATGAGCGCGCCTTTGGTCGATATCCGCAACGTCTCGCACCGCTTCGGCCAGCTTGCGGTGTTGAAGAATGTCTCGCTGGCGATCGAGCCCGGCAGCTACACGATCCTGCTCGGACCCTCGGGTTCAGGCAAGACGACGCTGCTTTCCATCCTCGGCGGCTTCGTCACGCCCAGTGAAGGCAAGGTGTTCATTCGCGGCGTGGATTGCACCGCCGTGCCGCCGGCCAAGCGCCCGACGACGACGGTCTTCCAAGACTACGCGCTGTTTCCGCATATGAGCGTCGGCGGCAATGTCGGCTTCGGGCTGCGCATGCAAGGTGTCGACGGTGCTACCCGGGCGGCGAAGGCGCGCGACGCGCTGTCTCTCGTCGGGTTGGCGGCCGCCTTCGACAAGAAGCCGCATCAGCTCTCCGGCGGACAGCGCCAGCGCGTGGCGCTGGCCCGCGCGCTGGTCATCGAACCGGCGGTGCTGCTGCTCGACGAGCCGCTCGGCGCGCTGGATCTCAAGCTGCGCCGGCAGATGCAGGACGAGCTGAAGGCGATCCAGAAGCGTGTCGGCACCGCCTTCATCCATGTCACCCACGACCAGGAAGAAGCGATGGCGCTGGCCGACCATTGCGTGGTGATGAACGACGGCCGTATCGAGGACGAAGGCCCGCCCGAACGGGTCTATGCGCGGCCGAAGACGCGCTTTTCCGCGACCTTCATGGGCGAGAGCACGATCCTTTCCGGCACCGTGGCGGAGGCGAAGAACGGCATCGTCACGGCCTCGACCCCGGTTGGGCCGGTTTCAATGCCCGGCGCATCGCCTGCCGGCGCCCATGTCGCTCTCGCCATCCGGCCGGAGCACCTGATCCTGGGCGAAGCGAAGGGCGATGTCGCGCTCGGCATGGCCAAGGTCGGCGATGTCGTCTTCCAGGGCAGCTTTAAACGCGTGCTGGCCGCCTCGACGCTGGATCCCGCACTGCAATTCATCGCCAAGGCTCCCGCTTCCGCCGCCGTTCGGGCAGGCGACACAATCGTGGTTTCGTGCAACGCTCAAGACATCATCCTGCTGGCGGATTGAGCATGAGCACGCTTGCGATCATCGAAGCTCCGGACTGGTACGAAACCATCCGCATGGGCGACGATATCACGCTCATCCACGAGCCATGGATAAAACCGTTCTTCCGCTGCAACATCTGGCATGTGCGCGGCCGTGACCGCGACCTGTTGTTCGACACCGGCCTCGGTCATTTCAGCCTGAGACGCCATGTGCCGCTGGTGACCGAGCGCAAGCTTACCTGCGTCGCCAGCCACACGCATTTCGACCATATCGGCTGCCACCACGAGTTTCCCGATCGCTGCGTGCATTCGGCTGAGGCCGCAATCCTCGCCGATCCACGCAACGAATGGACGGTCGCGGACCGCTACGCCAATGAAGAGATGTTCGACGGCATGCCGCAGGGCTGGGACACGGCGCGCTACCGCATCCTGCCCGCTCCGGCCGGCCGGCTGCTCGAGCACGGCGACATCGTCGATCTCGGCGACCGCTTTTTCGAGGTCATCCACACGCCTGGTCATTCCCCGGGCGGCATCGCGCTTTACGAGAGCAAGACCGGCATCCTGCTGTCAGGCGACATCGTCTATGACGGGCCGTTGATCGACGACGTCTATCATTCCGATATCGACGATTATGTCGGGACGCTGATTGCCATGCGCGAACTCGACGTCTCGGTCGTGCATGGCGGCCATTTTCCGAGCTTCGGCAAGGTGCGCTACCGGCAACTCATCGACAAGTATGTCGCGGGCAAGCGCAAGCCAGGCTGTCACCTGCAGGGCGGCTGAGCGAGCGGAAAAGCGAAACCTACAGCGTCTACAGCGCCCTTTGCGGACAAAGGGTTCCGGTGGCGTCGCCGCAACGGGAAGCCGTCGGCTGCGGCCGCTGGCTCGTCTCTTCCGAATGACGCACCAGCTCGGCGAACATGAGCGCGAAACTTCCCATCATCAGGAAGACTATGATTAGACGCGTTACCGGCAATAGACAGGTCTCTCGACTGGCCAGCCCCCGCTAACCCATCCACTGTCGGCTAACATGATCGATCCGGCTTTACGAGTGTTTAAGCCTCGTCTTAACCATAGCGACCATCACATTCGTGTCGCGGCTGTCACGAAGCGCGATTGTGACACCAGCGATCCCGCCGGCAGCGCGAGATCCCGCCCTTCACAGACACGGGCGGCGCATGCTACCCCGTCGCCGGAGCGGCCCCGCAGATGGTCGCCCCCCGGGAGCCATGAGCAAAGCCGCCAGCCGTTTCGCCTTCGTCTCTTCCGACACCGATGACGCCCGCGCCGCGCTGGAAAGCCTGTCGGCGCGCTATGGGCAGATGCCTGTCGCTGAGGCCGAGATCATCATCGCGCTTGGCGGCGACGGTTTTCTTCTGCAGACGCTGCGCGAGACGATGAGCACGGGCAAGAAGATCTACGGCATGAACCGTGGCACCATCGGCTTCCTTATGAATGAGTATCGCGCCGGCGGCCTTGAAGAACGCATCTCCGCTGCGGTCGCCGAGACGATCCGGCCGCTCGAAATGGTGGCGGTCACGCATGATGGCGAGTCCGTATCGGCGCCGGCCATCAACGAGGTGGCGTTGTGGCGCCAGTCCTACCAGACGGCGAAGATCCGGATCACCGTCGACGGCCAGGTGCGGCTGGAGGAGCTGAATTGCGACGGCGTGATGATCGCCACGCCCGCCGGTTCCACCGCCTACAATCTGTCGGCGCACGGGCCGATCCTGCCGCTCGACGCGCCGCTCCTGGCGCTGACGCCGGTCAGTCCGTTCCGCCCGCGGCGCTGGCGCGGCGCGCTGCTTTCCAACAAGGCGACCATACGCTTCGACATCCTGGAAGCCGAAAAGCGCCCGGTGAATGCCGCCGCCGACCATACCGAGGTCAAGGCGGTGGCCTCCGTCACCGTGCGGGAATCGCCGACGGCGACGGCAACTTTGCTGTTCGATCCGAACCATTCATGGAACGAACGCATCCTTGCCGAGCAATTCCGCTACTGAGCCGGCGCAAAGATACTGTTTCGATCAACGCATGTCGCCCAAAACCGCGCAGCGGTTGGGAACACGGCATGCATCAAGCGAGATTTAAAAAGCGCGCAGCCTGATTCCGTTTCAACGCGACGCGCTTTAAGCATCGCGATTAAGGTTACGTCTTCACAATCGCCGGATTCCCGCCCGTTTCTGTTGACAAATCGCGGACTTGCGCCTAACTGCAACCGCAACCTTGCAGGTGCGCGGCGCCTGCCGCAACACGCGTTGCGATTTCCCGAACCAGCCAAAGACATCAAACACTTGTCCTCAGACACCACGACCGCTCAAGAAGCGTTGACCTTTTCGGACCTCGGCCTGTCGCCGAAAGTCCTTTCCGCAGTCACCGATGCCGGCTACACCCAGCCGACGCCGATCCAGGCGGGCGCCATCCCGCATGCGCTGCTCGGCAAGGATATTCTGGGCATCGCCCAGACCGGCACGGGCAAAACCGCGTCCTTCGTGCTGCCTATGCTGACCCGCCTCGAAAAAGGCCGGGCCCGCGCACGTATGCCGCGCACGCTGATCCTCGAGCCGACGCGCGAGCTCGCCGCGCAGGTCGAAGAGAACTTCATCCGATACGGCAAGAACCACAAGCTCAACATCGCGCTGTTGATCGGCGGCGTCTCCTTCGACGAGCAGGACAAGAAGCTTGAGCGTGGCGCCGACGTGCTGATCGCAACGCCTGGCCGCCTGCTCGACCACCGCGAGCGCGGCAAGCTTCTGCTCAATGGCGTCGAAATCCTCGTCATCGACGAAGCCGACCGCATGCTGGACATGGGCTTCATTCCCGACATCGAGCGCATCTGCGAGATGATCCCGTTCACGCGCCAGACGCTGTTCTTCTCGGCGACGATGCCGCCGGAGATCACCAAGCTCACCGAGAAATTCCTGCATGCGCCGGTCCGCGTCGAGGTTTCCAAGGCTGCGTCCGCCGCGACCAACATCATCCAGCGGCTGGTGAAGTCGGGCGCGAAGCCGTGGGACAAGCGCGAGACGCTGCGCAACCTGATAAAGGCCGAAGACGCGGACCTGAAGAACGCAATCATCTTCTGCAACCGCAAGGTCGAGGTGTCGGAGCTGTTCCGCTCACTCTTGAAGCATGATTTCGACGCCGGTGCACTGCATGGCGACATGGACCAGCGCGCGCGCATGCAGATGCTTGCCAATTTCCGCGACGGCAAGCTGCGTTATCTCGTTGCCTCCGACGTCGCCGCGCGCGGCCTCGACATTCCCGATGTCAGCCACGTCTTCAACTACGACGTGCCGATCCATGCCGAGGACTATGTCCACCGCATCGGCCGCACCGGCCGCGCCGGACGCTCCGGCAAGTCGTTCACCATCGCCACCCGTTCCGACACCAAATATGTCGACGCCATCGAGCGGCTGATCGGCACCAAGATCGAATGGCATGACGGCGACCTGTCGACCGTAACCGAAAGCGAGGGCGAGGAGGCGCCGCGCCGTGGCCGCGGCGCGCCGCGTCGCGCCGGCCGCAAGGACGAGGACCGCAAGGACCGGGGCGAGCGCAAGAAGGACCGTCATCCGAAGCGCGACGAAACGCCCGAGACCGTGAGTGACGAGCAGCCTGTCGCCGAAGTGGCCGATATTGCCGAACGCCGCGCCCGCAAGGACGCGATCCGTTCCGAGAACGAACGCAAGGGCCCGAGCAACCGCCACGAGCAGCGCGGCGACGCCCGGCCGCAGCGCGACCGGCCCGGCCGCCATCGTCAGGAAGAAGACGACGCGACCGTCGGCTTCGGCGACGACATGCCGGCTTTCATGCGGATCGTCGCGAAGGTCTGATCTCAGACCGGCAAAGGCAGAAATAAAAGCGGCCCCAAACGGGGCCGCTTTCATTATGCGCTCCTCGCTTACCCTGCCCTACATCGGTCCGGGCATCATCTTGGTCGGCTTCTCCAGCATCGGGAAATCGGCCTTGGTGCATTTCACGTTCGGGTTCGTCGGACTGAACATGCCGTTCGGATTGTCCCTGAACAGCCAGGCGTGAAGATCATAGTGGACGAACTCCCTCGGGATGAGCGGATAGTGCCCCTCCATCGGCCCCATGAATTTCTGGCCAAACAGAGTCGGAGCCTCCTTGGTGTCCGGCGTCAGCGGCATCAGCCATTCCACGCCGACCAGTTTCAAGCCCTTTTTGGTCGGCTCGTAGATCAGGACGTTGGGTTTCATCGGGTCGAGCGGTCTGCCGATGCTCGGAACGTTGACGAAATGGATACCCATGGCGCCCTTCGGATAGTACATGGTGCCGGCTACCTTTTCGCCAGCGTAATGGACGCAACCGACGGTCGACAAATAGAGGTCGCGCACGGCGGCCGTATAGTCTTCATACTTGGCCAGCGATTTCTTCAAGGCTTCGATGTCGGCCTTGCCGGCGTCCTCGGCCTGCGCCGCGGCGGTGCCGAGCCAAGTGCCGATAAGACCTGCCAAAACGAGGACGCCGCAGCGCCCGAGGCGAGCTGTTCTTGTCATGCATTCCTCCCACATGTTTTATCTGGCCGTGCAAGACCGGGGCGGAAGATGCTGATTGCGCGGCCGGTTGTACCGCCCTGTCCCCTTTGGAACAGCATCGATGCTAATCCTTTCCGCGATTTTGGAATAGCCATGCCGAGGGCTGCGAAAGGGTGTCTGTGAGCCATTGATACCTCCTTCTTTCGGCTGACCTCGAGCGGTGCCGCCATGGACGGCGAACACCGATCGAGGCGGATCGGCGGCGATTTCAACCGTCGTGCCTCGATATCGGAGAGCCGCGTTACGCAGCGATTTCAGCAGGGCGGAACCTGGTTACGTCTGAAATCGAAGCGCTACAGGTTCTTGAGCTCCAGCCCGGCCGCCGTCATGTCCAGAAACGCGCGAACCTTGGCCGAAGAAGACCTGCCTTCCTGCCACAGCGCATGTATCGGCACCGGCAACGGCTCGAACTCCGTCAAGACCAGTTCGACGCGACCGTTGTCCACCAGATGCCTGATCTGCCAAAGCGGCGAGTAGCCCAAACCCAGTCCCTGGATTGCGGCGGCATAGATCGAGGTCATGAGATTGGATCGGAAAGTGCCCGTGACCTTCACGGTCCGAGGCTGTCCTTCAATCCGGAACATCCATTCACTCGGGCGCCCGTCAGCGTTTCGAATGAGGCAATTGTGCTCGTTCAAGTCGAAGGGATGGGCCGGTCGGTCGCGCTGTACAAAATAGGAAGGCGCGCCGAAGACAACGCGCCGCAACGCCCCCAGGCGCTTCGCCCGCAAGCTGGAATCCGGCAAATCGCCAATCCGTATCGCCAAATCGACGCCCTCTGCACCAAGATCGACGAAGCCGTCGGAAAGCTGGAGGTCAACCTCGACCCGAGGGTATATCCGCATGTATTCGGCAATGATCGGGACGAGAAAGTCCGGGCCGAACAGAACCGGCGCGCTTATGCGCAGTATCCCTGATGGCTCCAACCGCTGGTTGGCCGCTTGAAGTTTTGCTTCGTTGATCTGGTCGACCGCCGGCTTGATGCGGCGAAAAAACGTCGCTCCGGCTTCACTCGGTGTCGAACTGCGCGTCGTTCTGTGCACCAGTTCGACCCCGATGGCTTCCTCCAGCGTCGCCAGGGACCGGCTTATCGCCTGCAGCGAGCGCTTCGTACGGCGCGCGGCAGCCGTCAGGCTTCCGTGCTCGACGATTGCAATAAAGGCCTCAAGATCATCTATCCGGTTCATGGATTGTCTTCATGGATTATCCCGAATCGCGAGAGAACATATCGCAATATCGACTGATTGTAACGAAATTCATGACTTAATATTTCTTCCCTACCGGAGGTCCCGGAACAGATCGATGGAAGGGAATTGTCATGCAAGAATCCAATCCAACCGTCCTGGTAGTAGGCGCCACAGGCCGGTTTGCCGGGCTTGTCGTGCCTGAGCTGGTTCGCCGCAATGCCAAGGTTCGAGCGCTCATCCGCGACTCCGCGGATGCAGGGAAGGCGCGGCAGGTCGGAGCATCCGAGGTCGCGATTGGAGATCTGCGCAATCGTCAAAGCCTCGAAACCGCCCTTGAGGGCATAGACGGCGTCTTCCACATTGGCCCGGCCTTTGCACCCGATGAAGCGGCCATGGGTGTCGCCATGGTCGAGTCGGCGGCGGAGGCAGGCGTTCGGAAGTTCGTTTTCTCGTCGGTGATCCAGCCCACCAATGCAAAGCTGAAAAACCATGCCAGCAAGGTGCCTGTCGAAGACGCTCTCTTTTCGACGAACATGGATTACACCATTCTGCACCCTGCCAATTTCATGCAGAATATCGCAGCCGCCTGGCCATCGGTCGTCGAGCATGGCGTCTTCTCGGAGCCGTTTCCAAAGACCGCGAAGGTGGCGCGTGTCGACTACCGCGATGTCGCCGAGGTGGCGGCCATCGCGTTGACCGAAGCGCGATTGTCCTATGCCTCGCTCGAATTATGCGCCGACGGCATGCATAGCCGCGTTGAGATCGTTTCGATGATGGCTGAGGAGCTTGGTCGCCCCATAGATGCCGGCGAGCCGACATTTGGCGAATGGGCGGCAAATGTCGGCCTTCCCTACAGCGACCGCCAAAAGCAGCTCTTGGCCAAAGTCCATGACCACTATGCCAAATACGGCCTTGGCGGAAACAGTCTGACGTTGCGCGCCGTGCTCGGTCGCGAGCCGCGTTCGCTGCGAGGCTTCATTCGGGAACTGGCCCGGCAAGCGGTGGAAGTCGCGTGATCGCTTTTTTGACTGGAAGAGATTCAAACAGAAACGGCCCCAGACCGGGGCCGTTTCATGTTGGTGCCGCCTTGTCAGGTGAGCGGCGACAGCTGGATTTCGACGCGCCGGTTCTGCTCGCGGCCGACGGCCGTCGCATTGGATGCGATCGGGCGGGTCTTGCCGAAGCCGGTGACGGCGAAGCGGCGCTGGTCGACGCCCTGGCCGGACAGGTAGTTGGCGACGGCCAGCGCGCGGCGTTGCGACAGGTCGAAATTGTGCTCGTCGCCGCCGGTCGAATCGGTGTGGCCGAAGACGTCCACCGTGGTCTGGCGGAACTTCTTCAGCACCAGCGCGACCGAATTCAGCACCGGATAGAAGCCCGGCTTAACGGCATCCTGGTCCACGTTGAAGGTGATGTCGGACGGCATGTTGAGGATGATCTGGTCGCCGCTGCGGGTGACGCTGACGCCAGTGCCCTGCAGCTGACGGCGAAGCTCGGCCTCGTTCTGGTCCATCGTCGCGCCGATCGCGCCACCGGCGAGCGCGCCGATGCCGGCGCCGATCAGTGCGTTGCGGCGATCATTGCCGCCGGCGAGCAGACCAAGGCTGGCGCCTGCCAGCGCGCCAAGGCCGGCGCCGGCCGCCGTATTCGAGATTTTCTGGTCGCCGGTATACGGATCGGTGGTGGTGCAGGCACTCACCAGCAGAGCCGTCGCCACGGCGACGAGCACAGTCTTCTTCATCGGATTGGTCCCTCTCCAATTCGCGGCCTTTGCAGCCGCGCCAAATCAGCCCTTCCGCTGCTTTGTAACATAAAATGCGGCGAAAAACGGAACAGGAATGCGGCCAGCGGAGTTTCGGCGGCCGACCTCGCCCGCCTACCACAAATTCTTGCCGTCGATGACCACCACCTCGACCTTGTCCAGGTCGAAATCGTCGAACAGGCGCGAATTGACGCTGATCTTCGGGTTGTCGAAATCCGGCTTCCCGGTCGACCAGTCAGGCGTTTCAGTGAAGGTGCCGCAGCCGCATGTAGCGCAGAAACCGTGCTTTACGGTCTTCGAGCCCCAGCGATAGAAGGAGACGTTCCCTGGAGGGCTCGTAAGCTTGAATTGCGGCGGCACATAATAGGCCCATAACGACCCGCGCTTGGAGCAGAAGGAGCATGTGCATTGCGTCACAGTCTGCGGCGCTTCCGAAACCTCGAACGTCGTCGCCTTGCAGTGGCAGCTTCCCTTGATTGTCATCAGAATCACCTCTCCGTTGCCCGCCGCCACGCCGGAATTCCCGCTGGCGGCAAGGCAACATAAGAAAGCGACCCTGACAACCATCTGTCAGCAGCTTCGGCAGATATCCTGCGTGCTCGAAGTTCTCTCGCGCTTGGTGTCTGGTCGCGACGTCTAGTAGGAGGGCGGTGGCACGAACAGGCAGATTGTCTTACCTGCATCGAGCCCGGCCTGATGCGCGCACCAATGGTACTCGCCGTCGGGCGAGTTCTTGACCCGCTTGTCGGCATAGGCCACCACCTCGCCCGTGCCTTTTATGACATAGCCTTCGGGCCGCTCGCTGATCGACGACTGCGGCACCTCCTTGCAATCGTAGTTGGCGCAGCAGGCAAAGGGATATTTCCAGCCTTGTGGCATGGCCGCCGTGGGTTGCGCCTCATGCGCAGTGGCTGTCGCCGTCAGCGCGGCGATCATCTCGACCGCAAGCAGGGAAAATAAAAGTCGGCCAGCCGGTCGAACGGCTTGGGCCGATCTTGATATGGCAGCAGACATCGAAGCGTTCCTTTCGAGCATCAAGCGTTTTCGCTTGCCCGTTCCAAGAACGTATCTTCCCAGTGGCCGGATCGTCAGGCGCAGTGATGCCGCGTCCGGCCGTCAATGCTTCTATCCCACAGCCCGAATGCTGAGCTGATTCCGTGGCCGGCGCAAGAAGTGGGCGCGCCATCGTAGCGCGCCCGGGCTTAAGCTTCGGCCACGAAAAGAGCGCAGACTTGCTCGTTGAGAACCAAACGACAGGCCTGCGACCAGGGTGCCTAAGAACGAAGTTCCGCCCACCGAGGTTCCGGCCGTCAGCCGTCGACATGTTCACGATATTGCGGCAGATCGTCTGTAATCGTGAACCAAGGCGCCTTGGAACCGACGAAGATATGTGCAGTCGAGCGAATGCTTGGATCGTCCGTCAACGTCCCCATGGCGATATGGACGTAGGCGCCCTCACGCACCAATGAATAGATGAGCGAGCCGCATTGCCCGCAATGGGCGTCATGACCTGTCTCGTCACCGAAGATCAGCAACTTGTCATCGCCCGCGGTGAGACGGAACTTGTAGCGCTCGATACCGGCGAAGGGCTTGAACGCCGACCCCGTCGTTCGCCGGCAGTTCGAGCAATGGCAGTTCGCCGCGTAAGCGAACGCGTCGGCCACATCATAGTGGACGGCGCCGCAGAAGCATTTTCCTGCAAGGGTGCGAGTCACCGGCTTCCTCCACGGTTGCGAGGCACAGGTGTCGGAATCACGCCGGCCCGAAAATGGCTGGTTTCCGACAACCGAGCAGACACAGGGTCGGTGAGAACCGGAAGCGCAAGTCGCAGCGATTTGCGGACCGGCCTGACCTGAACATCAGCATATCCTAGTCGAGGTCAGCGACCGCTTCACCGGCGCCGCCTTCGATGCGATGCGATAGCGAAGCTTCCATGAACTCGTCGAGGTCGCCGTCGAGCACGCTTGACGGCGAGGTGCTTTCAACGCCGGTGCGCAGATCCTTCACCAGCTGGTAGGGCTGCAGCACATAGGAACGGATCTGGTGACCCCAGCCGATGTCGCTCTTCGACGCCTCGGTGGCATTGGCCACCGCTTCACGCTTCTTCAACTCTTCCTCGTAGAGGCGTGAGCGCAGCATTTCCCAGGCCTTGGCCTTGTTCTTGTGCTGCGAGCGTTCGGCCTGGCAGGCGACCGCAATGCCGGTGGCGATATGGGTGATGCGGACCGCCGAGTCCGTCGTGTTGACGTGCTGGCCGCCCGAACCGGACGAGCGATAGGTGTCGATGCGCACGTCCGATTCAGAGACGTCGATCTCGATCTTGTCATCGACGACTGGATAAACCCAGATGCTCGAGAAGGACGTATGGCGGCGCGCATTGCTGTCATAGGGCGAAATGCGCACCAGGCGGTGGACGCCGGATTCGGTCTTCAGCCAGCCATAGGCGTTGTGGCCCTTGATCAGCAACGTGGCGGACTTGATGCCGGCCTCTTCGCCATCGTGGACTTCCAGCACCTCGACCTTGAAGCGACGGCGCTCGGCCCAGCGCGTGTACATGCGCAGGAGCATCGAGGCCCAGTCCTGGCTCTCGGTGCCGCCGGCGCCGGCATGGACTTCGAGATAGGTGTCGTTGGCGTCGGCTTCGCCGGAAAGCAGCGTCTCGACCTGGCGGGCCTTCGCCTCGCCCTGCATCGAGCGCAGCGCTGCCTCCGCTTCCGCGATGACGCCTTCGTCGCCCTCTTCCTCGCCGAGCTCGATCAGGCCGATATTGTCTTCCAGCGCCTGCGTCATTCCCTTGACGGCGGCAATGCCATCTTCCAGCTCCTGGCGCTCCCGCATCAGCTTCTGCGCTTCGGTCGGATCGTTCCAGAGGCTGGAATCCTCGGCGCGTAAATTCAGGTATTCAAGCCGCTTTACGGCCTGATCCCAGTCAAAGATGCCTCCTCAGCAGGGTTATCGCCTGCCTGATCTCGTCGACAATGTTGAGCGTTTCCGCGCGCATGGCTTTTCGTTCAGTCCTGTTTTTTCGGTCTTTTGCGGGATAGGCGCGATACATAGGCACGGCATCGACGCCTGTAAAGCGAAATGGGCCGGCGGTTTCTCGCCGGCCCATTCGAGAATGCAAGACGTCAGTAAAGCCCGCCGCCGCCGTCCTGGATGGCCTGGTTGGCCTGTGGCGACAGCGCCCCGCCGGAACCGTTCGAGCCATCGGCGCCCATGCCGATCACCCAGTAGCTGTCGGCCGGGCCGGTGCCGGGCTTGAACGCCTCGATGATGGTGTTCGGATCGCCTTCGACGGCGCGCATGCCGGTCTTGCGGTTGATTGCGATCAGCTTCATGCCGTCCGGAACCTGGAAGTCGGTATTCGGCTTGCCGTCGAGCGCAACGCGCATGAAATCCTTGAAGATCGGGGCCGCTAGGCCGCCGCCTGTGGCGCCGTGGCCCAGGCCGCGCGGCGTGTCATAGCCCATATAGAGGCCGACAACGAGGTTCGGCGTGAAGCCGATGAACCAGGCGTCCTTCTCGTCGTTGGTCGTGCCGGTCTTGCCAGCGATGTGGCGACCGAGCTCGCCGATGGTGGCGCCGGTGCCGCGCTGGACGACGCCCTCCATCATCGAGGTGATCTGGTAGGCTGTCATCGGATCGAGCACTTGCTCGGAATTATCGACCAGCTCCGGCTCGGCCTGGTTCTTCCACTCGGTGGCGTTGCAGCCTTCGCAGCCGCGCTCGTCCTGCTTGAACACCGTCTTGCCGTAGCGATCCTGGATGCGGTCGATCAGTGACGGTTTGATCGATTTGCCGCCATTGGCCATGATCGAATAGGCCGACACCATGCGCATGACCGTGGTTTCGCCGGAGCCCAGCGCCATCGGTAGGTAGGGCGCCAGATGATCGTAGACGCCAAAACGCTCGGCATATTCGACGACCAGTTTCATGCCCATGTCGTTGGCCAGCCGCACGGTCATCAGGTTGCGCGACTTCTCGATGCCGGAGCGCAGGGTGGCCGGACCAGCGACCGTGCCGTCATAGTTCTTCGGCGTCCAGGTGGTGTTGCCGCTCTGGATGGTGATCGGGCCGTCCATGATCACCGAGGCCGGCGTATAGCCGTTGTCGAGCGCCGCCGAATAGACGATCGGCTTGAACGAGGAGCCGGGCTGGCGCATCGCCTGGGTCGCGCGGTTGAACTCGGACTGCGCGTAGGAGAAGCCGCCGACCATCGCGAGCACGCGGCCGGTATGCGGATCCATGGCGACGAGGCCGCCCTCGACCTCCGGCACCTGGCGCAGCATGTAGGTGTTGTCGGATCCGTCATTCTTCTGCACGAAGACCACATCTCCGGGTTCCAGCACTTCCGCCGGAGACTTCGCCCTCACGGACTTGCCGTTGACGAAGTGGCGCATGGCGAAACCCATGTCGTCCTTGCTGACGGTTCCCTGGACGCGCTCCTTGACGAGATCGCCGGAGGCCTGGCGCGTCGGCTGCAGGCCGATGGTCAGGCCATCGGCTGAACTGTCGAGCACGACGGCCAAACTCCATTCCGGCACGTCCTCGAGGCCTTTCACATTGCCGAGCGGCACGCCCCAGTCGCCGGAAACGTCGATATGCGTCACCGGTCCGCGATAGCCGCGCAGCATGTCGTATTTGAGCAGGCCGCTCTGCAACGACTTGCGAGCGATAAGCTGGATCTTGGGATCAAGCGTGGTGCGCACCGACAGACCGCCCTCGTAGAGCGCATTCTCGCCATAGCGGGCGATGATCTGGCGGCGGACTTCCTCGGTGAAATACTCGCCGGCAAACAGATAGGAGCCGTTGCGGCGCAGCGTCACGCCGAGCGGTTCGGCCTTGGCCTTGTCGCCTTCCTCGCGGGTGACGTAGCCATTCTCGACCATCTGGTCGATGACCCAGTTGCGGCGCTCCAGCGCGCGGTCCGCGTGCTTGAAGGGATGGTAATTGCTTGGGCCCTTCGGCAGCGAGGCGAGATAGGCCGCTTCGGCGACAGTCAGCTCGTTGACCGACTTGTCGAAATAGGTGAGCGCGGCACCCGCGACGCCATAGGCGCCGAAGCCGAAGAAGATTTCGTTGAGGTAGAGCTCGAGGATGCGGTCCTTCGAATAGGCCTGCTCGATGCGGAAGGCCAGGATCATCTCCTTGATCTTGCGCTCATAGGTCTGGTCGGAGCTGAGCAGGAAGTTCTTCGCCACCTGCTGCGTGATCGTCGAAGCGCCGACCTGCCGCCGGCCCGAGCCGAAATTCTGCAGGTTGACGACGATGGCGCGGCCAAGGCCGGTGATATCGATGCCGGGATGGTTGTAGAAGTTCTTGTCCTCGGCCGACATGAAGGCGGCCTTGACGCGGTCGGGGATTGCCTGGATCGGCAGATAGAGACGCCGCTCGCGCGCATATTCGGCCATCAGCGCGCCGTCGGAGGCATGAATGCGTGTCGTCACCGGCGGTTCGTATTTGGCCAGAACCTCGTAATCGGGCAGGTCCTTCGTCAGCTGGCTGATGTAGATGGCAAGGCCGGCCGCCACCAGCAGCGCCAGCGTCGTGCCGATGCCAAAGAAATAGCCGATGAGACGAATCATGCCCGCTCCAGTCCGAGGTTCGGGAATTTCCTAAACGAAGCCGACAGTCGCGCAAGCTTCCCGGGGCGGTCCCAATCCGCAATCAAAAACCCATGTCGCGACCATGTGGACAAAATACGGCAGCGCGAAATTTGAGGACTCGGCTGCCGAATAATAACGCCGGGTGTTGTCGTCATGCAACGCTGCTTGTGGTTGTAGACGTCCGGCGGTTGTGAACGGGTGCGGCCGGTCAGCCGCCTGTCGCGGTTCCTGCCTTGGCGGCGGCAAACAGGGCAATGGCGTTGGTTATGCTTTGGGCCGCCTTGCCGCGCCAGTCGGCGTTGAGCAGTTGCGCCTCGTCCCTGGCGTTGGAGAGGTAGCCAAGCTCGACCAGAACGGACGGCACGTCCGGAGCCTTGAGCACCCTGAAGCCGGCCGCACGCTGCGGGTTGTTGATGAGGCCGACGCTGCTCGACAGCTGGCCGACCAGCGTATGGGCGAAGCTCATCGAGAAACCATGGGTTTCACGGCGGATCAGGTCGATCAGGATGTCGGTGACTTCCTTGTTTTCATCCTCGATCTTCATCCCGGCGAACTGGTCGGACAGGTTTTCGCGATCGGCGAGCGCCTGGGCTTCGGGGTCGGATGCTTTATCCGACAGCGTGTAGACGGTGGCGCCGCGAAGACCTTTGACGGCGATCGTATCGGCATGGATCGAGATCAGCAGGTCGGCCTCGTGCTGGCGGGCGATGCGCACGCGCTCATCGAGCGGCAGGTAAACGTCGTTGTCGCGCGTCATATAGACATCGTATTTGCCGACCGCGGCCAGCTTGTCGCGCAGTTCCTTGGCAAAAGCCAGCGTGACGTCCTTCTCGATTGTGCCGGCGGAGCTTTCGGCGCCGCCGTCGACACCACCATGGCCCGGGTCGATAACCACCGTGAAGCGATGGCCGGGCGCCGAGACCGGTCCGGTGCCGACCCGTTCGCCTTTTTCGGTGGAAACCGTCGAACCTGTCGTCAGCGCCTGGTTGGCCAGAGCATCGTCGAACTCCCGCTCCGAGGCGGCCGACATATCGATGGCAATGCGGTAGCCGTTGCCGTCGTCGTTCTTGAGCACGTCGAGCTTGTCGACCGCGAAGGGGCCCTTACCGGTGAGGATCAGGCGCGAACCATGTCCCTGATCGCCATAGCGGACAGCCCGCACAAGGCCACGCGGCTTCACATCCTTGGTGTCGAGAGCGAATCGCGTTCGCGGCAGATCGACAACCAGGCGATTGGGACCGCGCAGCAAGAACCATTTGACGTCCGGCTCGCGGTCGAAGTTCACGACGATGCGCATCTTGGTGGCGTCGCCGGCCATCTTGTAGCCGGTCGCGCCAAGCACGGCGTCGGCACGCGCTGCGGCTGTGAAACAGAACAGGACCGCCAGCAGCAAGGCAGCCCAGGCCACGCGCGGGAAATGCGCCGCGGCCCCACCCCTCTTGTCTGCGGTGCCTGCCAGTCCCATCTCTTTCCAGTCGCTCCCGGTTTGACGCATTGCGCCCGGTCTTCTCGCAGAGTGCCTGTCAGCCACCAACTCGATTAACGATTGGTATTCAGAGAAGGTTAACCAAGCCTTTCATGGAGTGGGACGAAGGCGCCTTCCCCTGCGGAAGCGCTTTTTGCCGGCATCCGAAATCGGGGTTGCCTTCCATCCCGCCAAATCATAAAAGCGACGTTGGATCACTGCAATCCTGGAACCGCTCGCCTTAGCAGTTTCCTGCCAAAGGTCGGATGCAAAGGCGGCTCCTTTACCCTTCCAGGCTCAGGTGGTCGCGACGATTTTCGCAGGCGTGCCCTCGTGGCGGGGGAATCGCTTGCGTGAGGAAAACGGCCGGGTTTGCCCCGCGCCGGCTCTTTGTGAGCAAACAAGCTGGTCCGGCTCAAGTCCGGGCTTTGGTTCAAAAGGTTCTGCTGGGTGCCGATGGCTTCAAGCGCAATCATGGAAAGGTCCGCATCAAACCGCGCCATAATGGCTGCGGGCGGCACCGCCATTGCGCTCAAGCGGCGGCCGGCGGACATTCAATTATCCGGCAAGCACACAAGTATTGGCGCACAGCGGCGGGCTCTGCCACGCCAGCTGCGGCCATCGGCTGCCGACAGGAAACAAAATAATGCCCAACAAGATGCTAATAGACGCCTCCCACCCGGAGGAAACACGCGTTGTTGTCGTTCGCGGTAACCGCATCGAAGAATTCGACTTTGAATCCCAGGACAAGAAGCAGCTCAAAGGAAACATCTACCTGGCCCGCGTAACCCGGGTCGAACCTTCCCTCCAGGCAGCCTTTGTCGAATATGGCGGCAACCGTCACGGTTTTCTCGCCTTCAGTGAAATTCACCCCGATTACTATCAGATCCCGGTCGCCGACCGTCAGGCTCTGTTGCGCGCCGAAGCGCAGGAGGCAGAGGACGAAGACGACGAGGAAGCCGAGAACGGCGAAGAGCAGCAGGCGCGCGACCGCGGCGGCCGGCGCAGCCGTCGGCGCGGCGGCAAGAACCGCGACCGTGGCGAGCACAAGCACGCTTCCTCGGAAAATGGGGAAAGCCCGGCTGAAGCCGCGGCAGCTGACGAAACCGCAGCCGAGGCTGCCTGGAACGAGGAAGCTGGCGGCGAGACCGCCGATGCCCCGGCAGAAAATGCCGAAACAGTTTCCGAAGCCGTCGAAGTCGCGTCGGAAACGGCTGAAGAATCCGCAGCAGGGAATGACGAGGATGGCAAGCCATCGGAAGGTGGCCCCACCTCGATTGCCGCAAACATCGAGGCAGACGTGGTTTCCGAGGCGGTCCCGCAGACCGATCAGCCCGAGCAGAGTGGCGAAGCCGCAGCCAGCGACGATGATCGCGGCATGCTGGAGGATGTCTCGGCCTCGCATTCGGACGAGCACGAGGTCGAATCGGTCGGCGCTGAAGACGCGCTCGAGGAAATCCGCAACCGCCGCAAGCCGGTGCGCCGCCAGTACAAGATCCAGGAAGTCATCAAGCGCCGCCAGATCCTGCTGGTGCAGGTGGTCAAGGAAGAGCGCGGCAACAAGGGCGCAGCGCTTACCACCTATCTTTCGCTTGCCGGTCGCTACTCGGTGCTGATGCCGAACACGGCGCGCGGTGGCGGCATCTCGCGCAAGATCACCAATGCCCAGGACCGCAAGCGGCTGAAGGAGGTCGTGTCCGACCTCGACGTGCCGCAGGGCATGGGCGTCATCCTGCGCACCGCCGGTGAAAGCCGCACCAAGGCGGAGATCAAGCGCGACTACGAATATCTGATGCGGCTGTGGGAAAACGTCCGCAACCTGACGCTGCAGTCCTCCGCCCCTGCCTTGGTCTATGAGGAAGGCAGCCTGATCAAGCGCTCGGTGCGCGACCTCTACAACAAGGACATCGACGAAATCCTGGTCTCCGGCGAGGACGGCTATCGCGAGGCCAAGGACTTCATGCGCATGCTGATGCCGAGCCACGCCAAGGTGGTTCAGCCGTTCCGCGACACGACGCCGATCTTCGTGCGCAACGGCATCGAGGCGCAGCTCGACCGCATGCTGCAGCCGCAGGTGACGCTGAAGAGCGGCGGCTACATCATCATCAACCAGACAGAGGCACTGGTTTCGATCGACGTCAACTCCGGCCGCTCCACCAAGGAGCATTCGATCGAGGAGACCGCGCTCCACACCAACCTGGAAGCGGCCGAGGAAGTCGCGCGCCAGTTGAGGCTGCGCGACCTTGCCGGCCTCATCGTCATCGACTTCATCGACATGGAGGAGAACCGTAACAACCGCTCCGTCGAGAAGCGGTTGAAGGATCACCTCAAGAACGACCGCGCCCGTATCCAGGTCGGCCGAATCTCGCATTTCGGCCTGATGGAAATGTCGCGCCAGCGCATCCGCGCCAGCGTGCTGGAATCGACCATGAAGCCCTGCCCGCATTGCGGCGGCACGGGCCATGTGCGATCCGATTCCTCCGTGGCGCTGATGGTGGTGCGGGCGATCGAGGAATTCCTGCTCAAGGATTCGCGCAGCCATATCATCGTGCGCACGCCGTCGGCGACCGCGCTCTATGTACTCAACCACAAGCGCGCCAATCTTGTGGAGCTCGAAGCCCGCTTCGGTCTGACGATCACGATCGAGGCTGACGAAACCCTCGGCACCCAGCACTACGCGATCTTCCGCGGCGCAATTGCCGAGAAGCCGGAGGGCTTTGTCGAGGTGCGCAGCCTGCCGGCCTATGCCGAGCCGGAAGAGCCCGAAGACGAGATCGTCGCCGAAGAGGAAGAGGAAGTTTCGGTCCAGGCCGAACAGCCGCGCCATCCGCAGCAGGGCCAGCAGCAGCGGTCCGAGGACGGCGAAGGCCGCGATCGCAAGCGCCGCAAGCGCCGGCGGCGGCGCGGCGGCAGGGATCGCGACCGTGAGCACAACGGCGATGCCGAGGCTGCATCGACGGAAGCTGGCGAAGCCGATGACGATGCGACAGAAGAGGCCGTCGAGGAGGTGACCGCCGGCGGCGACGCCGTGGCGGCCGCTGCCGACGACGGTTCCGGCAAGAAGCGCCGGCGCGGGAAGCGCGGCGGCAAACGCAACCGCCGCGAGGACGAAGCCTCAGAGGCCGTTGCCGGCGAAGCTGTTAGCGACATCGAGGGTGAAGCGGCGCAAGGCGAGGACGCGGTTAGCGAGCCGGCAATAGCGGCTCCGGCGGAAGAGCCTGTCGCTCCCGCTGCGGCCAATGACGATGCCGAGGCGGTCGAAAAGCCGAAGAAGCCCCGCCGTTCGAGGGCTAAGAAGGCAGCCGAGGAAACCGTGGCCGAGACGGTGTCCGAACCTGTAGCCGAAGCCCAGGTCGCGCCCGTGGCTGCCGAGCCGGCAGCTGCCGCGGCGGCGCCCGAGGCGGAGGCTGCGGCCAATGCCCATCCGACGCGGCGCAAGCAGCAGCCGATCGACGCGCCGGTTGTTCCGGTCGTGTCCTCGAACGTGTCCGATGAGGCCAAGAAGACCGAGGACAAGCCGAAGCGCGCCGGCTGGTGGCAGCGCAAGGGTTTTTTCTAAACCTTTCAGATCGTTAGACTGATCTTTTAAAAGTCCCGCGCCGCGTCCGGCGCGGGATTTTTCATTTCTCCGATGGCCTCCGCACAGTTTCCTACGGAAACCGCCGCGCACTTTTCCTGGAGTTGGTTTTCGCCTGAGCAATTCCGGACGGAAAACCGCTCTACACTTTTCCTGGAATTGCTTTTTAAGGCGCGAAGATCGACCAGTTCATCATCCGGGCGAGCTTCTCCAGGGCGATGGAGCCGAGCTTGGAGTTGCCGTTCTCATTGAGGCCGGGCGACCACACCGCCAGCGAAGCCACGCCCGGCACGATGCCAAGGATGCCGCCGCCGACGCCGCTTTTGCCGGGAATGCCGACGCGGAAGGCGAAATCGCCGGAGCCGTCATAATGGCCGCAGGTCAGCATCAGCGCGCCGATGCGGCGGGCCCGTTCAGCCGACACGACGGAATGTCCGGTCGCCGGGTTCCTGCCGCCATTGGCGAGGAAGCGGCCGGCCATGGCAAGCTGGCGGCAACTCATGGCAATCGCGCAATGATGGAAATAGACGCCCAGCGCCAGCTCCGGCTCATGATGCAGATTGCCGAAGGATTTCATATAGTTGGCCAGGGCGAAGTTGCGGTAGCCGGTGGCCCGCTCGGATGCCGCCACGTCGCGGTCGATGATGATCGTCTCGTCATCGGCGAGGAACTGGATGAAGCGCAGGATTTCGCCGATCGCCTCGCGCGGCTGATGGCCGGCGAGCAAAACATCGGAGACGACGATGGCGCCGGCATTGATGAATGGATTGCGCGGGATGCCGTTCTCATGCTCGAGTTGGACGATCGAGTTGAACGGATTGCCGGACGGCTCGCGGCCGACGCGGTGCCAGAGCGCGTCGCCGACCTTGCCCAGAGCTAGCGTCAGGGCGAAGACTTTCGAGACGCTCTGGATCGAAAAGGGCTGATCGGCGTCGCCGGCAAGGATGACGCGGCCATCATTGGTCACGGCGGCGAGGCCGAATTTCTTCGGATCGACCTTGCCGAGCTGCGGGATGTAAGTCGCCACCTCGCCGCGATCTGTACGCTCCGCCATTTCGGCGGCCACTTCGGCCAATGCTTGTTCGAGTTCCGGCATGGCTGCTATTTCAGCCAGCGTTCGATGCGCGCCAGCGCCTCGACCATGTCGTCATGGCTGGCGGCATAGGAAAAGCGCATGGTGCGGTGCCCCTGCAGCGGGTCGAAATCGCGGCCGGGCGTCGCCGCGACATGCGCCTCGGCAAGCATTTTGCGCGCGAAAGCCATGCTGTCATTGGTGTGGCGGGTGACGTCGCAGAAAGCATAGAAGGCGCCGTCCATCGGTGCGGCGAGCGCGAAGCCGAGTTCCGGCAACCGCTGCATCAGAAGATCGCGGTTCCAGGCATAGCGCGCCTTCACCTTTTCCAATTCCTCCGTTGCCTTGAAAGCCTCGATCGCGGCGACCTGCGACAATTCCGGCGGCGAGATGTAGAGGCTCTGGGCGACACGCTCGACCGGCCGCACCAGTTCTTCGGGCAGCACCATCCAGCCAACGCGCCAGCCGGTCATGCAATAGTATTTCGAGAAGGAGTTGATCACGGTGACGCCGGCGCCATGCGCCAGCGCGGTGACATCGGGCGCCGCGTAGGCCAGCCGGTGGTAGATTTCGTCCGAGATCACGGCGATGCCGAGTTCCTCAGCCGTCCTCACCAGCGCCGCAAGTTCGTCCGCCGGAATCACCGCGCCGGTCGGATTGGCGGGGCTGGCGAACAGCACGCCTTTCAGCGGCTTCTCGCGATACGCGGCCTTCAGGTGCTCGGCATGCAGGTAGGCATCCGAGCCGAGCTCGATCTCGACGATCTCGATGCCGAGCGCGGCCATGATGTTGCGGTAGGCAGGATAGCCGGGCGCGGCGATGGCGACGCGGTCGCCCGGATCGAACATCGCCAAGAAAGCCAGGTTGAAGGCGGCCGACGAGCCGGTCGTGACCGCAACGCGCGACGGCGCGACGTCGATTCCGTAATGCTCGCCATAGTGCGCGGCTATCGCCTTGCGCAGGTTAGCCAGACCCAAAGCGTCGGTGTAGCCGATGCGGCCGTGTCTCAGAGCCGCGGCTGCCGCCGCGCGGACGCCTACCGGCGCGGGGTCGGATGGCTGGCCGACAGCCATCGACACTACGGGCACGCCTGTGGCCTTCAGCCGGTTCGCTTCGGCCAGGATATCCATGGCGTGGAACGGCTCGACTTCCCCCCGGCGCGAAAGCGAAACGACCATTTGACCTCTTCCAACTGCCCTTATTCGGCGAAATCCCGGACACAAACCGTCGTGGACTTGTCCTTGAACTGCCCCAGTTCAAGGGCAGCGCCGCACAAATGCCCGATTGATGTGGGGATCACAAGCACGCAGGAAGTTACCGGCGCCGACTTTTCATCTTTCGCCCGCTCGTCTACCAAGTGGACCTATGTTGAGCCGACCCCGACCATTGATTGGCAAATCGAAATCTCTCAGCCGAACCGTGCGCGGCTTCGCGACGCTTCTGCTTGCAGCGACTGTCGCCGCCTCAAGCTCGGTCAGCGCCCTCGCGCAAGGCGTACCGGTGGTGCGCGACGCCGAGATCGAGGCGCTGGTGCGTGACTATGCCCGGCCGATCTTCAAGGCGGCGGGGCTTGCCAATGACGGAATCGACATCGTCCTGGTCAACGATCAAAGTTTCAACGCCTTCGTCACCGGACGGCGCCTGTTCATCAACACCGGCGCGCTGGTGACCGCCGAAACGCCGAACGAGATCATCGGCGTTATCGCGCACGAGGCCGGCCATATCGCCGGCGGACACCAGCAGAAATTGCGCGACCAGCTCGACCGCGCCAAGACCATGGCCATCATCGCCACGCTGCTCGGCGCCGGCGCCATGGTTGCCGGCGCCACCACCAACAGCCGCGGCCTGGCGGGCGCCGGCATGGGGGTTGCCGCTGGCGGCGGCGAGATGGCACAGCGCAGCATCCTTGCCTATCAGCGCACCGAAGAGATCACCGCCGACCGCTCGGCGATCACCTATCTGAACGCCACCGGCCAGTCCGGCATGGGCATGCTCAAGACCTTCGGTCGCTTCCAGAGCGCGCTGTCGCTGGCCGGCACCCAGGTCGACCCCTACCGCATCAGCCATCCGATGCCGCAGGAACGCATCGCCAACCTCGAAGCGCTCGTCAAGCAAAGCCCTTTCGTCAACGCCGTCGACCCGTCGGCGCTGCAGCAGCGGCATGACATGATGCGCATCAAGATTGCCGCCTATATGCAGGGCCAGGCGGCCGTTGCGCGGCTGATGCGCAAGAACCCGACCAGCCTCGCCTCGCGCTATGGCGACGCGCAGCAGACCTATCTCTATGGCAATCCGGGCGTAGCGTTGACCAAGACGGCGGCGCTGATCAAGGAGCAGCCGAAGAACCCCTATTTCCAGGAATTGCGCGGCGACATCCTTATGAAGATCAACAAGCCGAAGGACGCGGCGGACGCCTATTCCAAGGCGGTCAGCCTCGATCCCGCGCGCTCCGGATTGTTGTCGGTTTCTCTCGGCCAGGCGCTGATGGCGGCGGGCACGCCCGATTCGCTGAAGAAAGCCGTCACCCAGCTCAACAGCGGCGTGGGGCGGGACAAGGAAAATTCCGAAGCTTATCGCTTCCTTGCGCAGGCATATGGCGAGCTCGGCGACATTCCGGCCGCCGATCTCGCCACCGCCGAGGGCCACTACTATGCGGGCGACTATAAAAACGCCAAAATATTCGCCATGCGCGCTCAACAGAAATTGAAACGCGGCGAACCCCGCTGGGTCCGTGCTCAGGATATCATAAACTACACGCCATCGAACAAACTGAAATGAACCTCCCGGACGTTGGCGGCGACCAAGGCGGACCGGAACAGGCAAAAGGAACGACGATCATGAACAAGGCAATCCTGCTTGGCAGTGCTGGCGGCCTGGCGGTGGCGCTCGGCATGTTGGCCTTCGGCTTCGTGGCGGGGAACCCGCAGGCCGCGAAGGCCGACACCGTGCAAGTGGCACAGGTCACGTCCTCAACCGACACCAAGACCTCTGCCGACACCAAGATCGATCGCAAGGAGGTCGAAGGCATCATCCGCGACTATCTCCTGAAGAATCCGGAAGTCCTGCTCGAGGTGCAAGACGCGCTCGAGGCCAAGCAGAAGGAAGAGCAGCGGCTCGCCGCGCTCGGTGTGATCAAGAATGCCAAGGACGAGATCTTCAACTCCACCTTCGACGGCGTCGTCGGCAACCCGAAGGGCAAGGTGACGATCGTCGAGTTCTACGATTATAATTGCGGCTTCTGCAAACGCGCCATCGAGGACATGCAGGCGCTGACCAAGTCCGACTCGGACCTGCGTTTCGTTCTCAAGGAATTCCCGATCCTCAGCCCGGATTCGCAGAAGGCCAGCGTCGTCTCCATGGCGTTCCACCTGATGCACCCGGAGAAATACGGCGCTTTCCACACCGCGCTGCTCGGCGGCCAGGGCCGCGCCACCGAAGCGACCGCGATCAAGGTGGCGCTTTCGCTCGGCGCCGACGAGGCGACGCTGCGCGAGAAGATGAAGGACCCCCGCATCGCCGAAACGCTGTCGCGCACCTATGACCTCGCGACGAAGCTGTCGATCACCGGCACGCCGTCCTATGTGGTTGGCAACGAGGTGATCTTCGGAGCGCTCGGCCAGCAGGTCCTGGCGGAAAAGATCGAAGAGGCAAAGAGCGCGCTCTAAGCGTCTTAAAGCGCGTCGCGTTGAAACGGGTCCAAGCGACGCGCTTTAGGTCCTTGTTTTGATGCATGTCGTTCTCCCAAAACCGCTGCGCACTTTTGGGCGACATGCATTAGAGTGCAAAAGCCGGCCGCTGTGGACAGCGAAAGAACGCACTTGCGCTCTTTTCGCGGGCGGCTATGCCCATTATAGAGGCCCAGTGCGCCGGCTTGGGGTCGGCGTAAAACAAGGTCGGCATATTGAAAACGATTTTTGTCCTCAACGGTCCCAACCTCAATGCGCTCGGCAAGCGCGAGCCGGGGATTTACGGCGGCAAGACGCTTGCGGCCATTGCCGAGGATTGTAAGGCGGCGGGCACCGCGCTCGGGCTGGAGATCGACTTTCGCCAATCCAACCATGAGGGCGACCTCGTCGACTGGATCCAGGAGGCCGGCGACAAGGCGGCAGGGATCGTCATCAATCCCGGCGCCTACAGCCATACCTCGATCGCCATCCACGACGCCATACGCGCCGTAGCACCGCTCCCCGTCGCGGAAGTCCATCTTTCCAACATCCACGCGCGGGAGCCCTTCCGCCACGTCTCCATGGTCGCGCCGGTCGCTGCCGGCATGATCTGCGGGTTCGGGCCGCTCGGCTACACGCTCGCGCTGCAGGCACTGGCGGCACGCCTGTGACCGGCTCCCAAACAGAAGGCTCGAAAATGTCGATAAAGAAGAACGGTGTTGACCAGCAGCTGATCCGCGACCTTGCGGGCATACTGAACGACACCAACCTGACTGAGATCGAGGTCGAGCTCGGCGATCTCAAGGTGCGCGTGTCGCGCCAGGCGCAGGCCGTCCATGCGGTCGCCGCGCCGCTGCCCGCGATTGCCGCGGGTTCCTTGGCTGCGGCTCAGCCGGGCGCGGTCGCCCCGGCTGCGGGCGCCGATTTGTCCAAGAACGCCATACCCTCGCCGATGGTCGGCACCGCGTATCTGGCGCCCTCGCCCGATGCCAAGCCGTTCGTCGAGATCGGCCAGAAGGTCAAGGAAGGCCAGACGCTGCTCATCATCGAAGCGATGAAGACGATGAACCAGATCCCGTCGCCGCGCGCCGGCACGGTGACGGCGGTCCTTATCGAGGACGCCCAACCGGTCGAATACGGCATGCCGCTCGTGGTCATCGAGTAGAGCGGGCCGGATGTTTCAAAAGATCCTCATCGCCAATCGCGGCGAAATCGCCCTCAGGGTGCTGCGCGCCTGCAAGGAGCTCGGCATCCAGACGGTGGTCGTCCATTCGACGGCGGATTCGGATGCCATGCATGTGCGGCTTGCCGACGAAAGCGTCTGCATCGGCCCGCCGCCTTCGCGCGAAAGCTATCTCAACATCCATCAAATCGTCGCCGCCTGCGAGATCACCGGCGCCGACGCCGTGCATCCGGGCTACGGCTTCCTGTCGGAAAACGCCAAGTTCGCCGACATCCTTGCCGCCCACAACATCACCTTCATCGGCCCGTCGGGCGACCATATCCGCATCATGGGCGACAAGATCGAGGCCAAGCGCACGGCAAAGCGGCTCGGCATCCCCGTCGTGCCCGGATCCGACGGCGCGATCAGCGAGGAGAAGGAAGCCAAGCGCGTCGCCGCCGAGATCGGCTATCCGGTGATCATCAAGGCCTCCGCCGGCGGCGGTGGCCGCGGCATGAAGGTGGCGCTGACCGAAGCTGACCTCGAAGTCGCGCTGCAGACGGCAAAGTCGGAAGCCGGCGCGGCCTTCGGCGACGACGCCGTCTATATCGAAAAGTATCTGCAGAAGCCGCGCCATATCGAGGTGCAGGTATTCGGCGACGGCGCCGGCCACGGCGTGCATTTCGGCGAGCGCGACTGCTCGCTGCAGCGCCGTCACCAGAAGGTCTGGGAGGAAGCCAATTCACCAGCCCTCAATGCCGAGGAGCGTTCGCGCATCGGCGGCATCTGCGCCACGGCGATTGCCGACCTAGGCTATTCCGGCGCCGGCACGATCGAATTCCTCTACGAGAACGGCGAGTTCTACTTCATCGAGATGAACACGCGCCTGCAGGTCGAGCATCCGGTGACCGAAGCGATCACCGGCATCGACCTTGTGCACGAGCAGATCCGCGTCGCTTCCGGCGGCGGGCTGTCGGTCAGGCAGGAAGACATCAAGTTCAACGGCCATGCCATCGAATGCCGCATCAACGCCGAGGATCCGCGCACCTTCACGCCCTCGCCCGGCACGATCACGCATTTCCATACGCCCGGCGGCCTCGGCATCCGCGTCGATTCCGGCGTCTATTCCGGCTACAAGATCCCGCCTTACTACGACAGCCTTATCGGCAAGCTGATCGTGCACGGCCGCAACCGCGTCGAATGCATGATGCGGCTACGCCGCGCGCTCGACGAATTCGTCGTCGACGGCATCAAGACCACGCTGCCGCTGTTCCGCGACCTTGTCGGCAATCCCGACATCGCCAATGGCGACTACGACATCCACTGGCTGGAAGAATATCTGGCCAAAGGTGAATAGCACGGGGATGCGATGACCCGCCCCTACGCGCCAGGCTATCGCATCCCGACCGACCTGCTGCTCAGGGCTTACGCCTCGGGCGTCTTCCCGATGGCCGAGAGCGCCAATGACCCGGAAGTGTTCTGGGTGCGGCCGGAAACGCGCGGCATCATTCCGCTGGACAGGTTCCACACACCGCGCAGCCTGAAGAAGACGGTCCGCAAGCATCCGTTCGACATCCGGTACGATTTCGATTTCGAGGCGACGATCGATGGCTGCGCAGAAAAGCGCGAAGAGCGTCGCTCGACCTGGATCAACGCGCCGATCCGCGAAGCCTATGTCGAGCTCCATCGCCTGGGCCACTGCCATTCGGTCGAAGCGTGGCGCGAGGAACGGCTGGTCGGCGGCCTTTACGGCGTCTCGCTCGGTCGCGTCTTCTTCGGCGAAAGCATGTTCGCCAGGGAAACCGACGCTTCGAAGACCTGTCTCTACCATCTCGTCGAGCGGCTGAAGGCACGCGGCTTCGCGCTGCTCGACACGCAGTTCACCACCGAGCATTTGAAGCGCTTCGGCGCCGTCGACGTGCCGCGCGGCCAGTATGAGAAGCTGCTCGCGGAGGCGCTGAAGGGCGAGGCTGTCTTCTATCCTTGAAGATCAGTCTTGCGCCATATCCATCGGCGTCTGCGCATGGAACATCATCATCCAGCCGTTGACGCGATGGACATAGCCTGTGCTGATGAGGGCGGCATAGCGTTCGCCATTGTCGCGCGTCGCGCGTGCCTCGTAGGTCAGCATGACGATGTCGCTGCCGGGTTCGACCATGCCTTTCAGCTTGATGTCGAGGTCGTGCCAGCGGTTGGGCTTGCTGGCCGTCGCCGCCAATTCGGCGTTGGTCATCGCCTTGGCCATCTGCGGAAACGAGACCAGGCATTCCGTGTCCGCATTGGCTTCGTAGTAGGCAGAATCGCCGCTCCAGAAGCCTCTCTCGATGTCGAGAAGCTCCTCCTTGCTGGCGGTCATCGGCTTATTGGTGGTCATCGCGGAATCCTCCTCGCCTGACGCCGATCTGGAACGGCTCAGGCGCGGGCAGGTTCCGAGATCAGTTGGCGGTGGCGGGCTCGTCGTCAGCCGGCTCGGGCGCGGCGTCGGCCGGTTGCGCCGGAGCGTTGGGCTTGGCGGCTTCGGTCTTCGGCTTACCAGTGTCGGCCTTGGCCGCGGTCGGCGGGGGCACATCCGACTTCTGCTTGCAGCCTTTGAGCCAGACGTCATAGACCGCATGCTCGACGGCGTTGAGGCCCGGACTTTCGGCAAACATCCAGCCGGTGAAGATGCGGCGGATCTTGCGGTCGAGCGTGATCTCGTCGACCTCGACGAAGGAATCGGTCTTGGGCTGCTCCGTATCCGGCCGCGAATAGCAGACGCGAGGCGTCACCTGCAAAGCACCGAACTGCACGGTCTCGTCGATATAGACGTCGAAGGTGATGATGCGGCCGGTGATCTTATCGATGCCGGCAAACTCCGCTACCGGATTGGTGACGCGCTCGGAGGCCGAAGGTGCCGCGGCCGGCGCCGGCGCGGCGGCGAATACCGCCGTCGAGGCGGCCAAAACGGAAGCTGCCGTGAACAGTCCCGTCGAGATTCGGCCGAAATAACTCATGCAAGGATACCGGTGGTTGCGCCCGGGTGATTCTCTCAATCGCCCAAGGCTAATCATGGCTGCGATATCAGCAAGCAGCTAAACGCCAATTGTGGCGACAAAGGACCGAAAGACGCGTTTAGGAACCGGGCGTCCAGGCGTCATAGTCGCCGGTTACCTGCGGGCGGTGCTGGTTGGTCAGGATGGAACCCTGCGGACGATAGGCGCCGGGCGTTCCAGTCAGGTTCGGCCGATGCTCTTTCTGCCACTCGCGAGCCTCGTAGCTCTCGCTCGATGGAGCTGTGTCGACGCGGTGGTGAATCCAGCCATGCCAACCCGGCGGGATATTCGAGGCTTCCGAATAGTCGCGATAGATGACCCAGCGGCGGGTGCGGCCTTCCGAATCGATGCCGCCCTCGTAATAGACATTGCCGGCCTCGTCCTCGCCGACCCGCTTGCCGAAGCGCCAGGTGTGGAAGCGGGTGCCGAGCGTCTGGCTGTTCCACCAAGTGAAAAACTGCAGCAGGAAAGTTTTCATCCAGATCCTCGCGGCGGCAGCGGCTGCGCCTTTCCCCTGCTTATGGCGTCACGCCACCGCGAAGGCAAGAGTTTTGCCATGTCCCGAACGCAATGCTTCGTGCGTTCTTACTTGATGCATGTCGTTATCCGAAAACCGCTGCGGCCTTTTAGGCGACATGCATTAAATCGATGCAGCCGTGCTGCCAGCCACAGCGCGGCTTGCCAAGCGCGGCCCGTCTTTCTAAAGCTCGGCCGCCCGTTTCGGGCGCACCTGAGGGAGGTGACGATTGACCCGGGATCCGTCCGCCGACAGCCGGATCAACGCCGAAGACATTCGCCGCCGCAAGGGCGGCGTGCCGATCGTCTGCCTCACCGCCTACACCTATCCTGTCGCCCGCCTGCTCGATCCGCATGTCGACCTGCTCCTGGTCGGCGACAGCGTCGCCATGGTCCTGCATGGCCACGCCACGACGCTCGGCGCCTCGCTGGACATGATGATCGCGCATGGCCAGGCCGTGATGCGCGGCTCGGCCCAGGGCTGCGTCGTGGTCGACATGCCGGCCGGCAGCTATGAGGCCTCGCCGGCACAGGCCGTGGCGTCGGCAAGGCGCATCGTCGAGGAAACAGGCTGCCAGGCCGTGAAGCTCGAGGGCGGCGTCGGCATGGCCGGCCAGATCGCGGCGATCGTCGCGGAAGGAATACCGGTCATGGGCCATATCGGGCTGCAGCCGCAGTCGGTGGAGAAGGACGGCGGCTACAAGATCAAGGGCCGGACAAAGGACAATATCGCTGCCCTGTTCCGCGATGCCGAGGCGGTTGAAAAGGCCGGCGCCTTCTCTGTCGTCATCGAGGGCACGATGGAGGCCGTGGCCGCGAAGCTGACCCGTCATATTTCCATACCGACCATCGGGATCGGCGCCAGCGCCGACTGCGACGGCCAGATCCTGGTGATCGACGACATGGTCGGCATGACCGTCGACCGCGTGCCGAAATTCGTCAAGCAATATGCGGACTTGCGCAGTGTGATAGCGGATGCGGCGGCGCGTTATGCCGCCGAGGTGCGCGGCCGCGCCTTTCCCAGCCCCGACCACGTCTTCAAGACGGCATCCGGCAAGGACGAGACATGAACGAGCCAATCGTCGTCGACAGCGCCACCGCCCTTCGCGCGCAGGTCCGGGACTGGCGGCGAGCCGGTCTCAGGGTCGCCATGGTGCCGACCATGGGCGCGCTGCATGACGGCCATATCTCGCTGGTCAGGATCGCGCTCGAACGGGCCGAGCGCTGCGTCGTCTCGATCTTCGTCAATCCAACCCAGTTCGCGCCGACGGAAGACCTCGACAAATATCCGCGCCAGCTGGCGCGGGACCTCGACCGGTTGCGGGATGCGGGGGCGCATCTCGCCTTCACGCCGGGCGTGGGTGAAATGTATCCCGCCGGATTCGCCACGAAGATCTCGGTGGGCGGCCCCTCCTCAGGCCTCGAGACGGATTTCAGGCCGAATTTCTTCGACGGCGTCGCGACCGTGGTGGCCAAGCTCTTCCTGCAGGCGGCGCCCGATTGCGCCGTGTTCGGCGAGAAGGATTACCAGCAGCTTTGCGTCGTCAGGCAGCTCTGCCGCGATCTCGACCTGCCCGTCGAGATCATCGGCGCGCCGACGGTGCGCGACGCCCATGGCCTCGCCATGTCGTCGCGCAATGCCTATCTCGGCGAGGCCGAGCTCGAAATCGCGCGCAAGCTCAATGTGGTCCTGCGGCAGACGGCGGCGGCACTTGCGGCCAAGGCTGATGAAGTCGGCGCCATGGATACCGCTGCGAATGCCCTTGTCTCAGCGGGCTTCCAAAAGATCGACTATGTCGCCGCCCGCGCGAGTGTCACGCTCGGACCCTGGCAGCGGGATCGCGACGGCCGCCTGCTCGCGGCAGCCTGGCTCGGCACGACGAGGCTGATCGACAATGTGGAAATTCCCTCCACCTGAGCGAGGACTCAATCCAACCGGACCATGCGCGTCCTCTTACTCTTCCGACGGCATATGCAGATACATCGACTGGATGCCGACACGGCCCGGCCCGGTGAAGCGATTGACGACGAAATTCATGTTGGCGCCGAAGAAGCCGCTGGAAAGCCGGTCGATCCTGGTATCCATCTTCACCGAAGCGTCCTTGAACAGCCAGCCGCCGGGTTCGATGTCGATGGTTTCGCCGGGCGCAAGCAGCTTTTCGAAGACATTGCCGTAGCCGTGCAGCCAGACGATGCCGTCGCCGGTCTCGCCGCGGAAGCGGTCGATGAAGAAACCGCTCTGGCCAAACAGCATCGTTCCCAGGCCGCGCACGCGCTCGAAGGTGTAGTCGACGCTGGCGGTCGCGGCCAGGAACTGGTGCTCGCGCACCTGGATCTCCTCGCCGCGCCGCAGATGGATCGGCACGATATGGCCCGGTCCGTCGCGGCTGAAGGCGATGATGCCCGGCCCGGACGCCTCGGTGACGAAGATCTGCATTCCGGCGATCATGCGCTTCAGCGCGCCCTTCAGCGACTTCAGGCCGATGGTGATCGTGGTGTTCTTCCACAACAGGATGTGGTGTTCGAAATAGACCGGCATGTTGGTCACATCGACCGACAGCACCGGCACCAGTTCACCGGCGACATGATAGGTCACGCCGCCAAAAGTCTCGTCCGACACTTCGGTCGGCATCAGTTCCGGCAAGCTCGGCATGGCAATCCCCCGCGCCGTCGCGCCGCCGGTCGACCAGGCTGTCGCAGGCGCGTCGGCTGTCGCAGCATTGCCGCCGGACTTTTCGGCCGGCAAATGAAAGGTCGCGTTCAGCGCTCCACTCGCAACAACGTGAAGCAATTGCGCTGCTATCGAGCGATCAGCCGGTCAGCGATCGCTCAAGAATGATCGACGCAATGCCGGACTGCGCAGGGCCGCAATTGTCGCTGCGCCCGATCTGGACGAAACCGTTCGCCAGATAGAATGCGACGGCACGCTCGTTCACGTCCGCCACTTCGACACGTATCGCGCGGGCTTCGGGAAAGCTGTCCATCACTTCGTCAAGCAACATGCCGCCGATTCCGCGGCCTTGCAGGTCCGGTGCAACATGAAGCTGCTCCAGATCGACCAAAGCGCCCTCGTCAGCGCTTTCGGCATAGGCGACGCCGCCTATGCGTTTACCATCGTCGGCGACCAGAAACTCCGCATCCGGGCGCTCGATGCGCGCTTTCAATTTTGCCGGCGAACACCAAAGCTCGATGGTTCGGTCGATCCGCTCGACGCTGTAGATAGCATCATAGGTCGCGTGCCAGGTCTCGACCAGCAGCTCCCGGATGGCGCTCAGGTCACGCTCGCTGGCGGTGCGGACGAACATCGCCTTATTCGATGCCGAGCTTGGCCTTGACGAGGTCGTTGACCGCCTGCGGGTTGGCCTTGCCGCCGGTCGCCTTCATGACCTGGCCGACGAACCAGCCGGCCATGCTCGGCTTGGCGCGCGCCTGCTCGGCCTTGTCCGGGTTGGAGGCGATCACCTCATCGACCGCCTTTTCGATGGCGCCTGTGTCGGTGACCTGCTTCATGCCGCGGCTCTCGACGAGCGCGCGCGGATCGCCGCCTTCGTTCCAGACGATCTCGAACAGGTCCTTGGCGATCTTGCCGGAAATGGTGCCTTCCTTGATCAGGTCGAGCACAGAGCCAAGCTGCTCCGGCGAAACCGGAGCATTTTCAATGCCTTTGCCGGCCTTGTTCAGCTGGCCGAGCAGATCGTTGATGACCCAGTTGGCGGCGAGCTTGCCATCGCGCCCGGCCGCCACCTTCTCAAAATAGTCGGCAATCGGCTTCTCCGACACCAGGACGGAGGCGTCGTAGGCCGAAAGACCGAGCGTGTCGACCAGCCGCGTCTTCTTGTCGTCGGGCAGTTCCGGCAGGTCCTTCGCCAATGCATCGACATAGGCCTGATCGAACTCCAGTGGCAGAAGGTCGGGGTCCGGAAAATAGCGGTAATCGTGCGCTTCTTCCTTTGATCGCATCGAGCGTGTCTCGCCCTTGACGGCGTCGAACAGGCGCGTCTCCTGGTTGATGGCGCCACCGTCTTCCAGGATGGCGATCTGCCGGCGCGCCTCGTATTCGATAGCCTGTCCGATAAAGCGGATCGAGTTCATGTTCTTGATCTCGCAGCGCGTGCCGAATTCGCCACCCGGGCGGCGCACCGAAACGTTGACGTCCGCGCGTAGCGAGCCCTCGTCCATGTTGCCGTCGCAGGTGCCGAGATAGCGCATGATCGAGCGCAGCTTCGTCACATAAGCCTTGGCCTCATCGGCCGAGCGGATGTCGGGCTTGGAGACGATCTCCATCAGCGCGACGCCGGAGCGGTTGAGATCGACATAGGACATGGTCGGGTTCTGGTCATGCATCGACTTGCCAGCATCCTGCTCCAGATGCAGGCGCTCGATGCCGACCTCGATGTCCTCGAACTCGCCCTGGCGGTCGGGGCCGACGGAGACGATGACCTTGCCCTCGCCGACGATCGGCTGCTTGAACTGCGATATTTGATAGCCCTGCGGCAGGTCCGGATAGAAATAGTTCTTCCGGTCGAAGACCGACTTGTGGTTGATCGCGGCCTTCAATCCCAGCCCGGTGCGGATCGCCTGCTTGACGCATTCCTCGTTGATGACCGGCAGCATGCCGGGCATCGCCGCGTCGACCAGGCTGACATTGGCGTTGGGCGCCGCGCCAAACGACGTCGAGGCGCCGGAGAAGAGTTTTGCTTCGGAGATCACTTGCGCATGCACTTCGAGCCCAATGATGATTTCCCAGTCGCCAGTGGCGCCGGGGATCAGACGTTTTGCGTCGGGGGTGCGGGTGTCGATGATGCTCATGGAGGCCTGCAGATTGGAAACGTGATTTTCACGTCAAAAGTGAAAGTCACTCGCTAGTCCAAACCGCCCGGCGAGACAAGCGCAAAGCCGCGCGAAGGCCCGGGCAGCTTGCGCTTACACGCCGCCGGCTGCCCGCCAGCAGTTGCTTCCCGCCCGCTAGGCGGTGGCGATGTAGGCCCTGATCTCCTCGGCTTCGCGCTCGACATCCTCGATGCGGCGCTTGACCACGTCACCGATGGAAACGATGCCGTCCAACTGACCGCCCTTTTCCACCGGCAGATGGCGGAAGCGGCCTTTCGTCATGATCTCCATGACCTCGTTGACGGTGTGATTTTCGTTGCAGATCTTCACCTTCGGCGTCATCGCCGAACGCACGGGGATGTCGAGCGCGGCGGCGCCCTCCTTGGCCACCACCCGCACGATGTCGCGCTCCGAGAGAATGCCGACGATCTTGCGATCGCCGTTGGTGATGACGAGCGCGCCGATCCTGTGCTCAGCCAGCATGCGAATGGCCGCGCTCAGTTTTTCATTGGGCCCAAGCGTGAACACGTCATGGCCCTTGCTTTCAAGAATTGCCTTAACCGTCATGGCGTCCTCCACTGCCGTTGACGCCGGCTCCCCGCCCCGACCGGCTTTTGCGCCCCGGCGCCCTTACGAAGGCACCGGGTGACTTAAAGCGCGTCGAAGCGCGCTTTAAGTCTGTGTTTTGATGCATGCCGTTCGCCCAAAAGCGCTACGCGCTTTTGGGCGACATGCATGGCAACATGGTGCGCCGTGATTGGTTGCATTTCAAGTGGAAGCGGGTCTCAGACCGCAGGCAATGGACGATCGAAAAAACGCAGTCCGAAAAAGCCGGCGACGAAGCCGCCAATATGGGCTTCCCAGGCGATCTGGCCGTCGATGCCCGGCGCGAAGCCGAGCAAGCCGGTGGCCAGATTTATGATCATCCAGACGCCCAGAAATGTCATGACGCCGCGCGAGCGCAACACCGCCGCGATCGGCAGAACCTCGCCGGCGAAAGCTGCTTCGCCGGTCGAGCGGTCGACGCGAAAACCATAGCGTGCCGCCGCTCCCATCATGCCGGAGATCGCGCCCGACGCGCCGACCAGCGGCATCTCGCCAAGCGGATGGAGCGCCCAGAAGAGTGCGACCGAGGCGAGGCCTGTTACCGCGAAGAACAATGCGAAACGAAGCGTGCCAAATCGGTTGGCCAAAGGCGAACCAAACGCGGCAAGCCACACCATGTTGATCAACAGATGAGCCACGCCGCCATGCAGGAACGCGTAGGTGAAAGGGCTGGAAAAGGAATAGAAATCAAGGTCGTATCGGCCGGAATAGCGAATGGGGACGAACGCTGCCCGAACGAGCAGGGCGAAGTCCTGGTCATCGGTGAGCAGATAGGCGCGCACCAGATGGACCGCCACGCATATGCCGATCACCGCCAGCACCGCGGGCGGCAGGTTGAACACCGGCTCGCGACGAGGCGGCTCGGGCGCCTCTTCCGGCCTTGGTTCGGTTTCAGCGGGGCTTACAGGTTCGCTCATGCGCCTTTGCGGGTCTGGGACTCTGGTTTCGGCGAGCATGTAGATCACGGCCGCTAGAATCACAAACAGCCAATCGCCACAGCTCCAGGGCAAAAAAGGGCGAATCAGAACAGGCGCGAATCAAAAAGAAGGCCGTTCAGGATTTCCCTGAACGGCCGGTCGAGCCCCCTGCTCCCATAAACCCTTGACTGAAAGTGCTGCCGATCGCTGCTGAAACGACCGTTTTGGAGTGGTTTTGATGTGCCACACGCTTCCGTGGCGCGCAATGTAAACCACTTGTTAACCTTAACGACCCCGAAGGGTGAACAAACGTTAACGATGCTGGCACGCATCCTGCTCCGCACCGCATGAAGGTCATCGGAGGGCACCCTGTCTGTTCGCCGATGGGACATCAAAAGACAGATTGTGCGGAGCGGAATGGAAATGAAAGAAAAAGGATCAATCGCGCTGTTCCAATATTGGAACCAGTTGCGTGATGGTCGCCTTGCTCCGAAGCGATCGGAAGTGGAGCCGGCGGACATCAAATCGCTTTTGGCCGACACCTTCATCCTCGAGCGCGACACCCGTGGCGAAGCGGTGTTCCGGCTGGCCGGCACAAGGCTCTGCGCCTATTACGGGCGCGAGCTCAAAGGCTTCTCCTTTCCTTCGCTCTGGCGCGAGAAGGACCAGCGGCTGGTGTCGCGACTCATGCAGGGCGTCTTCGATCAGAAATCGGTCCTGCTCATGACTTACGAGGGTTTCAGCCGCAACGGCCGTTCCAACAAATTCGAGCTTCTGGCGCTGCCGCTGGACGGGGGCGCCGCGAACCCGCGCTGCCTCGGCATCATCAGCACCGCCGACAAGCCGTTCTGGTTGGGCGCCGACCCGCTCGCCGATGCGCTCATCGACACGATCCGGGTGATAGATCCCGAGAAGGAGCCGATGTTCCTGAAGAACCGGCCGGCGATCGAGGTACCCTCGCTCGTTCCGTCCGAATTCGATCCCCCGGAAACCATTTCGGCGCTCGGCCGCGTGCGCCGCATCCGCCATCTCGTCGTCCTCGACGGCGGGCGTCACGAATAAGCTCCGCCGCGTACGGTTTCTGCCTCGCTCGCGTTGGTTTTTCCGCCTTCTAGCAGCCCCAGGGCTTAGGCTTTCGTGGCCGATTTTTCCCGTTTGTTAACCTGCTTCGCTGTAGTTTTTGGATGAAATTCCTCGCATCGTCGCGCGGAATGCCAATGAGGTGCAGGCAGTCATGAGGTCAGCGGCGGTAGAATATGCACCGTCACGAGCTGAGCGGCGCAACTTTCAGCGTGTCCGGGTCAAGATTTACGGACGCTTCATGCTGGAAGACCGCACCGAGCATCCGTGCCAGGTGATCGACATGTCACCCGGCAATGTTGCGCTGCGTACTGACCGTATCGGCATGCCGGGCGAGAAGGTCATCGCCTATATCGACCATATCGGCCGTGTCGAAGGCGTCGTGACGCGCACCTCGCAGGACGGCTTCGCCATGACCGTCATTGCCTCCGATCGCAAGAAGGACAAGCTTGCCGCGCAGCTGACCTGGCTCGCCAACAAGCATGAACTCGACCTGCCCGAGGATCGTCGCCATGAGCGCGTGGCGCCACGCAATCCGATGAGCGTCCTGCAGCTCACCGACGGGCGCCAGTATCAGTGCCGTATCATCGACCTGTCGCTTTCCGGCGCAGCGGTCGAGATCGACGTCAAGCCGGCGATCGGCATCCAGGTCATGCTCGGAACCATGCGCGGCCAGGTGGTGCGCCATTTCGAGGACGGCGTCGCCATAGAGTTCGCCGTCATCCAGCGGCCGGAAACCCTGGATCAGGAATTCAACGCGCCGCGGTCCTGACGCGACCGCACCGCAAGCGCAGAGCGAACCGGCCGCAAACGGCCGGTTTTTTGTTGCCTGGCCTTTTTGCAGACCCGACGCAGACCGCCCAAAGCGCGTCGCGCTGAAACGGATTCAGGCGACGCGCTTTTAAGTGTTGTTTTGATGCATGTCGTTGTCCCAGAACCGCTGCGCACTTCTGGACGACATGCACTAGCGCGCCATCAGGATCTCACGCGAGCCGAGCAAAATCTGAATAATCCGGGATCGCGATAGTTCAAATTTTATGTTTATTCTACTGGCGTTTTACTCAATGTCTACTTCGGGTTTTTGCCTCAAATAAATCCCATCGTGGCACAGTCTTCTCAAACGGGGAGACTACCATAATGAAAATGACGAGGGGCAAGCTGTTGCTCTTGGCAATGGCGATGCAGCTTTCCGCGTGGGGAACGGCAAGCGCGGGACCGGTTTTCATGCATACGGGTGGCCGCACCACCCAGCCGGTCGGTCACTATGATTTCTGCCAGCGCATTCCGGTCGAATGCAACGAGCGGACGCCGAAGGGCCCGCCGGTCGAGCTGACGCGCAAGCTTTGGGCGACCATCGTCAACGTCAACAATTCGGTCAACACCCGCGTCAAGCCGCGCACCGATATGGAAATCTACGGTGTCGAGGAATACTGGGCCTATCCCGACAACAGCGTTGGCGATTGCGAAGACTATGCGCTGGAGAAGCGCCGCGCGCTGATGGCCGTGGGCGTACCGGCGGGGAATTTGCTGATGACGGTGGTGCGCCAGCCGAATGGCGATGGCCATGCCGTGCTGACCGTGCGCACCAGCCTCGGCGAATTCATCCTCGACAATCTCGAGCCGAAGGTGCTCGCCTGGAACGACACGGTCTACACCTATCTCAAGCGTCAATCGACCGAGAATTCGGGTGTTTGGGTCACCATCAACGACGGCCGCGACGACGCCGTCGCCAGCGTCCGCTAGGACGCGGAGCATGTCGCCCGGCAGCGCACAGCGGTTTAGGGCAACGACGTGCACAAAGCGGTCAAGCGCGGCGCAATGATGCGGCGCGCTTAACGAGAAAACCCGGTCGAGTCCCCACCCTCCCCGTCCCCAACGACCGGGTTTTAGGAGCCGGCCCCTGTCCCCGGGGCCGGCTCCGCCGTTTCTGGTGATACCGTTACGGTGGCCTGTTTGGGGCGCCTTCTGCTACAACAGAAACAGCGTGAAACTCGTTTCCGGTTTTGTCCGGTCCGAAACTCCATCGCGCACCAGCCTTGGGACGTTCTGCATGCCGACCGAACCCCGATCACCTCGCCTTGCGGTTCTCATCGACGCCGACAACGCCTCCGCGAAGATTGCCGACGGACTGTTCGAGGAGATCGCGAAGATCGGCGAGGCAAGCGTCCGGCGCATCTATGGTGATTTCTCGAACGCCCGGTCGAAGGGCTGGGCAGAGGTTCTATCGAAGCACGCGATCATTCCGCAGCAGCAGTTCGCCTACATCACCGGCAAGAACGCCTCGGATATCACGCTGGTGATCGACGCGATGGATTTGCTTCATAGCGGCCGCTTCGACGGTTTCTGCCTGGTTTCTTCCGACAGCGACTTCACTCGACTTGCTGCGCGCATACGCGAGCAAGGCGTCGACGTGTTCGGATTTGGGGAGCAAAAGACCCCGGAGAGCTTCCGGCAGGCATGTCGCCGTTTCGTCTATACCGAGAACCTTCTCCATGGCGCGGGGAATGCTCAAGATGCCGCTCCGGCGACGAAACCGCTTCAGGCGCCGCGGGCCGCTACGCCCATTCTGAAGAAGGTCATTGGCCAGATGGAGAGCGAGGATGGCTGGGTGCTCCTGGGCACTTTCGGCAAGCAACTCTCGAATCTCTTTTCCGATTTCGACCCGCGAACCTACGGCTTCAGCAAACTGAGCGACCTGGTAAGGAAAACGGCCGCCTTCGACATCGAAAATCCCAAAGGCGGGTCCATGCGGATACGGGTCAAGCCCGCCGAAAAGAAAGGAAGAGGCAGATCCGAGTAAGCCATCATGTTAGAGATCCCTGAAGACCGCTGCGAGCGCGCCAAGCTGTCCAAGGCGATCGACGACGCCTTCAAAGCAGGTGATTTCGAGACCCTTGGCAAAGCGCTCGGCGGCTCGGCGCGCTGGTTCGACGAGAGGATGCCGTTCGAGCTCGGCCTCGGCCATCCGCTGGAATATGCCATCTATTGGAGCCCGGCCGCGTTCGTCACCGCCCTGCTCGGTGCCGGGTCGAGCCCGAATTATGAGGATCACGCCGGGTTTCCCTCGATCATTGCGGCGTTGTCGACGGACCGGCCGGACCGGCTGGACGTCATCCATATCCTGCTCGCGCATGGCGCCAACCCTGATATGCGCGGTGTGAACGACTGGACGCCACTTCACTACGCGGTAGCCCGGCGTGACGCTGAAGCGATCCGCCTGCTGCTCCTCTCAGGCGCGGACCCTTCGCTGAGGACCCGGATCGACGATTACGAAACGGCACTGGAAGGCGCGGAGCAGGCAGGCTTCGAAGGCGGCGCTTCCCTGCTGCGCGAAGCGATGAACAACCGCCGCGTTTAATGGTGCGCGAAGCGGCTCGCCGCCACTACACTGCCTTCAGCTTGGCCTTGAAGCGCTTGGCGTTGGCCACATAGTGGGCGGCCGAGACGCGCAGGCGCTCGATCGCCGCGTCGTCGAGCGTCCTTACCACCTTGGCGGGCGAGCCGACGATCAGCGAATTGTCCGGAAAAACCTTGTTTTCTGTCACCAGGGCGCCGGCGCCCACCAGCGAGTTGTTGCCGATCCTGGCGCCGTTCAGCACGATGGCACCCATGCCGACCAAGCTGTTGTCGCCGATAGTGCAGCCATGCAGCAGTGCCCTGTGGCCGATCGTGCAGCCTTCGCCGATGGTCAGCGGAAAGCCCGGATCGGTGTGCATGATTGTATGCTCCTGCAAATTGGTGTCGGCGCCGATCGTAATCAGCTCGCCATCGCCGCGGATGACGACGCCGAACCAGAAGCCGGCGTGGCGGCCGATCCTGATATTGCCGATCAGCGTGGCGTCGGGCGCAATCCAGTTCGTATCGGCGTCCTCGAACTCGGGCGCCTTCCCATCGATCGCATAGATCGGCATTTTTCGCCTCCGAATCGTCTCAACCAGAGAATTCGAAAGACCCTAAGTTGGCGGTCGCCCACGATGCAATGGCGATGAGCACGACGCCTAGGGCCAGCGCCCAGGCAATGGCCGTGCAACCGCAGGACAATAGCGCCATCGTGCCGATGCGGCCCTCGCGCCGGGCGGCCAAGGCCTCGTTGGTGAGCATGAACGGCCCGGCGCAAGCCGTTGCCGCGAGCGAACGCACGATATGGACCGGCGAAACATGGGGTTCGGCAAAGGCCAGGCGTCGGCCGGACAGCAGTTCCATGGCCGACCCGACCAGCCCGCAAGCGGTGAGACCGACCGCAAAAGCATAAAGAACAAGCACAACGGGACCCATGTTTACCAACCGTTTACCATGAAAACGCACAGTCGTGCCAACGCGCTGCAAGAGCCGTGCCGCGCAGGCTGTGCCGCCGAAGGACAGGTGGCGGATCGGGGAATTGCAAATGAGAGAGGCAACCGTCGCCGAGAGCCCGGACTTCGAGGTTGTCGATTCGACGCTGATGAAGCGGGTCTTCTATGCCTTCGCGGCGCTGGCGCTGCTGTCGGTTGCCATCAGCGTTGGCGGCAAATGGCTCGGCCGGTCGATCGCCATGGCCGGCTATACCGACGACGCGACGGTGCGCCAGATCGTCATGGGCAACAATCTGATCAGCGTGCCGGCAAATTTCATCCGCTTCGACCAGGCGAGGCACGACGGCATCGCCTCGCGTCTCGATCTCTATCTGCGCTATCCCGAGATGGATGGCTACAGCACGGCCGCGCGCGACGACTTCAATCACTCGACGACCAGGAAGATCATTTTCCTGTCGTTCGAGCCGCGGATGATGTCGCGTGACATGAGCGGCCGATTTGCGCCGATCTACAGCGCCCTGATCGAAAAGCCGGGCACACCCGGTCCGGGCGGCACGACGGTTTACGCCTTCGCGGAAAAATCAGGCTATCTGAACGAGGTGCTGGCCGTCGCTGAGCGTCCCGGCAAGGATCCGTTCGTCGCCCGCTGCCTGAGCGGGCCGAGCGCGGAGGAATCGCTAGCGCCCTGCGAACGCGACATCCAGGTCGGCGACGACCTCAGCCTCACCTACCGCTTTCCACGCGAACTGCTCGCGAACTGGCCGGCACTCGACGCGGCAATCGCCGCGAAGGTGGCGAGCGTCCTGAAAGCCGGACATTAGCGGTTCCACTTATCGCTCCTATTGGGCTGTGGACTTCGAACTAGCCAGTCGAAACACCTCAGAACCGCACATTTTCAAAATGCTGGCTGCGTGGCATCGGCTGACAAGGCGCGGTATTGGTCAATCATGATGCCAGCCTATCTCGACTTCGACCCCGCCAGCCGCCGCCTGCGTCTCGACCCGCACGAGCCGGCCTTCGTGCAGAACCCTTATGAGGCCTACGCCTTCCTGCATGGCGCCGTGAACGCCTTCTTCTGGGAAGACTATGGCTTCTGGTGTTTCGGTGGCTTCGACGACGTCAGCCGCTTGCTGCGCGACCGCCGCTTCGGCCGCCAGAACCCGGCCGGGATTCCCGACAGCCGCGGCGTGGGCGACGACCGCTCGCATCTCGTGGCCTTTGATGCGATCGAGGCCAATTCCATGCTGGAGCTGGAGCCGCCGGTGCATACGCGGCTGCGGACTCTGGTCAACCGCGCCTTCGTTTCACGCCAGGTCGAACGGCTGCGGCCGCGCATCGCGGCATTGGCCAACGAGCTGATCGACAGGTTCGCGCCAAACGGCGTCGACCTCCTGCCCGCTTACGCCTCGCCCTTGCCGATCACCATCATCGCCGAGATGCTCGGTATTCCGGTCGAGATGGGGCCGCAACTGCTCGACTGGTCGCATCAGATGGTCGCCATGTACATGCACGGCCGGACGCGCGAAACCGAGGACACGGCCAACCGCGCCGCGCGCGATTTCGCGACTTTCCTGCGCGGCTACGTCGCCGAACGGCGGAAGAAGCCGGGCGACGATCTGCTTTCGCTGCTGATCGAGGCGCGGGACAATGGCCAGAAGCTTTCGGAAGACGAGCTGGTTTCGTCGGCCATCCTGCTGCTCAATGCCGGCCATGAAGCGACCGTGCACCAGACCGGCAACGCGGTGCGCTCGATCCTCGCGCAAGGCGGCGACCCGCGCCGCTTCTTCGAAACGCCGGAGAGAAACGCCGCAACCGTTGAGGAATGCCTGCGCTTCGACGCGCCGCTGCATATGTTCCTGCGCTATGCCTATGAGGAAGTCGAAGCGGCGCCGGGTATCCTGGTCAAGCCGGGCGAGACGGTCGCGCTGCTGCTCGGCATGGGCAATCACGACCCCTTGGCCTTTGCCAAGCCCGGTACATTCAACCCGGCCCGCATGGACCAGAAGAATGTCTCTTTCGGTGCCGGCATCCATTTCTGCATCGGCGCGCCGCTGGCGCGGCTGGAATTGCAGGTGTCGCTGAAGGCCTTGTTCGAGCGGCTGCCGAAGCTGCGCCTGGCTGAGACGCCGCGCTTCCGCGACAGCTATCATTTCCACGGGGTGGAGCGGGTTGCCGTCCAGTTTTGAGCCGAGGCCTACGCGGCTTCGTCATCCTTGGGCGCAGCGACGCGAAGCGGAGTGAAGACCCGAGGATCCATTCCGTGACTTCGGCGAAGGATGCAAGCGGAGCAGAATTCTGCGCCGTGGCACGCGCCTCGACGTCACGGCATGGATTCTATGGTCTGCGCGCGTCGCTTCGCTCCTTGCTTCGCCATAGAATGACGAGGCGATGGGCGTTCTGGCCAATCTCCCAAGGTGACAATGTGCGGCGGGAATGATCAGAGGCCCGATTCAAAGCCGGATCACATATTCCTTGCGCGTGGTCTCGAGCACTTCCCAGGTCCCTTTGAAACCCGGTCGCAGCACGAAACTGTCGCTGGCCCGCACGGTGCGCGCCTCACCGTCGTCCTCGGTGATGACCGAAACGCCGGCCAGGATGTGGCAGAATTCCCATTCGTCATAGGCGATGCGCCATTTGCCCGGTGTCGCTTCCCAGATGCCGGCATAGAGGCCGCCGTCGCGTTCCTCGACATTCCAGGTGCGGAATTTCGGATCGCCCGAGATCACCCGGTCCGGGGCCGGCGCGCCGGCCTCCGGTTCGACGCTGTCGACATCGACCACAAGAAAGGCGGACATATCAGACCTTGCCGAGCGCCTGATCGAGATCGGCGACGATGTCGTTGACGTCCTCGATGCCGATCGACAGCCGCACCGTGTCCGGCCCGGCGCCGGCCTTGACCTTCTGCTCGTCGGAAAGCTGGCGGTGCGTGGTCGAGGCCGGATGGATGACCAGCGACTTGGTGTCGCCGACATTGGCGAGATGCGAGAACAGTTCCAGCGCCTCGACGAACTTGACGCCGGCCTCGTAGCCGCCCTTGAGGCCGAAGGTGAACACGGCGCCGGCGCCCTGCGGCGAATATTTCTTCTGCAGCGCGTTGTTCTTGTCGCTCGGCAGTCCGGGATAGTTCACCCAGGCAACCTTGGGATGGTCGGAGAGCCAGCCGGCTACGCTCGCCGCGTTGTCGCAATGACGCTGCATGCGCAGCGGCAGCGTCTCCAGGCCGGTCAGGATCAGGAAGGCGTTGAAGGGCGAGATCGCCGGGCCGATGTCGCGCAGGCCAAGCACGCGCGCGGCAATGGCGAAGGCAAAATTGCCGAAGGTCTCGTGCAGCACAAGGCCGCCATATTCGGGGCGCGGCTGCGACAGCATCGGATATTTGCCGGACTTCGACCAGTCGAAGGTGCCGCCATCGACAATGGCGCCGCCGATGGAATTGCCGTGCCCGCCAATGAACTTGGTCAGCGAATGCACGACGATATCGGCGCCGTGCTCGATCGGCCGCACCAGGTAGGGCGAGGCCAGCGTGTTGTCGACGATCAGCGGCAGGCCGTGCCTGCGGGCGATGTCGCCGATCTTCTCGATGTCGACGAAGATGCCGCCGGGATTGGCAAGACTTTCGATGAAGATCGCCTTGGTCTTGTCGTCGATCTGGCTTTCGAAGGTCGCCGGATCGTTCGCTTCGGCCCAGCGGACCTCCCAGCCGAAATTCTTGAAGGCATGGCCGAACTGGTTGATCGAGCCGCCATAAAGCTTGTTGGCGGCGACGAAATTGTCGCCGGGCTGCATCAGATTGTGGAAGACCAGCACCTGAGCGGCATGGCCCGAAGCGACGGCAAGCGCCGCGGTGCCGCCTTCCAGCGCTGCCAGGCGCTCCTCGAGCACCGCCTGCGTCGGATTCATGATGCGGGTGTAGATGTTGCCGAAGGCCTTCAGCCCGAACAGCGAGGCAGCATGGTCGGCATCATCGAAGACAAAGGAGGTGGTCTGGTAGATCGGTGTGGCGCGGGCGCCGGTTGCCGGATCGGGCTTGGCGCCGGCATGAACGGCTAAAGTGTTGAAACCGGGCGTACGGGTCATCGAGACCTCCCTCTCAAATCTTTCAAAAAATTGCCGGGCATTCTTGGCGAAGCCCGAGTTGGAATGCAAAGAAGAAAATACCTTTCGGGGCACGATCTGCGACGAACGCCCGGGAAAATCCATTTCGTCCCGGAATAATTTTGCGTGAGTTACCGCGCGCCTATTTCTGCCGTACGCCGAAGCTCTGGAAGCCCTGTCGCATTATCGGCTTCTTCGACGACAGAACGCCGGAGTTGACGCCGGTCCAGCCGATCTCGCCGGACAGCTTGCCATATTCGATCTTCGGGCAGCGGTTCATCACCACCCTGATGCCGGCCGCCTCGGCGCGGGCAGCCGCCTCGTCATGGCGCACGCCAAGCTGCATCCAGAGAACCTTGGGCAACGGATCGAGCTTGAGCACCTGGTCGACGATCCCCGGCACCGCCGACGAGGCGCGAAAAACATCGACCATGTCGACCGGCTGCGGCAGGTCGGCCAGGCTGGCATAGACCGTGCGGCCCAGGATCTCCTTGCCGGCATGGCCAGGGTTGATCGGAAACACCGAAAAGCCCTTGGCCAAAAGATATTTCAGCACGAAGTAGCTCGGCCGTACGTCGTTGGGCGATGCGCCGACCATCGCGACGGTCTTCACCGCGTTCAGGATGTCGGCGATATAGACGTTGTCGTAGGTCTCGTGATTCATGGCTCGTCCTCATACAGCGCTTCGGCGAGAAAGACAGCCGGATCGCTGCAGAAGTCGCGCATCATGCGAAAATGATCGGTGTCCTGAAAATCGATCAGGTCGAGCCCGGAGCGGCTGATGCGGAAGAGCCGCGCGTGCGGGCAAGCCATCAGCAGCGGCGAGTGCGTTGCCATGATCACCTGCGCGGTGCCGGAGCGCTCCATGCGCCGGAGCAGCTTCAGCAGCTCGATCTGGCGCGTCGGCGACAGCGCGCTTTCGGGCTCGTCGAGGATGTAGATGCCTTGCCGGCGGCAGCGCTCCTCGAAGAAGCGGATAAATCCCTCGCCATGCGACCAGGACAGGAAATCGGGCGGCGGTGGCTTGAACGGATCCTCGAGCGCCGCCCGGTCGAGATAGCGTGCGACGGAATAGAAGGATTCAGCCCGGAAGAACCAACCGGCGGTGACTTTCGGCAGCCAATGACCGCGCAGCGTGTCAGCGAGGGACGCGCCGCTTTTGTCGATGGCAATGGAATGGTCGACCGGGCGGTAGCCTTTGCCGCCGCCGGCCTCGTCATAGCCGGCCAGCGCGCCGATGGCCTCGAGCAATGTCGATTTACCGGTGCCGTTCTCGCCAACAATGATGGTGATGGCGCTCGTGAATTCGAACTCGAATTCGCGGGTCTGGAAGATCGGCAGGCTCCAGGGATACTTTTCCCAGTCCGCGACGCGCGACGGCTCAAGCAGGATGCGCTTGAGATAGGGCGCCTTCAGCCGCGTCAGTTGCTTGCGGGCAGCCACGTCGAACCTTCAGCGATGGAATGGCGCGGCTTCATTCAACCCGGCTACTCGTCGGTCCATTCCGGCTTGCGCTTGCCGATGAAGGCGCCGATGCCTTCCTCCGCGTCTCGCGCCAGCATGTTCTCGACCATCACGCGGCCGGTATGGGCATAAGCGTCGGCTAGCCCCATTTCGGCTTGGGCGTAGAAAGCTTCCTTGCCGGTCCTGACGACCAAAGACGATTTGGATGCAATGGTTTGCGCGTATTTGTTGACAATCTGATTCAGATATTCGCGCGGCACGATGCGATTGATCAGGCCGAAATCCTTGGCGGTCGCGGCGTCGATCGTCTCGCCGGTCAAAAGCATTTCCATCGCCTGCTTGCGCGAGACGTTGCGCGACAGCGCCACCATGGGAGTCGAGCAGAACAGGCCGATATTGACGCCAGGCGTGCAGAAGGTCGCTTCATGTGAAGCGATGGCAAGGTCGCAGCTGGCGACCAGTTGCAAGCCGGCGGCGGTGGCGAGACCATCGACCTCGGCGATCACCGGCTTCGGATGGCGCACGATTGTCTGCATCAATTTCGCGCAGGCCGCGAAGGTCTTTTCGAAGAAGGCTTTGCCGCGATCCGCTTCAGCACGGTGCGCCGTCATTTCCTTGAGGTCGTGGCCGGCGCAGAACACCTTGCCGGACGCCGCCAGGATGATGACGCGCACGGATTTGTCGGCCTTCACGCGATCGAACTCGGCCTGCAGCGCTGCCATCGTCGCCAGCGAGAGCGCATTGGCCGGCGGACTGGCAAGCGTGAGGCGCAAAACGCCCTTGTCCTGGCTGACAAGAACGGGGCCGTCGGCGACGGCGGGCTTGATGGCAACGACTTCAGCCATTTCGCAAAACCTCTCGATTTGCTCCCGCAGCCCATGGAGCAACAGAACTAGCACGCTGCCGGTTGAAGAACAGCCGCGAGGCGTGTTTTCTCCGTTGCACTGCTTGGTCCAGGCCTGTCGCCCGGAGCTTGCCATCTCATATAGGATGCCGCCCATGCCCGCCCAAAGCAATCTGAAGCCAATGCTCAACGCGGCCGAAGTCAATGCGCTGATGGCAAGCGTCTATCCGCAGCTCAACGACAACTTCACCTCCTACGAGGCGATCGAAGTGTTTCCCGGTGGCTGCACGGTGCGGCTCAATGCCGATGAACGGCATCTGCGTCCCGGTGGCACGGTCTCGGGCCCGGCCCTTTTCACGCTGGCCGACATCGGCGGCTATGTCTGCGTACTCAGCCACGCCGGGCCGGACGCGCTTTCCGTGACGGTCAACCTCGACATCAACTTCATGCGCAAGGCGGAGGCAGGGCCGATCGACGGCCATTGCCGGATCCTGAAGCTCGGCAAAAGCCTGATGGTGTTCGACATCGACATCGTCGCTGGACAGGACGGCCAGACCGTAGCGCACGCCACCGGAACCTATTCAATCCCGCGGAAGCGCGAGAGTGATGCGGTAAAATAATACCACCTTATCAAGCTATTGTTTTTACTTTATTTTATTCGCCAAGTTCGTTTTCGATTGCCTTGACGCGTCCGGCACCCTCGCCTATAAGCCGTCTCGAAGCAGCGGCCCTTAACGGCCGCCGTTTTGTTATTGGCGGGCGGCGCTCCGCCAATCCAAGCAACAAGAAACGCCTTTCCTGCCCCTGGCGGACGGGAAGGGTCAACCTGAGAGCAAAACCATGGCTACCTTTTCGCAGAAGCCTGCGGATGTGGTGAAGAAGTGGGTGCTGATCGACGCCGAAGGTCTCGTCGTCGGTCGTCTGGCCACTGTCATCGCCAACCATCTGCGCGGCAAGCACAAGCCCACCTTCACCCCGCATGTCGATGATGGCGACAATGTCATCGTCATCAACGCCGACAAGGTGGTGTTCACGGGCAAGAAGTACACCGACAAGATCTATTACTGGCACACCGGCCACCCCGGCGGCATCAAGGAGCGCACCGCGCGCCAGCTGCTCGAGGGTCGTTTCCCCGAGCGCGTCGTCGAGAAGGCCGTCGAGCGCATGATCCCGCGTGGTCCGCTTGGCCGTCGCCAGATGAAGAATCTCCGCGTCTACGCAGGCACTGAGCATCCGCACACCGCCCAGCAGCCCGTCACGCTCGACGTAGCCAAGCTGAACTCCAAGAACAAGAGGGCTTCGTAATGGCTGAGCTTTCCTCGCTCGCAGAACTCGGGACCGTCGCCGCGCAGCCGGCCGCGCCCGTGCATGTCCAGAAGCTCGACAAGTCGGGCCGCGCCTATGCCACCGGCAAGCGCAAGAACGCCATCGCGCGCGTCTGGGTGAAGCCGGGCTCCGGCAAAATCACTGTCAACGACAAGGAATTCGCGAGCTATTTCGCGCGTCCGGTGCTGCAGATGATCCTCAACCAGCCGATCGTCGCGGCCAACCGCGCCGGCCAGTACGACATCATCGCCACCGTCATCGGCGGCGGCCTCTCCGGCCAGGCCGGTGCTGTGCGTCACGGCATCTCCAAGGCGCTGACCTACTACGAGCCGGGCCTGCGCCCGGTGCTCAAGAAGGGCGGCTTCCTTACCCGCGACAGCCGCGTGGTCGAGCGCAAGAAGTACGGCAAGGCGAAGGCCCGCCGCAGCTTCCAGTTCTCCAAGCGCTAAGCTTTACGGGTTCCAAGCTTTCGAAAGGCCGCCTCCGGGCGGCCTTTTTTGTTTCTGCTACCAGTGTTTCTGCTACCAGTGCCCAGTCGGTGCCTTGATATAGTCTATGAAGGCGCGCAGCGGCGCGGGCACCAGCCGGCGCCCGGGATAGTAGAGAAACGGCCCCGAGAAGCTTTGCCACCACGGCTCCAGCACGGGTTCCAGAACGCCGGTCTCGAAATACGGGCGCACCCAGTCCTCGAAAAGCCAGAGGATGCCGACGCCAGCAATTGCCGCGTCGACGGCGAGGTCGACGCCGCCACCGATGCTGACGACCAATGGCCCCGTGGGATCGACCCGCACCACCTCACCATCCCGCTCGAACTCCCAGGGCGTCATGACCCCGCTCGGGAAGCGGCCGCGCACGCAGGCATGGCCAAGCAGGTCACGGGGATGCTGCGGCCGACCGTGCCGGTCAAGGTAGGCCGGCGCGGCGGAGGTGGTGAAGCGCTGCGTGCGCGGTCCGATCGGCACCGCGATCATGTCCTGCTCCAGCCGCTCGTCATAGCGGATGCCCGCATCGCAGCCGGCCACCAGCAGATCGATAAAGTTCTCCTCGGCAATCACCTCGAGGCGAATGGCAGGATAGGCCGCAAGAAATCCGGGGACGATCTTGGGCAGCACCAGGCGCGAAGCGCTTATCGGCACGTTGAGGCGCAAGGTTCCGGCGGGCCGGTCGCGAAAGCCGTTTACCACGTCCAGCGCCGCCTCGACCTCGCCCAAAGCCGGGCCGAGCCGCGCCAGCAGGCCGGCACCAGCCTCGGTCAAAGCGACGCTGCGCGTCGTGCGGTTGAAGAGCCTGACGCCGAGCTGGGTCTCCAGACGGCGGATGGCTTCGCTGAGCGCGGACGCGCTGCCGGCCGTGGCGCGGGCGCCCTCGCGAAAGCCGCCGGCGCGTGCCACGGCCATGAACGCCTGGAGATCGTTGAGTTCAGCCGCCATTGTTCGAAAATCCGCACAAGCCGTTTCGACTATACCCAATTATCATGACAGCGGCCATGGCCTATCTCCCTCGCCGACAGCGAAGGAGAACCACAATGTCCAGCGTAGACAAATCCGGCACTTACAAACTCGGCGACCATTCGGTCCGGCGTCTCGGCTACGGCGCCATGCAGCTTGCGGGCAAAGGCGTGTCCGGTCCGCCGAAGGACCACGACGCGGCCATCGCCGTGCTGCGCGAAGCGGTGGCGCAAGGCGTGAACCATATCGACACAAGCGATTTCTATGGCCCGCATGTGACCAACAGGCTGATCCGTGAGGCGCTGGCGCCCTATCCCGACGACCTCGTCATCGTCACCAAGATCGGCGCCCGCCGCGGCGACGATGCGTCCTGGCTGCCGGCCTTCGCGCCGAAGGAGCTCGAGCAAGCCGTGCATGACAACCTTCGCAACCTCGGGCTCGAGGTGCTGGACGTGGTCAATCTGCGCCTCATGTTCGATGCGCATGGCCCAGCGGAAGGCTCGATCGAGGCGCCGCTGACCGCGCTTACCGAATTGCAACGCAAGGGCCTGGTGCGCCATATCGGCCTCAGCAACGTCACCCGTGCACAGATCGCGGAAGGCCGAGGGATCTGCGACATCGTCTGCGTGCAGAACCAGTACAATCTGGCGCACCGGGACGATGACGCGCTGATCGACGAGCTCGCCCGCGACGGCACTGCCTATGTGCCGTTCTTCCCGCTCGGCGGGTTCAGCCCGCTGCAGTCCTCGGCGCTGTCGGGTGTGGCGAAACGGCTTGGCGCGACGCCGATGCAGGTGGCGCTGGCGTGGCTTCTGCAGCGTTCACCCAATGTGCTGCTGATCCCGGGCACGTCGTCGGTGGAGCATCTGCGGGAGAACCTGGCGGCGGCGGAGCTGGAGCTGTCTGGGGAGGTGTTGCGGGAGTTGGATGGAGTCGCGAAAGCAGCTTGAGGTCGGCGCCATCACCCCGCCCGCGCCTGCGGCGCGACCTCCCCATCAAGGGGAGGTAGGGCACCGCGCCTGTCTTTCGCAACCATGCGGCTTGCCACAACCTTTGCAGTCTTCGGTTGTTGGCGAATAGCTGCGACCTCCTACCTCCCCTTGATGGGGAGGTAGGCGAAGCGCCGGGTGGGGTGAAGCGCTGACTCCAGACTAATTGATGCTCGCCGTATGCGCCGGCTCAGCTTGCTTGATGTCCGTCGTGTATGGCACGCGAAAACCATTCGCTCTCAGCCAGTCGATCGCCGCCTTGGGCTCATCGGTCTGGATGATGGTGGCGCCACGGTCGACCCAGAAACCCCAGGCTTCGCGCGGCAGGCCGGCGGCGACGGCGAGCTCATCGCCGCGACCGCCGGCGAGGAAGCCGCCCGGCTTGTTGACGATGGCGTAGGTGTCAGCCCAGAGATGCCAGTCGCCGCGCACCGCTTCCGCGCGCATGCGGGTGGTGAACAGCTGGCCGCCATTCACGGTCGGCGTCTCGGCGCCGTTGCGCCAGTTGATCAGTTCGACCGCGCGGACGGAGAATGCCCGGCCTACTTCCTGGGCAAAAGCAGTGTCATGCACCGCGTCGTCAGCGAGGATCGGCATGAACTGGAAGCCACCGCCCGCCCGGGTGAGCGCGGCCCTCGCAGCGTCGATGCGCTGCCGGTTCCACAGGTTCTCCTTGACGATCACCTGATCGGCCATGCCGAGATCGCGCGCCTCCGCGATCATGCCGGGCAGGTCGGTCACCTCGAGTTTGTTGTCGAGGTTGATCAGGATCCTGTCCCTGGTGGTGAGCAGCATCTCGCGCAATGTCGAAACCGTCTCACTGGTGACAGCGCCCTTGCCCTCGATCACCAGCCGGCACTTCTTCAGCGCGGCAAGCGTATAGTTCACCACCTCGCCCTTGCAGGTCGTCGTGCGGTCGAGCCAGCTGTCATGCATGACGACGAGCTCGCCGTCCTTCGAACGCCTGATGTCGACCTCGACGATCTCGGCGCCGATCGCGATCGAGCCCTCAACCGCGGCGAGCGAATTCTCGGCGTAAAGCGTCTTGCCGGCCTGCATGCTGCCGGCGCGGTGCGCGGCGATCATCACATGGTCGCGCCACTGGTTGGCGTGTTCGAAGCGGTCGAGGATTTGGGCGGCGCGCGTCTCGCCGGCAAAGCTTTGGCCAGAGACTGCGGCAAGCGCGGCGGACAGAAGAAGGCTCAGCCAGAGTGTTCGCATCGGGAATCGCTCCGTTCCGGGTCGTGACCCGGTTAAGCGACGCCCATGACAGGCAGGTGAACGAAGCCGGCTAGCGGTTAGAGCGGCTCACGGTTTCGCGGAAACGGCGAGCCGCTCAACCTCCTTGTTTTTGGCGCAATTCCGGACGGAAGGGCTACGGCGAAGTCGCCGAGCCTAACCGCTTCACACTTTCCTGGAATTGCTCGGGTCAAATCCGCTTGGAAAGACGGCGGAACCAGGCCAGCGCTGGCATTTCGACGAAGCGCCAAGTGAACCAGGACGCGACGATGACGGCGATCAACATGGCGATCAAAGCCGCGAAACCGATCCATGGCGAGCCGGTGCCGAAGCCGGTCGCGTGGTCGCCACGCAGCATCAAGTCGCCGACGATGCCGAGCCCGAGCCTGCGTTCGATCAGACCGCCGACATTGATCATGCGGGCCTGGACGAAGATGTGAACCATGTAGATCGAATAGGAGAGCGAGCCGAGCAACAGCATCGGCCGGCTGCGCAGCAGTGCGCTGACCCATCCGCCTTCATGGGCGAAAAGATAGAGCGCCAGCGCGAAGACAACCGGCGCCGCAATGCCGGTGTCGTTATCTCCCGCCACCGAGACGAACAGCGCGATCACCGCGATCATCGCAAGCTCGGCCAGCGTCCAGGCGAGGCGCCCTGCCCCGCCGCTAAGCGCCTGTCGCGCCTCTGCAATGGAATCGTGTTGAAACCATGCGAGCAGCGCGCCGAGCGAGAAGCCGTAGAGGCAGCGGATGAAGCCGAAATCGAAGGACACGTCCATATGACGCGTCGACAGCGCAAGCAGGAAAAGGGGCGCCGTAACGGCTGCGGCGACGAACCATATCCAGGCACGCTGGCCGGCGGTGAAGACGACGGCGGCAAAGAGCAGATAGGTGAAGAACTCGGCCGAAATGCTCCAGCTTGGCGCATTCCAGCTCAGATGATCCTCGACGCCCATGCCCTGCAAGAGGAAGAGGTTGGCGACGAGGCTTTTCAGGTCGAAACCGGCGGTGAAGGGTGCGGGACCCGTTCCGTGCAAGGCCGGCAGGACCAGGCGCAGCGCCTCGAAGCCGGCGAAAGCGGCAAGCATCAGAACATGCAGCGGATAGATACGGCCGAAGCGCACCAGCGCGAACCGGGCAAGATCGTCCTGCTCATTCAGCCGGCTGCCATAGGCGCTGGCGATGACGAAGCCGGAGAGCACGAAGAAGAAATCGACGAACAGATAGGAGCCGCCGACAAAGGCGCTCTGCGAAACCATCGAGGTGGTGGGGAAGTGGAACAGCGCCACCAGCAGCGCGCAGATACCGCGCCAGGAATCCAGCACCAGGAAGCGCTCGCCGGCCGCCGTGCCGACACGGGTCGCCGCGGGTGCCGGTACAAGGTTGAGCAAAGCGGTCTCAGCCATAATGATACAGATCCTGTGTTGCCGTGGCACTCGCCGAGCGCCGCCCCGTTTCCGCAAGCTGTGACTGGCATGTTGCGTGCCGGTTCTGTAGTGGTGGCTGCCCCGATGAGAACCGAGGATCCGTAATGGCGAACAAAGAGATCGACCACGCCTTCACCGCCCGCTCCAAGACGGGCGCGTCGTTCGAGCCAACCTATGCCGGGGCGCTGTCGTTCATGCGGCGCAAATACACGAAGGACGTGAAGGGCGCGGATGCCGTCGTGTGGGGCATTCCTTTCGACGCCGCCGTCACCAACCGGCCGGGCGCCCGCTTCGGGCCGCAGGCGATTCGCCGCGCCTCGGCGATCCTCGACAACGATCCGCAATATCCGTTCTCGCGGGACCTGTTCGAGCACCTCTCGGTGGTCGACTATGGCGATTGCCTGCTCGACAGCGGCAACCACCAGAAGACCCCCGGCACGATCGAACGCGAGGCAGCCAAGATCCTGAAATCAGGCGCGTTCCTGCTGACGCTCGGCGGCGATCATTTCGTCACCTGGCCGCTGCTCAAGGCGCATGCCGCCATCCACGGGCCGCTGGCGCTGGTGCAGTTCGACGCGCATCAGGACACCTGGCCGGATGACGGCAAGCGCATCGATCACGGCTCCTTCGTTGCCCGCGCGGTGAATGAGGGGATCATCGATCCGGACCGCTCGATCCAGATCGGCATCCGCACCCATGCGCCCGACACGTTCGGCATAAAAATCCTCTACGGCCACGAGGTCGAGGAAATGCGCGCCTCCGATATCGCCTATGCGATCGTCGAGCGCACCGGCGGCAAGAAGACTTATCTTACCTTCGACATAGACTGCCTCGATCCGGCTTTCGCGCCCGGCACCGGCACGCCGGTCGCCGGCGGCCCGTCTTCGGCCAAGATGCTGTCGACGCTGCGCCAACTCGGCCAGATCGACATTGTCGGCGCCGACATTGTCGAGGTTGCGCCGGCCTACGATCATGCCGATATAACGGCGATAGCCGGATCGATCATCGCCATGCAATATCTCGGCCTGCTGGCGGAGCGAAAGGCAAGGCTTTACGAATTAAGCAACGGCAATAATGCAGCGGTAAATCAGGCGCACGGCATATAACATTGGAATCGCAGGGAATCTGGCAGATATGAAACCGAAGATCTTCATTGACGGCGAGCATGGCACGACAGGGCTGCAGATCAGGGCACTGCTGGCCGACCGCGGCGACCTGGAGATCATTTCCATCCCGAGCGAGCGCCGCAAGGAAGCTGCCGCCCGTGCCGAATTCCTCAACGCGGCCGATGTCGCGATCCTCTGCCTGCCGGATGCGGCGGCGAAGGAAAGCGTGTCGCTGATCGAGAACGACACGACCAAGGTGATCGACGCCTCGACCGCTCATCGCGTCGCCGCGGGCTGGGAGTATGGCTTCGCCGAAATGGACAAGGACCAGGCGAAGAAGATCGCCGATGCGAAACGCATCGCCAACCCGGGCTGCTGGCCGCAAGGGCCGATCGCGACGTTGCGGCCGCTGGTTGCGGCCGGCCTGCTACCGCCCGACTTCCCGGTCACCGTCAACGGCATTTCCGGCTATTCCGGCGGCGGCCGGCCGATGATCGAGGACTATGTCGGCAAGGGCGAGGACGCGCCCGAATTCCTTCCCTATGGGCTGACGCTGCAGCACAAGCATGTACCGGAACTCCGCACCTACGCGAAGCTGTCGCACGACCCGATCATGCAGCCGGCAGTGGGAAATTTCGCGCAAGGCATGATCACGGTGGTGCCGCTGCAGCTCGGCGGTCTCGATCGCGTGCCGACAGGCGCCGAACTCCACGCGGCGATCGCGGATCACTATGCGTCGATCGATGGCGGCGTAGTCGAGGTCGCGCCTTACACGCATATGGAGCGCATGCCGGAAATCGATCCGGAGGTCTATAACGGCACCAACCGGATGAAGGTCTATGTGTTCGCCAATGACGAGCGGGCGCAGGCGCTGTTGCTCGCCGTCTATGACAATCTCGGCAAGGGCGCTTCCGGCGCCGCCGTGCAGAACCTGGACCTCATGCTCGGCATCAAGCACTAGAGATGATTTCAGGTCGAATCGACCTGAAATCATCCGTCTCTAAATCAAGGAAGTAGGGCATGATGTCGTCCGAAAACCGCTTCACACTTTTCGGCATCATGCTCTAAGCGACAATGCAGGCGTTTCCTGAGTGCTGGAAGATCAGCGCTCCCGAGTTCATTGCCGAGACATTTTCGAGCCGGATCTGGAAAGTGACGCGAGAGGATGGTTCGCCGGCAATCGTCAAGGATCTGAAACCCTTTGACGACGTCGCGGACGAGCTGCGCAGCGAGCACTACCTCGTGTGGCGGCGCGGCGAAGGCGCGGTCCGCCTGCTCCGCCGTGACGGCAACCGCATGCTGCTCGAATATGCCGGCGACAAGCTGCTTTCCGGGCATCTCGCCGAGCACGGCGACGATGCGGCGACCGCGATCGCGGCCGGGGTGATGGCAAAACTCTTCTCGCCCTCGCAGCACCCTGCCCCGCCGGACCTGCAGCCGCTGCGGGAACGCTATGTCAGCTTGTTTCGAGCGGCCAAGGCCGATCGGGATGCCGGGCGACACAGCCTCTATGTCGACGCCGCGGACATTGCCGAGCGCCTGCTTTTTGACCCGCATGACGTCAGGCCACTGCATGGCGACCTGCACCACGACAACATCCTGTTCGGGCCGCGCGGCTGGCTGGCGATCGACCCCAAGGGCGTCATCGGCGATCCCGGCTTCGACGCGGCGAATATGTTCTACAATCCGCTCGACCGTGACGATCTCTGCCTCGATCCGCGCCGGATCGCGCATATGGCCGAAGTGTTCGGCAAGACGCTTGGACAGCCGCCACGCGCCATCCTCGACCATGCCATCGCCTATGGCTGCCTGTCGGCCGCGTGGCATCGCGAGGACAAAAACGCGGTCGACGAGAACCGGGAGTTGGCCGTTGCTGGCGCCGTTCGCAGGGTCCGCCTTAGCTTTTGACCTTGACCTCGGTCGGCAGCGGATAAGCGCCCTTGGTGCCGCGCCAATGGGCAGCGGCGAAGCCGAGCAGGACCAGCGCAAAGCCCTGATGGGTAAGCGCCATATGCAGCGGCACCTGCATCAACAGCGTGCCGATGCCGATCGAAGCCTGCACCACGACAAGCAGGAACAGCAACGTGGCGCGGCGCGCATGTGTGGTGCCCGGCAAACGCCGCCATGTGGCGATCATCTGCCATAGCGCCACGAAGAACACCGTGTAGGCGCCGATGCGATGCACGAACTGCACTGTCTTCGGGTTCTCGAAGAAATTGCGCCAGGCGGGCTCGAGCAGCAAGAGATCGGACGGGATCAGCTTGCCGTCCATCAGCGGCCAGGTGTTGTAGGACATGCCGGCGTCGAGGCCGGCGACCAATCCTCCAAGGTAGATCTGGATCAGAGCCAGGAGCACGACGAAGCCGGCGAGCCGTTGTGTCGAACGGTCGGCGGCCGGCTCGGAATGCGGCGCCAGGCCGCGCGCCACCACCATGGTCGCGGTGAAGATCAACGCGGCAAGGGTCAGATGTGTCGCCAGCCTGTACTGGCTGACCGACACGCGGTCGACCAGACCCGAAGCAACCATCCACCAGCCGATGGCGCCCTGCAGGCCGCCAAGCAGGAGGATACCGACGAGCTTCGGCCCGAGGCCGCGCTCGATACGCCGCGTCGCCCAGAAAAACAGGAGCGGCAAGGCAAAGACGGCGCCGACGCTGCGCGCAAGAATGCGATGCGCCCATTCCCACCAGAAGATCGACTTGAAGGCCTCGATGCTCATGCCCTTGTTGAGCTCGGCATATTGCGGGATCTGCTGGTAGCGCAGGAACTCTTCCTGCCATTCGGCAGCATTCAGCGGCGGGATGACGCCATGAATCGGCTGCCATTCGGTGATCGACAGACCGGACTCGGTCAGCCGCGTCGCGCCGCCGACCAGCACCAGCGCGAACAGCACAAGCACCACGACGTACAGCCAGCCGCGCACCAAGGCGCGGTTGTGCAGGTCGCGGTCGCGTGCGGCATACGGAGCCGCGGTGATGGCAGCCATTTCGCATTCCCGGCGGTTGAAACGCGCGATTGGTGGACCAAGGCTCGCCTTGTGGCAAGACTGCACAGCGCGGCACGCCGTCGCGCCGGGCCGCGACGGTTGCGCGCGGGCTCCAATCGGCCTAAGCGGGGCTGATCAACGAGACCGCGATATGCCCATTCGCCTGAAAAAGCTGATCGGAACCATACTGCTGGTGGCGCTGGTCATCATCTACGCGCTGATCGCCTCCGCCGTCGCGGTCACCAGGCTTGCCGAATACGGACCCACGGCGCATCTCCTGTTCTTCCTGCTCAGCGGATTTCTCTGGGTATTGCCGGCCATGGCCATCATCAAATGGCTGATCATCGAGCCGCGCCCGAAGGTCTGACCCTGGCTGGCGTCAGGCAAGCTCAAAACGCGAATGTGATGCGCGGTGTTGATGCCAGTTAAATCGTGACAACCATCTTGCCGGCATTGGCGAGCGGCGTCGTGATGCCGGACAGCATCGTTCGGATATGGGCTACGCTCTGATAGCGGCCATTGACGGAGATGCGCGGCAGCGCATGAAGGAAGCCGGCATGCTCGGCACGCAGCACCCCATGCCTTGTGGTCACCGCCGAAACATAGCCGGCGTCGCGGGCGAAACCCACCTCGCGGCAGCCGACCGCGCTGGCATAGCCATATGGGTAGGCCAGATGGCGCGGCTCCTCGCCGAGCTTTTCCGCGAGAATGCGGCGGACGTCGCCGATCTCATGGCGCGCGTCGGCCTCGGGCAGCCGCTTCAGGTTCCTATGATTGACGGTGTGCGCGCCGATGGTCACCAGGGGGTGCGCGACCATGGTGCGAAGCTCATCCCAGTTCATCAAGGTGCATGGGCGGCCTGAGCCAAATTCGAACCCGTTCGAACGAGCCAGCCCGCGCAGCGCGGCGCCTTGCTCTTCCTCGGAGACTTCCAAGGTCAGCCAGGCGTTCAGGCGCGCAACAGCCTGGATCTTTCTGCCAGGCGTCGAGCAATCGATGACAGTCGACTTGCCCGCTATGTTCAGCGTCAGGCGCGAACTGGTGTCGACGATGTCCTCGATCACGTCCCACCAGAGGTCGGCGGCACCGTCGATCAAACCGGGCGCGACATAGATGGTGATCGGCGCCCCGTGCTTTTCCAGCACCGGCAGCGCCTCGGTCATATTGTCGCGATAGGCGTCGTCGGCGGTGATCGTGGCGAACTGGCCGCCTTTGCCGCCGACCTTGATGCGTTCGAGCGCTTCATCAAGGGACACAAAGGCATAGCCCCGTCCCTTCATGTCGGCGATCAGCCGGTCGAGGAAGGCAGGGGCGATGTTCAGATGGCGATTGAAGCTGTTGGGCTTCTCCGGAGTCGCGGTGACGCGGTGCAGCATCAAGATGGCGCCAATGCCGCCGACAAACGGCCGCGCCAGAGGCGCAAGGCCGGAGTAGCGGGCAAGGTTCAACGCCAGTTTCCGGATAGCCTCGCCCCCGTCGATCATTCCTTCACCTTTTTCGCCTAGGCTCATTCCAAGCACGAGTTGCGCCTATGCGAACCCCAGGTTGCAACCAATACGTCTTAAGGATTGAGGGATGGTTGACGCCGCCGCGTCATTTGACGGCAACCGGGTCGCGGCCAACGAAGCTTCCGTGCGCCCCATGCGAGCCGATCAAGGCCGGTGGACCGCGACCGCGTGCGACGGCACCGGCCTTGCCGACTACGCGCACTTCTGCGCCTCGGCGCTGTTTGCACCGGCACAAAGCGCGGCCTGGGTGGGCAACTGGGCGACGGCAACCGGCGCGGACATCGCCATCGGAACGCTAAGCGTTGAAGGTCGTCCCGCACTTTCGCTGGCACTGGAGGTGGTGCGCCGTGGCCCATTCAAGCTTGCCCGCTTCGCCGGCGGACGCCACGCCAACGGCAATTTCGCCGCCGCTGACCCGCGGTTCCTGCCTGCCATCGACGGCCCGGCGATCCGCTCGATGCTCCAGGCAATCGCCAGGGCGCGGCCGGACATCGACCTGATCTCGCTGGAAAGGCTGCTGCCGGACCTCGATGGCGTCGCCAACCCGCTCGCCGCGCTGCCCAATTTCCCAAGTCCGAATCTTGCACTCGCGGTCGATCTCGACGGCGGGTTCGAGGCGTTGCTGTCGCGCGCAAGCGGCAAGCGCAAGCGCAAGAAGCACCGCTCGCAGACGCGCAAGTTCGAGGCCGTCGGCACCTTCCGCCGCATCGAGGCCCGCACCTGCGAGGAGGTCGACAGGCTGCTCGACGCCTTCCTCGAGATGAAAGAGTCGCGTTTCGCCAAGATGGGCATCGCCAACGTGTTCGGCGACAGCCGAGTACGCGACTTCTTCCGGGCGCTGTTTGCCGGTGCGCTGACCGAGGAAAAACCGTCCTTCCTGCTGCACGGCCTGGAGGTGGCTGGAAAGCTGCGCGCGGTAACCGGCTCCAGCCGCTCAGGCAGGCGACTGATCTGCGAGTTCGGCGCCATCGCCGAGGACGACCTCGCTTTCACCAGCCCCGGCGACTTCCTGTTCTTCGACAATATCCAGGAAGCCTGCGAGCTCGGCTTCGACTTGTACGACTTCTCGGTCGGCGATGAGCCCTACAAGCGGCTCTGGTGCGACGTCGAGATCCAGCATTTCGAGGTGCTTGCGCCGCTGACGCTGAAAGGCCGCGCGCTGGCAACGACCTTGCGGCAAGGCGCACGCGCCAAGGCCTTCATCAAGAACAACCCGACGGTCTGGAAGCTGACCAAGATGCTGCGCCGGAAGGCGGCCGGCCAGGCGGCAGCGCCTGCCGCTGCCGAGGACGACAGTTAAAGCGTATCGCGCTGAAACGGATTCAGGCGACGCGCTTGTTTCGATTCATGTCGTTGTCCCAGAACCGCTGCACACTTCTGGGCGACATGCATTAGCTCCGGAAAGCCTGTCGGCACGTCGCGCAATCGCCGTCGAGTTCCCGACTGAAATCGTCGAGCAGGTCGAGGTTGAGACCTTCAAATGGCCTTGAGCGGAACCTATCGCCAGCCGAGAGGTTTCCGCACTCAGAAGGAGAACGGCCATGGCCAAGTGCGACCAGTGCGGCAATGACTACGACAAGGCATTCCAAGTGAGCCTGGGCGAGCAGACTTACACGTTTGACAGCTTCGAGTGTGCGATCCAGAAGCTCGCGCCGACATGCCCTCATTGCAGTGCACGGATCATCGGGCATGGCGTCGAGCAGGGCGATATCATCTATTGCTGCGCGCATTGCGCCGCGCAGGAAGGATCCAACGCCCTGATCGATCGCGCGCCTTGAAATTCGCGATCTGCCCCTCCTCTGAAGGAGGTAGCGCTCTTGACCACGATCCTGAGTGGTCCTTCGAGTTCCAGCTACGCCGCCTGAACGATCTCGACCAGTTCAACGTCGAATACAAGGTCCTTTCCGGCCAGCGGATGATTGCCGTCGAGCTTGACGCTGGCGTCGTCCACGCCGACGACCGTTACCTGCATGGCGCGTCCTTCGCGGGTGCGGGCCTGCAATTGGGTGCCAATATCGACGTTGATGTTTTCCGGCACGCTGGCGCGGTCGATGGTTACGACCGCTTCGGGGCGATGGGGGCCATAGGCCTCGCCGGCGGGGACGGTGACGGTGCTTTGGGTGCCGACCTCCATGCCCTCGACATGGGTTTCGAGACCGGGAATCACCTGTCCGTCACCCAGTGTGAATTGCAGCGGCTCACTGCCGGAAGAATCGAATTGGGTGCCGTCGGCCAGACGTCCGGTATAGTTAATGCGTACAGTGTCGCCATTCTTGGCCTGTGTCATAGCAGCCATCCTTTGGAAGTTTTGGAGGGACCAGCCTAGAGCTCACGGTCCCGCTCTCGATCATCCACGCACGAAAGCGCGGCGCGAAACCCTAAAACTAGGTGCTCTGCTGCCGATGTAAAGTGCAGGAACTGCCGAGAAATGTCCTGGTTCAGCCCTATGCAGCCGAACGGCGACCCGGCACCGGCGTTCCCGGCGGCTCGTGGCCGACCGGGGTGACCAGCGTCAGGTCCGGATAGCCGTTTTCGATCAGCTTCACCGCAGCTTGCGTCACCTGGTCGTCGGCCTCCAGCATCGACAGGAAGACCTCGGTGCCGTCGCCGACCAGGCGGCCGATGCCTTGCGCGTCGGCCGGACCGCATTCGACCACGACGAGGTCATAGGCCGTGGTGAGCGACTGCATGATGATCGGCAGCCGGTCGGCGGCGCGCATGGCGCGGACCGGATCGGCGGTGCCAACCGGGATGACATGCGCATCCGAATAGAGATCGGGATGGATGACATCGCTGAACTGCGCCTCGGAGGCCAGAAGATTGGTGACGCCTGGAAACAGGCTTGAGTCCAGCATCGGCCGCGACGCCGCACCCGATGCGGTAAGATCGAGCAGCAGCACGCGCAGGCCGGCATCGGAGACTTCGCGCGCCACCAGCACGGCGGACGCGGCCGCCTCGTCGCCCTCGGGTGACACGAAGATCGCGCGCGCCGCGCCGGAAGCGATCAGCTTCTCCGCCGCCTTGTCGACATCAATCTCGCCGAGCTTCGACGGGGGCGGTTCGGGTTGCGCAACCGCTGCGCTGCTGGGTGTTACCTCAACGGGCGCTGCCTCACTCGCCTTGATGGCTGCCGCCCTCTGAGGCGGCGTCTCAACCATAGGCTCACTGGCCACGACCTCTTCGTAGGGAGCAAAGGGGCCGCCATTATCCTCGGCTTCAGCGACCAACGGCTCGGTGCGCGCGGCAGGCATCGCCACCTGCTCTATATTCTCAAAGCGCGCACCCGGAGCCGGACTCATGGCGCGGCCGGAGAACAGTTCGCCGAGCAGCGTGCCGATCGCCATCAGCAGCAGCGAAGCAGCGGCGGCGGCACCGGTGATCGGCCCGATCTTTGGAAAATAGGGCTGCGACGGCACTTGGGCTTTCGCGATCAGGCTCGCCGCGACAGGCAGGTATTTGCGATCCGTGCGCGAGGCCGCCGCATTGTAGCTTGCCATATAGGATTCAAGCTGTTGGCGCTGAACATTCGCGTCGCGCTGCAAGGCGTCCAGCTGGACCTGCTGCTCGCCGGCGCGCGCGGAGGCGGCCTTCAGGGTGTTGACGTCGGCAACCAGCTGATCCTCGCGGGCCTTGGCCGTCTGGGCCTGCGCCGACAATCCCCGGATGATCTTTTGGGCCTCGTTGCGAATCTGGCCGTCGAGGTCGGCAAGCTGCGACTTGAGCGCCCGGATGCGCGGATGGTTGTCGAGCAGGGTCGTGGAAAGATCGGCGATGTTGGACCTGAGCTCCACCTGGCGCTCGCGCAGGCGCTGGATCAGGTCGGAAGACAGGACTTCCGGCACGCTGTCCAGCGAACCGCCATTCTGCAGCGCCCGACGCACACTGTCGGCGCTCGCCTCGGCGGCGGCGCGATTGGCGCGCACTCGCGACAATTCGCTCGACAGTTCGGAGAGCTGCTGAGTCGGAAGCACCGAATTGTTGCCGCCCATCAGAAGGTCCGACTGGCCGCGGAAGGCCGCGACCTTGGCCTCGGCGTCCTTCACGCGATTCTGCAGGTCGGCGATTTCCGGCGCGAGGAAGTCGGTGGCGGCGGCGTTCGATTCGAGCTTGGCGTCGCCCTTCGAGGCGATATAGGCCTCGGCAATGCCGTTCGCGATCGCAGCGGCAAGCTTGGGATCCTGCGAGGCGAACTCGATCGCGATCGCGCGCGTCTTTTCAACGGCGAAGACATTGAGCTTGTCGTGCATTGCATTCAGCACGCGCTCATCCGGCGGGATATCGAAGGGATCGCTTTTCAAGCCGACGAGAACAAGGATGCGACCGAGCGCCGACATCTTCAGCGCCTCGTCGAACTCCGGCAACTTGTCCAGGTTGAGCTTGGTCGCGACCTGCTTGAGGATGTCGGGAGAGGAAATGATCTGGACCTGGGTGGCCACCCCCTGCTCGTCGAGAATCGGCTTGTCGTCGTCGTTCGTGCCCGGGGGCCGGGTGAACTCCGATTCGCGCGAGCCGATTTCCAGCTTGGCCGTCGCCTTATAGTATGGCGTCGCGAGCCAGGCGAAAGCAAAGGCCAATCCGGTGACCAGAAGCGTGACAAAAACGATGCGCAGCCAGTTCCGCCCCAGGCTGGCGAAAAGCTGTCTCAGGTCGACATCGACGTCTGCGGCCGCGGACTGAACGGACATGCATCCTGCTCCGAACTATGAGTCGAGGATGGACCGTAAACAACTATGGTAACTCACCCGTTAAGATCAGAGCGCAAGCTTATTAGAGAACCCTCAAAGAAGATTGGGCGAAAGCAATAGAACAATTGGGCTTTTTGCCGATCTGCGCCGTCTCGAACCGCACTCCTTTACCGCCCATTAACCCTAACAGGATGATAACGGACGCACTTTCCTGGGGTTGGCCGCGGCTTGCGGCAAGAGCGATGAAGGTTCCTGGCCGGTCATGAAAAGCACTGCTTCCCTCTTTCGCGCTTTGCTTGCCTTGTCGCTGCTCACCGGCTGCTCGAGCTACCGCCCGACACCAGCAGCCTTCCATGAAGTGCTCGACCAGCCCTACCGACTCGGCGCCGGTGATCGCGTCCGCGTCACGGTGTTCGAGCAGGACGGCCTGACCAACACCTACAGCGTCGACCAGTCCGGCTATCTCTCCTTCCCGCTTGTCGGGGCTATTCCGGCGCGCGGCCACACCGCGCAGCAGCTGGAAAAGGAGATCGCCGACAAGTTGCGCCAGGGCTATCTGCGCGATCCCGACGTTTCGGTCGAGATCGACCGCTACCGGCCGATCTTCGTCATGGGCGAAGTCGGCGCCGCCGGCCAGTATTCCTACGTGCCGGGCCTCACGGTGCAGAAGGCGGTCGCGATCGCAGGCGGCTTCACACCGCGCGCCAATCAGGAGAGCGTCGATATCACTCGCGACATCAACGGCAAGGTGATGACCGGGCGGGTGCTGACATCCGATCCACTCCTGCCCGGCGACACCGTCTACGTCCGCGAACGCCTGTTCTGAAAAAGCCGTCGTGGCGGTGACCCTTAGGATCGTCCACTGCTTTCGCTCACCTGTCGGGGGAATCTTCCGGCATGTGCGCGACCTGACCGAGGCGCAGGTCGCCGCCGGCCATGCGGTGGGCATCGTCTGCGACTCGACCACCGGCGGCGACTATGAGGAGCGTCTTTTCGAGGCGATGAAGGACAGCCTGGCGCTCGGCATCCATCGCACGCCGATGCAGCGCCATGTCGGGCCGGGCGACATCGCCTCGGCCTGGCGCACCTACCGAATCATCCAGGAATTGCGGCCGGACGTGCTGCACGGGCACGGCGCCAAGGGCGGCGCCTATGCCCGGCTGTTCGGCTCACTGTTGCGGGTATCAAGGTTTCGCGTTGCCCGCCTTTATTCGCCGCATGGCGGCTCCCTCCACTATGACGAAACGACGGTGACAGGAAAGCTGTTCTTCGGCCTGGAGCGCTTCATGGCGCTCTTCACCGACTGCCTGCTGTTCGTTTCCGACTACGAGCGCAACACCTATCGCCGCAAGGTCGGCGAACCACCCATACCCAACGCGTTGGTCTATAACGGCCTGCGCGCCGCCGAATTCGAACCCGTGGTGACGGCGGCAAATGCCGCCGATTTCTTATACATCGGCATGATGCGCGACCTGAAAGGCCCGGATATCTTCATCGATGCGCTGGCCTTGGCCGGCAACGAGCTCGGGCGCCCCTTAAGCGCGGTGATGGTCGGCGATGGCGACGACCTGGCGCGCTACCACGCGCAGGTCGAGCGGCTCGGTCTCAAGCGCCAGGTCCGTTTCCTGCCGCCGATGCCGGCAAGAGAGGCTTTCGCGCTGGCCGAGCTGATCGTCGTGCCGTCCCGCGCGGAGGCGATGCCCTATATCGTGCTCGAGGCTCTCGCCGCCGGCATGCCGATGATCGCGACCGCGGTCGGCGGCATTCCGGAAATCTTCGGCGAAGGCTCCCCTGCCCTGATCCGGCCGGATCCCGGCGAACTTGCCGGCAAGATGGGGACGGCGCTCGTCGACTTCGACGCCTATCGGAAACTGATGCCACAGACCGGCGAGTTGAAGGCCCGATTCGGAGCCGATGTGATGGCGTCCGAGATCGAGAAGGCCTATTTCGCCGCGTTGAACAAATAACCGCGGCCGCCCTCAACCGCTCCAAAACCACTGGTTGTTTCAAGGCTTTCTTAGCTCTCTTTTGCTATGCAGTTGCGCGAAGCTGGCGGACAGTTCCCATGAATGAGATCGACCCCGCGCGCCGCTTTTCCATTGATGCGGTGCGCAATTACGACGCTCCCGCCGGGAGTGAAAACCCTGGCGGCATCAACGATGTGGCGCGTCAGGTCGCCTCGCAATACCGGCGCGATACAATGTCGCCGATCATGGTCAGCGGCGTGCTGCGCATGGTCGAGTTCGCGCTGCTGTTCCTGTCCGGGCTCGGCGTCTATTTCTACTATGTCGGCTTCTTCAATTATCTGGCCTGGCAATATCCTCTGGCGATCGCGGCGACATCGTTCCTGGCCGTGGTGCTGCTCGACGTGACCGACTGCTACCAGATCGCGGCGCTGATGCGCCCGCTCGCCAATTTCGGCCGCGTGCTGCTGGTCTGGGCCGGCAGCTTCGCGCTGATGGCGCTCACCGCCTTCGCCATCAAGACGTCGGGAGACTATTCGCGCCTGCTGTTCGGCACATGGTTCGTTGCCGGCTTGTTGCTGATCTCCGGTCTCAGGCTGGTGATGTCGAGGCTCATCCGGCGCTGGGCGCGCGACGGCCGCATGGAGCGCCGCGCGCTGATCGTCGGCGGCGGCAAGGCGGCCGAACAGCTGATCCGCTCGGTCGAGAAGCAGCCCTACAACGACATCCGCATCTGCGGCATCTTCGACGACCGCAGCGACAAGCGCTCGCCGCCGATCGTCGCCGGCTATCCCAAGCTCGGCACGATCTCGGAGCTCATCGAATTCGCCCGCATCGCGCGCATCGACATGCTGATCGTATCGCTGCCGCTGACCGCCGAATCGCGCGTCTTGCAGCTTCTGAAGAAGTTATGGGTGCTGCCGGTCGACATCCGGCTCTCGGCGCATTCGAACGCGCTGCAGTTCCGGCCGCGCGCCTATTCCTATATCGGCTCGGTGCCGATGCTCGACATCTTCGACAAGCCGATCAACGACTGGGATTCGGTCGCCAAGCGCGTCTTCGACATCGTCTTCTCGCTGATCGGCATCATCGTCTTCTCGCCGGTGATGCTCGCCACCGCGATCGCCATCAAGCTCGACAGCAAGGGGCCGGTGCTGTTCAAGCAGAAGCGGCACGGCTTCAACAACGAAATCATCGAGGTCTACAAGTTCCGCTCGATGTTTACCGACAGGTCCGACCCGACCGCCAAGCAGACGGTGACCAAGAACGATCCGCGCGTCACCCGCGTCGGCCGTTTCATCCGCAAGACCTCGATCGACGAATTGCCGCAGTTCTTCAATTCGCTGCTCGGCTCGCTGTCGCTGGTCGGGCCGCGCCCGCATGCCATCGCCGCGCAGTCGCACAACCTGCTCTACAACGAGGTGGTCGACGGCTACTTCGCCCGCCACAAGGTCAAGCCAGGCGTCACCGGCTGGGCGCAGATCAATGGCTGGCGCGGCGAGATGGACACCAACGAAAAGATCCGCATGCGCACCGAATACGACCTCTATTACATCGAGAACTGGTCGATGCTGTTCGATCTGCGCATCCTGTTCCTGACGCCGCTCCGCCTGCTCAACACGGAAAACGCCTATTGAGCGCCATCGCCCATGAGTTGCAACCGCAGGCTGTCAACAAGTTGCCGCCCACGGCTGTCAACCAGTTGCCGCCTAAAGCGGTCAACGCCAAGCTGATTTCGCTGATCGCGGCGGCCGCGATCGGCATCGGCATCCTGCTCTCCGGCTTCGTCATCAGCGAGCCCGCGCCTTACGAAATCTACATGGCCGGGCTGATCGCGGTCTGGGCGCTGTTCGGCCTCAGAATCTCGCGCGCCATCGTGCCGTTGCTGGTGCTGCTGGTGGCGATGAACATCGGCGGCATGGTCGCCATGACGCAGATGGCGGACCTCGCCAACACGCCGCTCTATCTCGCCGTCTCGCTGTTTCTCGCCTTCAGCGCGGTCTTTTTTGCCTCGGTGACCTCGGTCCAGCCGAGCCTCTACCGGCTGATTTTCATCGCTTATGTCGTGTCGGCGGTGGCGACGTCGCTGCTCGGCATCGCTGGCTATTTCCACGCCTTTCCGGGCGCGGAAATGTTCACCAAATACGATCGCGCCGCCGGCGCCTTCCAGGATCCGAACGTGTTCGGGCCATTCCTGGTGCTGCCCGGCACCTACCTGCTCTACCGGCTCTTGACCGGGCCGGTATCACGCATGCCGCTTTTGGCAGTGCCGCTGCTCGTCATCGCCGCCGGCATCTTCTTTTCCTTCTCGCGCGGCGCCTGGGGCATGTTCGCGGTGTCGGCGGTACTGCTCACCGCCTGCCTGTTCCTGCAAAGCGCCAGCGGCATGTTCCGGCTGCGGGTCGTGGTGATGACGATCGCGGCCATGGCGCTGCTCGTCATCGCCGTCATCGTCATCCTGCAACTGCCCGGCGTGTCGGACATGTTCAGCCAGCGCGCGCAGCTCGAGCAGAGCTACGACACCGCCCGGCTCGGCCGCTTTGCCCGCTACGCGATCGGCTTCCAACTGGCGATGGAGCATCCGTTCGGCATCGGCCCGCTGGTCTTCGGCACGATCTATGGCGAGGACACGCACGACATCTGGCTGAAGGCGCTGATGGATTATGGCTGGCTGGGCTTCGTCTCGTTCCTGACGCTAACCCTGTGGACGATTGCGGCAGGCTTCCGCATCCTTCTGCGCGACCGGCCGTGGCAGCCCTATCTGCTGTGCGCCTATGTCGCCTATCTCGGCAATATCGGCCTCGGCACCTTCATCGACATCGACCACTGGCGCCACCTCTATCTGCTGCTCGGGCTGATCTGGGGCGCTATCGCGCTGGAGTACCGGCATCAGCGGGAACTGCGGCTAGAGCAAGCGCTCGTTCCGGCGGTGGCCGCGCCACCTGACGCGCGCGAGAGCCGTGTGACCGTGCTACCTTAACCCGGCTTTTCGCAGGCCATCGACAAGCAACTCGGTGTCCTCCGGATGTTTGTGCGGGGGCACTTTGCGCCACTGCTCGGTGGTAAAGTTCGGGTGCACCTGCAACAACGCATGGGCATGCTTTTCCGCTTCCCGGGCGTTGCCGAGATGGGCATGGCTCGCTGCCATAAGCCGATGGCCCTCGGAGCCATCCCGCATCTTTTGCAACGTCTCTATCGTCTTTTCATATTGGCCCAGTTGAAAATAGGCATCGCCAAGATACCAAAGATAGGCATCGGGATAGTAAGGGTTCAGCCGCATCGCCCGCTCGAGCAGCTGCACGGAGCGCTCCGCCTGACGAACGTAGACAAGGCAGTCGCCCATTTCGGCCAGCAGGTCGGCGTCGTTGGGATTGAGTTGCAGGGCCCGTTCGTAGGCGGCGATCGCCGGATCGTGTTGCTTTTTGTAGAGGTGGGCCAAACCCATCTCGGAATAGCCGCGGGCATCGAGATCGTCATGCAGGACGGCGAGATTTGCCAGGTTCAACGCCTCGTTCAGCGCGCCTTCCGGATCCTTGGTCCAGGCATAACGCCATTCGACGTTGAACGTCCGCGACAGGGCCGCATAGCTGCGGGCATAGCGAGGATCGAGATTGCGTGCCTGCTCATAAAGCCGCCGGGCATGCGAATTGCTTTCCGGACGGAAGCGGAAGCTGAGATCCTGCCCGCGCAAGATCATGCCATAGGCATGAATGTTGGGATGGTTTTGCGATATCAGCCGTCGCTTCTCGGCCATGTCGATATGCACGGCCAGCCGCGACGCGGTCGTCGCCGTCACATCGTCCTGGAAGGCAAAGATGTCCTCGATGCTGCCGTCGTAGCGTTCCGACCAGATCGTATTCTCTGTCTGCGCCTCAATCAGGTCCATGGCAATCCGCAGACGAGTGCCCGCACGGCGCAGGCTTCCCGACAGGAGATAGCGAACGCCAAGCTGATTGGCGATCTCGCGCAGCGATTGCGTCCGCGCCACAACGGCCAGTGTCGAGTGCCGCGCGATCACCATCAGGTTGCGGAACCGGCACAGATTGGAAATCAGGTCGGCCACGACACCTTGGCACAAGTGAAAGTCCGCCGGATCGCCAGAAACGTTCTCGAGCGGCAGAACTGCCAGCGAACTCTCCGGGACGAAACGCTCGGGCGCGGGCGCGAAGGGCAGCGCCGAAATGCTGGGCTCGGCATGCGACAATTCGAAATCGACTGCGAAGACCTCCACCTCGTCAGCAATGTTTTTCAGCTTCTGCTTGCCCAGCGAGCGGAACGAACATTCGGTCTCACTGCGGATAATCTGGCGAACGGATTCAGCGATGCAGATGCCGCGCGGCGTCGCCAGCGACTGTATCCGCGCGGCCAAATTGATGCCGTGGCCATAGATCGCACCGTCGCTGGCGATCGTGTCTCCAACCGTGATGCCGATTCGATAGGCGATGGGTTCCTCGGCGCCTGACCATACCGCCTCGTTGGACATTTCCCGCTGCATCTCGATCGCGAAACGCAAAGCCAGCGCTGCACCAGGGAACAGTGCCACAAGGCCGTCGCCGGCGGTGTCGACAACTGAACCGCCGTAGTCGCTGACTAGGCCGCGTATGAGGTTGAGTGATCGGGTCAGGCGGACAACCGTCCCTGCCTCATCCTGATCCATGAGCCTGCTATAGCCGTGCACGTCCGCGTAGACGATCGCCGACAGCTTTCGATTAAGCATCTCGTATCGGCTGGTGACCATGGTCTTCCCCGCCGGTGTTCGCAGCATCACCGTAATTCAGCATAGCACGCGTAAACCGCCAACCCAGACGAGAAAAGAGAGACTTGCTCAAGGGAATATTGCCGTGATTTTAAATAATTAAGCACTTACTAATGTATAAATCAGGCCCGTTATATCCGCATCGATGCGATCGATGAGCGACTCGACGATCCGAAAGCCGATCCCAAGCGTCGCAAATCCTTGGCACGAGCGGGTATGCACCTGCTCGCGCCACGGAAGCACTCAATAAGGATCAGTCGCTGTTGCCGCCGCCGCGGGCGCTCATTCCTCTTGCACTCATGCCGCGCGCGCTCATCCCCCTTGCGCTCATCCCCCTTGCGCTCATTCCGCGCGCGCTCATTCCGGCAGAATCCATGCCGCCCGGTCCGCCGCCGAGTATCGCTGCAAGCAGCACATCCTCGAACATGCCTGTTTCGACATCCATGCGCACCGTGTAGTCGGCCTTGTCATACGACCAAACGCGCAGACCATCGGCGAAATCGAAGTCAGCGGCCGCGAGGCCTGTCAGTCCGGTCGGACTGGGTGAACGGGCGGGACTGAACGTGCCGAGGTCCTCCGCGACAAGCTCCCCATCACCGTGCACCAGGAATATTATGGGCCTTGGGAGGTCGTAGTAGCTCCCCTCAAAGCTGAAGCCATATATCCTTGCAAACCTGCCGTTTTGCAGTTGATCTTCAAGGAGCCTGTTCTTCCCGCTTCGGTTTGCCGCGCCTGGGCGGCGCCCGATGAATTCGAACCCGCCCTCAAGTTTCATGAAATAGCCGACGAAGCTATCCCCGCCGGTCACCTGGATTATTGCACCGACAGGAGTGTCATCTTTGGTCCACCGACCGTCCGCGCCGCCTACCGTGTACACGCCAATCTGATCCAGAACCTTCTGTTTCCAAACAACAATCTTGCTCTTATCCGCCAGACGCACACCATTCACGACCTTGTTGCCAGTCAATGCCGGTATGTTCTTGGCAGTCGCTACCTGCGCTACGATAGGATTTAGAAGTGGGTTCACCACCTGCAAATCGATCACAAAATGGCCGAATAGATTAATACCCGACACGCTAAGAAGACTCTCTACCATTGCCGCTACCCTCCGGTTTCTGGATCATGTTTATGACGTTAAACAGTATGATTTCTTGGCGTCATGCAGCCTTTCGCCCTTTGTTTTGTTTCTCAGCTGCTTCCAGCTCATGCGTCACAACATAAGCGCGGTCACTTTCACGCCATAATACGCTTACGATCCTGCCTCGCTTTTTGGATATGCTGTCTACATGGGCTTGCAACAATTCAATGTCGTCCATGATTTCCGTCACGACATAAGGCATTGGACATTCCTCCTCATCTGACTCAAAGAACGCCGGCCCTGCTTCTGGCCAGTCTGTCTCGCGTTCCCATCTGTCTCGCGACATGCAGATGCCGTGCACAACAAGCGCCGTGCCGCGCCGGCACGAATACCCGCGGCAAACCGAAGTGGCTTTTGGGCCCGAACGGCTTGATCTTGGGGCCGGCACTTATAAAATCGATCGCCCGGCGTTTGAGATTGACATCGATGATTTTGCGCCAGCGTCCGCCTGCCGCCTGTGCGTCAACGGCACGCAGCGTGTTGCCCACTTCGGCATAACTCAGATCGTCCGGCGAAAGCCGGCGCCAGGTTTCGGCGAGAAGCATGCCGAGCTCGTCGCGTGAGGCGACCAGTGCTTCGCGAAACTCCCAGGGCGACGCGGCATAGGCTTCATCGAACATCGGCTGGATGACGCGAAAATAGTCCGGGCTGTCCTCCAATTTGTCGGACAGGTCTTCTTGGTTTTGGGTGATCAGGCGCCGCGCCACGAGCTCCTCGTGGAAGAGGTCGACGAAAATGTCGAACATCGCGCCGGTGAGCGGTTGAGCGAGAGCGTGCTCGTCACTCCAACCGTGAACGAAATCACGCATCGTAAGCGGGTTGGCAGCAAGCCTGATCTGGCTGTTGCGGGACAGCTCCGCGATGCGGTTAACGAGATTGCGGGTGTAAAGATTGCCGTGGCTGGTTTCCAGCAACTCGTCGATCACGGAATCGAAATGCAGGGCCGCGACGAGCGCCGCCAGGTCGGCGGAGGATTCGTGGAAGCCGTAATATTCCGCGCTGGCCGTCCCGGGATCGGGCACGCCGATGACGGAATAGATGACGCAATGGCCGACCTCATGCGCGACAACGTCGAAGTTCAGGGTGAAGGGCTCGATCCAGCCATCCGTCGTCTTGTGGATGCCGACCTCCAAAAAGCCGTAACCCATGAAAGCGTTTTCCAGCAGGTTGCGCTGTATCACAAGTTCCAGGCGGTCGAGGTCGCGCCGGAAATGCCAGGTGATGGGATGACCGAAGTATTTCTCCCATACGTCGAGCGCGAAACGCACCGAGCCGAACAGATGCGCAGCCTCGAATTCCGGTTCTTCGGGGTCGATGTGATCGAAATGTCCGTCGACATCGGGAAACGCCGGCGGAAAAACGTCGCCGCGCCATGGCGGCATCAGATAGAGCGGGTCGCCGCGCAGATTTTGCGCAAGACCATAGGCAAACGCCTTGCCGATGGGGTCGATGACATACATGTGATCATCGCCTGGTCCCGGACCAACCGACCCGGCCGGCGACGACACGATCACGGTTTCGGGCCGATGAAATGCCTTCAGGATCGGCGCCTGGGCAAACAGCCGGAAGCGCGTCCCATTCTCGAATTCGGAGCTTTCCCCTCCAGATGTCACGCTTGTCCCCCTCGCATGGACAAAGGCATGCACGTCATACTGCGTAGGATATCGTCGGCGAATGCGGTTTCAAGTTAGCCCGTTTTCGTCAGTCAGGCCAGACTCATCGAGCGCGTGTCGGTGGACCGTGAGAGCATATCCATGAGCCAGCAGGTCATAGAAGCTGTCGGTGCCCGGCAATCCGATAGAAAGGGCATAGTCGGCAATGTCGCGAGGGACGGGGCGGCTGAGTTGTCTCTCGAAAAACCAGGCGGCAAGCAGGGCACGCGGCATTGGCGCGGACAATGACGATGGGTGACGCTGCCTGGCGAGCGCGCTGTCTCGATAGCCGGGATAGAGGTCGAGTTCGCGCAGCCGGTCGAGCATGCCTTGATGCAACTCGGCATCGCGCTCCCGCGCGAGCGTCTCGACAACCGCATCGTCCTCCGTCATGCGCTCGATCCCCGCGAGATCCGTTCCGTTTTCGCGTGCCCAGGCGACGACGTCGGCTTGCCGCATAAGCCCGCGCCGCGAGCGAAACTCGCCCATCGCGCGCTTGACCGCCTGGCGATCCGGCGCAGCTTCCTCGCCGCGGGCAAGCAGACGAAGCAGCGCGTCACGACGCAACTGGGCATAGTCGCCGCGCAGCCGGAGCTCGTCGAGAATGGCATCCTCCTCGGGGGTGGCTTTCGCACCGATCGAAGCTGCTTCGTTTCGCCAAGGCGCGTTGTGCCAGTTTTCCGTCCATTCGAAATGGAAGTCGGGAGGCGCCTGCGCAGCGCCGCTGCGGATAAACGCATCCATCTCCTTCAGCAGCTCGAACCCGTCTTCGCGCTTCCTGTCGACCTTGCCTGTTCGCAGCCAGAGCCCCAGTTCCTCCGCCTTTTTGGGATCGCCGACGTCTGCCAGGACGCCGGGCCAGGTTCTATCCCAGTAGAACCTGGCCTTGGACGACGCCGCCAAGCGCGCGCCTGTTGGCCTGTCGATCACCTTTTGCGCCACCGCCTGATCGAGCGTCGCGCGGATATTGACCATCGGTTCGCTCAGATGGACGTATCCCGTCTCCGGCGGGCCATGGATAAGCGCGACCTCGTCGTCGTCGGTGAGCTCGCCGTCGCGATAGGCTTCGAAAATGCGCCCGACGCCGCGCATGCCGAACGAATGCAACTCCGCGGCGCGCAGCGCGCCCATGCTTGACGCGCCAAATACGGCGATCCCGCGCGTCAGGGCCCAGAGTATCTCCTTATGCAAGACCGCTGGCTGACCATCGAAATAGCCGTCGATGACACCGATCGCTCCTGGGCCACCACGGGTGGCGGCATAAAGGTCGCCTTGGCGCACCGGTGGGCGGAATTCGAATCCATTGTAAGGCGCAATGTCTTGCGCGCGCAGACTCGGCCCGCAGAAGACGATCGGGTTCATTGTCCCTCTTGCGCCATGCGGCGAGCTCTCTCACCCGGCACATAGGCGTCATGATCGTCCGGGCCTTCAAGGCCAGGTATCACAACGCGAACGACAGGCAGGCCGATATCCTCCTTGGCCAGATCGACGGTGATGACCTCGCTGACACCTGCCGCCTGCAACCGTTCGATCAGCCATGCCACATTCTGCGCAACGTCCTGCGTCGCCCTCCCCGCCGCAGAGGCAACTCGCCCCGTGGCGGAACGTTCGGCCAGCAATTTTTCCGCGCGGCGGCGGCGTTTCTCGCGATATTCCTCTTCATATTCCTCTGCGGTCAGATCGTCCCTTGCCGCGGACACGTAGGTTGTGCGCACCTGAGCGGCCTCGATGATGGCCTTCAGCAAGGCGGTCTCCGGCACCGGGTGCGCAGCCGCGCCTATGCCATAGTGGCTGTTTCTGTCCCGGCGATCGGCAATCAGGCAGAAAAAGGCCGGCACGCCGAGGTCAGTGGTCGTTTCCCACGCTGCAACGTCGAAGTCTGCATTTTCCAGCTTCTTCAACACGTCACGGCTCGGGCCGTCCGGCGCGCTGCCGAGGTCGATACCGGTGCGCCGGCGGCGAGCGGACGACAGTTGGTTCCAGAGAGCAGTCGCGTCGCGTTCGACGATCTCGCAAATTCCATGATGGATCGCCTCGTCGGCCGTGTTTCCAGAGGCGAGACCGTTGCTGCTGCAGTCAAAGAAGCCGCTTCCAGGCGGCGGCGGGACGGTGAAGTTGGCCCGCACCGATTCGAACGGCAGCCAGCGCGGTTCGCCGGAGATCATCTCCCGGCCTTCTATCCAAAGCGTCACAACGTCCCTCGTGAACGCCCTGCCGGTGATGCGAGGCAGCCTCTCGATCTCGGCGAATCGGTGCGACCGGGAGAGTTCAGCCATGCTGCCGAGCTTCAGGGGGCGCTCGATATGCTCGGCATGGTAAAGTTCCGCCGCTTCCATGAGTCCCGAAGCCATGGCCGATTCCAGGTCGATGCCCTTGCCTTGCGAAACAGCCAGGGAACGGGCGTTGGGGCGACACACCATCACCACCGGTATGCCTATGCGATCGAGCCCGGTGACATTGGCGACCCTGGTGATGCCCATCCGCGCCCAGTGCGGGCGAACCCGGGCAATCGCGCTGCGAGCAAGCTCCGCGTGATAAGGAGTTCCTGGCACCGTGCCATTCGCCAACGACACTGAGGCTATCTCCTGGCCCCCGATAGATCGCGAGACCTTAGCGATTTCCGCTGGCGCGCAACAGAGCATGCCTGGCTGGTCGGCCAGGCACCGAATTCGGTTGACCCGCACCGCCTTATCACGATACATCGCCACCCGGTCCGGAGTGTAGCGCAGCCCGGTAGCGCACTTGACTGGGGGTCAAGGTTGCTTAGGCCGATTTCCTCTGGTTTTTCAATTCGCTAGAAGTCGTTTCTTCGACGCCGGTGTGGCTTCCGGTGTGATTTGCTGCCTCCATCGCAACGCGCATATCTTCGATCATCGCATGTGCGTATTTCGCCGTGGTGGCGATGTCTTCGTGGCCGAGCATCCTCTGGACGACCTTCATATTTCCGGTGCGTAGAGTTCGCGTGGCGGCGGTATGGCGCGTATCATGAAAGCGGAAGTTTTCAACCCCGGACTTAGCACGGGAGCGGCGCCAGGCCGTCTTGAAGCCCTCCATCGTGATCGGATAGCGCTTGCCCCGAACAAGGCCAAGCTGCTTGCTCGTCCTCTTCGCTGCATAGGTGAAGACGGCCGCGGAATGGTGCTCCCGAAGAGGCCAGAGCAGATCGTGGACTGCATCCGTCATTGGCAATATCCGGGTTTTGTTGCCCTTGCCCAGGACGGTGATGGTCTTGCCGGAGAAATCAACCCGCGACCAGGTGAGATCCACGATCTCCATCCGACGGCAACCCGTGAGGATCGCGAAACGGACTGCGGGTGCATAGTCATCGCGCATAGCCGTCAACAGGCGCTTTTCCTCGTCGAGGCTGGCCTCGCGGACACGCTCCTTCGGCTCCTTGAGCAGATGGCGGCTCCAGTCGATGTCGGCGACCGGCACCTTCCAGGTTTTCTTCGCCCGAGTCATGATCCCGCGCAGCGGGACGGTCGCGGTCCGATTGACGGTCGCGTTGCTGACACCATCCGCCCGACGTTTAGACACCATGGCTGCGACCTTTGAATCCGTAATGCGGTCGAGCGTTAGGTGCTTGCCGAAATGGCCCACGAGCCATCCGAGGAAGCGGAAATAGCTGTCGGAATTCGCCAGGTGCTGCCCGACTTCATGCCAAAAACGAGAGGTGGCGATCTCGAGGGACATTGGTCCCTCGGCGGTGAAAGCCGCCGCCTGCTTCGACCGCTCTCGAGCTTCCCGACGCTTCTCGTCTAAGACGCGTTCCGCCTGGCGCTTGTTGCTCGTGCCCGTGGAGCCTGAAAATCGACGACCGTGAAAGATGAAGTCGTAGTGATATTCTGGTTTGCCGTGTTTTCGATATACCGACACGCGTTCCTGCTCCGCCGCTCGATGAACTGCAGCAGGTCTTCTTGCCTGTAGCGACGGGTCGGCCGCCTACCATCGAGACCAATATTGACCCAGGGCAACTGACCGGCTTCGGTGAGCCAACGCATGTGCTTTGGGCTGATCGCGAGAAGTTTTGACGCTTCGGCTGGAGTAAGAAGGCGCTGCATATGTCCAATTATAGCGGAGACCTAGTTGGACTGAGGTTCACCCTACGTCATTTGGCGATCGTAAGGTTCGTCCCGCCATGTCACGCGCCGCTCCCATCGAATCTCCACAAGGGCAGCGAACCTTGTTCTCACTTCGTCGATCGTGACGGTCCCGATCACCTCCCTCAACTCGCGAGGCTCGTAGTAGCATGTGACGTTGCTGCGGGCGCAGCGGCTGACCGACACGATCGCTCGTGGCGGGCGAGTGCACTTCGTGGATCGCTCCTTGCGGTGGAAATTTCTTTTTGGGGTCGCACGAACTCTGGACAGGATGGGGTGACAGCTTCGATGAAAGTGTCGACGTCACCATTTGCTCACAACCGAATGACCACCGTTACCCGCACCACTCTCCACAACCTCGTCTGGACGAAATCCACGGAGGAGGTCGGCGCCGATCTGGGCGCTTCGGCCGGGACGATCTCTGCCATCTGTCGAGAAAACGATATACCGGTTCCGCCGCCGCATTATTGGCGAATGATCGCCAACGGCAGCCCACCGAAACGTCGAGCGCTGCCGACTGACAAGTTCAGGCGGAATCAGCTGGTGCAGATAGGGAGTCAGGTGGAGCCGGTGTTGAACCAGGAAGGGCCTTCAATCGACGAGATCACCGACGACAGGCCGACCCCCGCCGCGGCTCCGGTCGAGGTAACTGATCCGGTGGCGGTCAAGATACAGAAGGACCTCAGACGATCGTTGGTGGCTGGCGACGTCCGTTTACAATCGGACCTCATACGCGTCGATATCGGCCGCGATAGCATCCCTCGTGCTGCCAATCTCATCGCCAGTCTGAAGGCAGCCGTCGCCCAGAGGTCATGGAACGTCGCAGCCGATACCAAGGCTGGTGCGGCGGTCGACGGTGAGAAAGTCGAGCTGCAACTGTCCGAAGGATACACGCTCAGCACGCACATTCCTACCGCCAGAGAAATTCGCGACCACCGGAGCTACGGCCGCGCCATTCCTGAGCACGATCGCGTGAGGTCCGGCCATTTACAGCTTTCGATCACAAACGCGACCTATCTCGGCATCCGTCAGAAATGGGCTGACGGCAAACGCCAACGGATCGAAGATCTCCTGACCAGCTTCCTGGAGGGAGTTGAGCAGGCTGCAGCCGCATTGAAGCAACAGCGTATCGAGCGTGAGGAACGCGATCGCCGATGGGCGGAGGAGAGCAGGCGCAGGGAGGAACAACAGCGGCTGGAAGCGATCGATCGAGTGAGGGGCGCGATATTCAGACAGCAAGCATCGGACCATCAGGAAGCGGGGCGGCTGCGAGCATACGTCGTTGCCGTGAAAGACAAGCTCATTCCGGGTTCGAAGCACGAAGCTGCGGTTCAGGAATGGATCACCTGGGCGGAAGACTATGTCAGCCGGGTGGATCCTCTCAACCAGGGCTTGCCGATTCTCCTGAGCGATGAGGACGCTCTCAGTTTAAGGTGGCAATATCCTGAAAGGTAGGCAGCGAATGCGTCAGCGTGCCGTGGACGCCGATGTAGATGGTCCGAGACCGTTGCCGCGGCTTCGCCGGCCTTGTCTCAGGAATATGTCCGCCCGTTTCGTGGAGATGACGGAGCCGCCCGAATCCAGTCCTCGTTCTCGATGACCCTTCCGGTCAAGGATGACCAGGACGCCGCCGGGCAGCAGGAAGTCGCGTTGCGTTCCTTCTACAAGGTCGCGGCTGGCAGTTGTGCCATGGTGGTCGAGACTGTCGCCGACACATGCGAGATCGCCGGCTTGACCACTAACGTCAATGGTCGCAACCGCAATATCGATGGCTATGGCGGTTCGGCGATTACGGTGACCGGTCAAATCACGATGAAGGTCAAGTTCAAGGCCAGCTTGAGCGAGACAGCGCAGTAGGCTGAGATCCGTCTCGGGTTACGGCCGATCTCTTTGTTTTATGAGAAGATTTTGGTGGGTGTGCACAGGATCGAACTGGATTAGCTGTCTTGTATATACTTGATTTTATTATGTAATTGTCGGCACATGGAATGCTATTTGTAACATTGTGACGGGTTAAGAAATGGGCATTTCTGGGCTGTGGGAATCACCTGCTCGCTCGACCAGGCCAGGTTCGAATCCAGGTTCCCCAGCCAGATGTCTTTTTCGCAAGAAAATCATGCAATCAGTCGGAATTTAAAAATGCCAACCGGAACAGTTTTCCGGGGCATAGAACCGGAACCGGACTCACTGACCGCCCGATTCTCCGGGATCCTTGATTAAGGCTAGCCGATAAACGGCGAGAGCAGCCGCAACCATTAGCAACGTCGAATAGACGAATAGGAAGCAACCGATAAACGACCCCGCACGAGAAATCGCCAGGAAGCCTAGCTCAACCCTTGGGTAGGACCTCGCCAATACTCTCGCCAGGTCGGACGCCCAGCTTCCCTGATATAAGAACGTCCACGTCAAGCAGGTCACCTGCACGAAGATGAAATGAAAAAAGGTGGCGTTGATAGCCTCAAGGTAACTAACCCCCTGGGGTGACTGCACCTGTCGTAGTGCGCCCTTTAGTCGCCCACTCAATATGCTGAACAGGATCGCATATGTTCCCAGGCTGAATCCAAGGAGGTTGGGAATCAGGGTTCCTACTTTCTCAATCCACCTCGGCTCAATAAGCCATTGCGAATAGTCCAGTGCGGTGATGAGGATGGCGATGCCGAAAAATGGCGACGCAAGAACACCACGGATTCCGCCATATGAACGGAAATACCGCCTTAGCCACCTGGATAGCGTCAGCCACTGGCCAAACATCGCTATTTGTTCACTTGACCGCCCAACGAAATCAAGCCGAGAAATGCTGCCTGTTCGCTTTGAGCATCGGGGTCGAATTTGTCGTGGAACTCTTCAGGGAAATTCGTGCTATTCATACTCACAGCGCCCTTTCCATCACGACCCTTGACGTTCACCGACCCATTTTCTAACGCAATCTTGCTGATTTTTTTGATATCGTCGTCGGGTTTGATCGAGCTGTTTTCTTCGGCCCTATAAGATACCGTAATTTGCTTACTTTTTGTCTCTTCTAGATGCTTCTCGATATTCTTCTCGAAATCATCGTCGAATATGTCTGTATTCGGCTTGTATATAGTGATATCTATCTGTTTTATTCTACTTATAGAAAACATTCTATCAAGTGACGCCGCATCCTGCACGATTGATATTTGCGCTTCTCCGAACGCAGCCATGATCTCCATGTCTCTAGAAAGCGAACTGAAAAATCGCTGAGCCGACGTTGGAGTTAAGGTCTTCCCCTTGGAATAGGTTTGGACATACATTTTGTGTTTTTTAGTCTCAAATCTAAAGTAAAACGTCGAAGCATTCGGATATAGGTTCTCAGGTATATTAACCGTTGCTACTTGATCTCTTGTAGCGTCAGTAAGAATTTCCGCGTTAAACCATGTTCCGCTCCTATCTAGCTTGATAAACGTTGTAATAATACCGGAAATTATTCCGCTATTTGACTCGCGTCGGTCCAGAAGTGAGATCATTCCATACCTGTCACCATGGACTGGAGCGATTAGCCTCCTTTGGAATATTGATCCTATCCAATTCTCATAGATCTCCGGGCTATGCGGATGCAGGCGGATATTCAATGAGGCTGCTGATATTTTGATCATTCGAGCCACTAGCTGCCCTCCCCCATTTTTTTCCAGACTACATATTCGGCGCTCCTTTGCCACTTTAAAGTTACGCAAACTGGCAGGACGCTAGTGAGTCTCTTCGTTCGACCCTGGCTACTGGGCTGAGACAACCAGCCTTGCTTCCGATCAGATGGACGGCGAAGCAATCAAGTAGTAACTCTCTGCGATCAAGCACCACACATAGCCGACAACGAGTTAGGCGGCGCGGGCTTAGCAGAAGCCGCACTCCTGCTCCGGAACGTCAACAGCGTATGGCTTGACCCTAGAGTCGACGAACCGCTCACCAGCCCGGCACCTGAGATGGGGCTTTTAAAACCCGATCTTCTCATACGATCGAAGGCGAGTGGTTTGTTGCCAACGCCTATCTGCCTGTCTCGACGCTTGATGAAGACAGCGATACGGCCGGCGGCGCTTAGCTATTGAATGTGCAAGCTCGATTTGAGGCTCACGTCGATGCATTGCCACACCGTCGGCATGTCCGGCGGAGGGTCAAGAGCAGTGCCATCGTTGGCGCAAGCGAAGTTTACCCCCCAAGCCTCATCTCCCATTTTGACGTCGATGCAGTTTTGGAAGTCTCCAGCGGTGGCGCAGGCTTGGCGGGTCTTGCCGTAGTTCGCGCATCGCAAGGCTCTTTTGCAAAGGTCGACGTGTCGCTTCTGTCGTTCCGTTTGAGCAGCCTGCTCTTCGTCACGTTTTTGTATCTCTGAGGCCGTTGCCATGTGAGCAGTAGGGCGAGTGATTTGCCCCAGCGCGAAAGAAAAAAGCAATACGCCCACAATGAATACACCAAGCGCCTTCAGCGCCCGCTTTTCGGATGGTGTCGGCTGTATCATGTGCTCAGGCTTGCTCCATCTCGCGCCTATCCTTGCGCGTGGTGTCGCCGCGCGCAACGGCACCGCATGAGGGGCACCTATAGCGGCCGCTGCCGCCACCGCGTGCACCTAGGATCATTGCGTAGAAGGCGAAAGATTGCGAATCGTCATGTCTTCGATCATGCGCCGGCGAAGAGGGCTCAACTCGGCCATCTCAGTGCTCCTGTTCCAAGATTGCGCTTCAACAGCCGCAATCCTTCAAAACAGAAGCCTCAACCGCAAACCGACCCGCCAAATGCCGCGTCAGCGGCTTCGTTCAATCCCGTCTGATTTCAATCAGATCTTGAAACGCTCTAGCGGGTGTAACTCACAGCAACCATCTCATGAGATTCGTCGACACATCGGCGATGTGTCGAAGGTGTCGCGAGACAGGTGACGTCAAGACCGGGACCATCGCCGGTTGGCACTATACCGCAAGAGAACGGGCGAGCAGAATGATCCCTGCCCGTCCGTTTCTTTATGCTGTTGACGGGCCGGTAGGATGTTGACGTCGAAATATCCGGCGGCTAAGCGTCGTCATCGAGCAAGAAGGCGGCTGCGACGCCGACCGCGTAGGTAAACGCCTCTCTCCGGATCGGATCAGCAATGCCGGCGAGCCGTGCTGCGTCGTTCAGCGTGTCGACAATCTTGAGAATATCCAATTCGCCGTCGCCACCAAAATCGTCGGCGGCGTCATGCCAATAGTTGTCGTTTGCGGCAGCGGCCCCTAACTCGCGGATCATAGGGTTAGGCGCCACTATGCGGCCTCCCCTTTAATGCGGTTCCGCCTTACCATAGCCTCAACGCTTCGGCTGAACTTCTGCCACGTCTTTGCCGTCTTCATGGAAGGTCGCTTCCCCATGCGGGCGAGGATCGGGATAAACCGCTGGCCGAGCAACTCCGGTCGAATAACCCGAATATTGGCACTACCTGCCCCGTCGATTACGACGCCATCCGGCATCTCAACCCAAAAATGGCCGCCGTCTCCGAAGTCGAAGCTTCCGTCATGGCGGCAGACTTTGCCGCCCATCAGCCGGGCGGAATAGCCCGCCGCCCTAGCGCAGCCATGGACGATAGCACTAATCTCGCCGCAATTGCCTCGACCGTCCAGCAAGCCAAGTTCAGGCTTGCGTAGCATGTCCGCAAAAATCTCGGCGGCCTGCTCCGCCAACGAGACATACTTTTCACAGCCACCTTCATTCAGCACGAGGATTTTTATCGGGGTTTGAGAGTTGATGATATCAGTCGGCCGGTCGCTGGCGATATCGGCTGCCATCTCGTGGTGCATCAATGTAATTTGTCCTTTCAGGTTGGTTGAAGGGACCACCCATGTTTCACAGAAATTGTTGGTTTTCCATAGGATTATATAGGTGCATGTATATCGCGCCCGATCCAAGCAGTGACCAAATTGAGGGGCCCGTCTCCTCCACGATATATCAGGACGTCGGCCATATACCGACGATCTCGCCAAGTGCCTGAATGATTTTGATGCGTGGGCCGAAAGGTGATCCGGCGTCAAAACTCGAGGCGATACTTTCCAGTGCGTCGAGCGCAGCATGATAGGTATGCGAATGCAGGGTAGGCTTGCGGGTCCATGATTTCTAATGCGTAGGACCGGGCGCCAGACTTGTCAGCATCCGCCCACCTGCGGTCTCAAATGAGCTTGCATGTTGGGTGAGTCATCGTGAGTGAATCAACCGGTCAGGCGGAAATGGCTACGACTGGCACGATCTCAACGTCGTCGATAAGTTCGAGATACGCTCGCCGCTGCTTTCACATGTCGTTCCTTCACCAGGAGCAATGCTCGTCACTGGCGTCAAGGTCGCGTTCGATCCTCAACTCCCCTCGCCCCTCGAGTTGTGTTAGCCCCCCTAGACGCTGAAAGCCGATAGCCGATCGTGCCGGCCTGATCGCCCGCGGCATGGATAGCGGCGCGCTCATCCACTCGCGGCTCTTGCCTGTATGGTAGCGCGTTGGTGCCGATCACCCACGCAACTCTTACGCGGCTGGAATTTCTCCCAAAATTGGCTAAGAGATTTCAGCCATAGCCGCCACCAATAGGAGTAATTGAGTGCCGACAGAGATTGAGAACAGCCGAAGCCAATTGATCGCGCTCACTGCGGATATCGTGTCCGCCTACGTCAGCAACAACCCCATGCCGGTTGCCTCTCTCCCAGATTTGATCGCAAGCGTGAATTCGGCGCTTTCGAAGATCGGCGGACCGGTCGAACCCGAGTCACCGGCCCAGGCTCCCGCGGTCAATCCCAAGCGATCGGTGTTCCCCGACTACATCGTTTGCCTCGAGGACGGGAAAAAGTTCAAATCGCTGAAGCGTCATCTCGACGTGCACTACGGCCTGACGCCCGACGAGTATCGGGCCAAGTGGGGATTGAAGTCGGACTATCCGACGGTCGCGCCGAACTACGCGGCCCAGCGGTCGTCGCTGGCAAAGGCAGCCGGGCTCGGCCGGAAGGCGTCGGCCAAGCCGATGAGGAAAACGGCTGCCAAGAGCAAAGCGAAGGCGTGATCGGCCGGCCAGATGGTTTTGAAAGGGAAATAGGATGGCCCGCCGACCGGAACCAACTTTACGCTCAGCGAGCCTATCGGACGCGCAACTCCGCGCGGCTCTCCCTAGGCTGAAGAAGCGACTTCAGGAGCTATCTGCGCTCGACCTCCTTAGCTTGACGGAAAAGGACGGCGGGAATGTCCTCGATAGTTTTTCAACCAAGATCAATTCCACTCTTCGGGACGTTTTTGGAGCCGATACGCTGGAATATGCAGAATTCAGAATCGAGACATTCAAGCCGGTATTTAATGTCTGGTTTTCAGGGATGGACGACTCGCTGAGGGGCAACATCGACACGGTCGATGAGAAAGTCCGAGGTGGTATCTCCAAACTGAAATCAGTCATCGAAATTTTTGAAGAGCGGATAGTCGGTCACGAGAGCGAAAGCAGCATAGAAAGGACGGTCCGCGCTTACGGCGGGCTCGATCTCCAGCCCGAAATCGCGCGCGCGGCAAATCGGCTTTATCAGGATGGCCACTATGCCAACGCTGTAGAGGCTGCGGTGAAGGCACTCAACGGGTTAGTGCGTCTCCGCAGCGGGCTCGAGTTCGATGGCACGACGCTGATGGAGCGGGCGTTCAACCCCTCTAACCCAGCACTGAAGTTCAACGCCCTTCAGGATCAGAGCGACAAAGACGAACAGAAAGGCTTCATGCAGCTATTTAGTGGTGCTGTCTCGGGTCTGCGGAACCCCCGAGCACACGGCTTCATCAATGACGATGCAGAACGCGCCTTGGAGTTTATCGCCTTCGTCAGCCTTCTCGCGAAGCTTTTGGACGAAGCTCAGCCGTAGTCTGCCGCCGCGCCTACTCATCGCGCCAGATCACCCGCTTCTCCCACCGGATTTCGACAAGGCGTCGGAAGCGGATCGTGTGGGCCTGTTCACCAGTAGCGTGGAATAGCTGCGCACTCATCCACTCGCGGCACCACACCTCTGGCAGCGGACTTTCTGCCGGACCTCGTCAATCGTGACGTTGCCGATCACCTCCCGCAACTCGAGCGGCTTGTAGTAGCGCGTGACATTGCAGCGCGCGCAACGGATGCCGGCCACCTGCCCCGCATCATGGGCATGCGTCAAAGTCCAGGGGGCACCTCTCGGCCACTTCTCAGGTTGCTCGGGCATCTCCTGAAATGAGGAACATATTCCTGTGACGTCAAGGGGCTCTTGACTCTGATGTTCCTATTTTGTTCACTACAGGCAAAACGGAGACATTCCCATGAAACCGATGCGTGCAACTGAAGCCGAACAGCCCGAGATATTCGCCACAGTGAAGCGCGAGATGCCCGACATCCGCCGCGCTGTTGCAAAGATGGTCAAGCCACTGCGCGGTTTGTCCGACGTCAGTCAGAAGCAAGCTATTACGGAACTGACAGCGGCCTGGATTATGGCGATCTACCCGGACGATCTGGATTTGGCGATTTCACTTTCTGATGCGATGCGCGACCAGACCGACATTCATTTGCAGGAAGCCTGGAGGGTGCGCGGCCGGCAAAAGCAGCACTGATGGTCAGGCGGAGCAGAGGCCGGCCGCCGCCGACTATCGTCGATCGTGAATGGCCTCATCAAATCGCTCTGCCCGACGACCTCTGCACGGCACGCAACTACACGCTGATCCGCCAGTTCTGCGATGATCATGGCTTCGATCATTGGATACGCAAGGTGCAAGCGATCTGGCCAGACGGCCGCTATGAGGAATGGCGACTGCATTGCTTTCGCGATCCCGCCGCGGCGGAGGCTTTCCGCGCCCACTTCGGCGGCATAGTGTTCGACCCGGCGAGGGACCGCGAGGACGGTCGCGCGCTCGGCGTCTGGCGGCGCCAGGGCGCCTACGAGCGAATTCTGGAATTGGGGCCGCTCAGCGTGCCCAAAGCCCTGCGGAGCTAGATATGTGCAACCTCTATAATCTCACTACCACGCAGGAAGCCGTCCGCCAGTGGACAAGGCGATGCGTGACATTCTTGGCAACCTCGAGCCATCGGTCGACGTCTATCCGAACATGCCGGGCGCCGTGGTCCGCAATGCGTCGGACGGCCAGCGCGAACTCGCGTCGCCGTGCAGATAGGGATTGCCATCCGTAATCTCGACGACCACCAGTTTTGCACGCTCGATTACTGCCCGGTGCCACGCCCATCACAGACAAGAACCCAAAGCGCCCGCGCGATCCAAACCAGTTGGCGAAGTCGATTGTCTCGCTTGGCTCTGACACTGAATCGATATTGTTCCAATGATCAAGGTCGAGCATCAGGTTGTAGCCATCGCTGACCATCTCTCGCGGCGGTTTATTGCCGACTTCAACATCTGGTTCCGTGCGGCTTCGTCAATATCGACACAAACCAACAGGTTTAGCTGACCGCTTGCAGGGATCGCACATGATAGACTCGGTATGGCTTACCGGTGCTCTTGTCTTACTTGCGCTCGGCCTGCGCATCGTCGGCAAACTGTCTCGCCAACAGTTCCACCTGTGAAATCGCGAGCGCCAAATTCTTCGCCTATGCGTGGGACGCTGTAAGGGCACTTTATCGAGGTCCACGACTTACCAGCTAGCGAGATTACATGTTACTCTGCTAATGTAATAGAAAATGCGATGCCGCACCGCGCGGTGTTGGGAGGATTCAAGTGCGAAGCCGCTGGACCATTCTTGCTGCTTTGTTTGTCGCTCGTGCCGCCTTCGCATTTCAGTTCGGAAGTGTGGGAGCCGTGGCGCCACAGCTTAGCCAAAGCCTCGGTGCGAGCTTGGCTGATATCGGTATCCTTATTGGAATCTATTTTGCGCCGGGCATCCTGCTTGCCCTGCCCGGTGGCACGATCGGACGCCGCTATGGCGACAAGGCGACGGTTCTCGCAGGGCTCCTGGCAATGTTGGCTGGCGAATTGCTTATGACGACGTCGGCATCGTGGAGCATGCAGATCGCAGGTCGACTGATTGCGGGCACTGGCGGCATTCTCTTGAGCGTTCTGATGACCAAGATGGTCGCCGACTGGTTCACCGGTCGCGAAATCGCAACCGCGATGGCCATTTTCGTCAACTCGTGGCCGGTGGGCATCGCAATCTCGCTCATGCTCCTGCCATGGATCGGAGCGAGGTTTGGGCTTCATCTCGTCAACCTAGCCGTCGCAGGATGGATACTGATCGGCTTCGGCCTCATGGCCTTTGTCTATCGCTCGCCGGAGGCGGCACTGTCCGTGGAAGGCGAGCGAGGCAGTCTGACTTCGGAAACGGTCTATGCAGTCATTGCTGCTAGCTCGATCTGGTGTCTCTACAATATCGGTTTATCGATGATTTTCAGTTTCGGACCATCGATGCTGGTTGAGCGAGGCTGGTCCATGGCTGCAGCTGGATCAACGATCAGTATCGTGCTTTGGCTCGCAGCGCTTTCGGTCCCCTTCGGTGGTTTCCTCACAGATCAGACCAAACGTGGCGAAGCCATCATTGTCGCGGGGTGCATCGCCTTTGCCCTGCTGACAGTTCTCCTGTCGCGAAGCGGCCCGGTGCTTCCTATCGTCATTGCCGTCGGGGCCGTTTGCGGCCTGCCTGCCGGTGCGATCATGAGCCTTCCAGCGCGTGTGCTCGAGCGGAAAACGCGGGCGATCGGAATGGGAATATTCTATACGGCTTTCTATGCCGGGAGTCCGGTTGGATCGGCGATCGGCGGAAAGCTTTCCGCCTCGATCGGCTCCGCGAGCGCCGCACTCGACTTCGGTGCCGTCTTGCTCCTGATTTGCCCAGCCATTCTGTGGTTCTTCCGCCGTATCGTTGCTGGCCAGAATCGGCTGGCTGTTCCATCGACATAGCGCGAGAACACCGGGCCAAGGTGCTTGGATAGGTTTTGTTCGGTCAGGCGTAATTCACTAACTCTGCCATGGCCTTGAGGTCTGGCTTGACGATGCAAGCCCAGGCAAGAAGTTCGTCGAGGCCATTGTGGATTGCGTGCCGGAGGCTGAGTGGCAACGCGGCGAGATGATGCGGTCACTTCGTCGCCTGATCGCTGCGGACAACATGACGCAAAAGGAAAGCGCAAAGGTCGAGCCTGAACTGGCGATCGCACGGGCGATGATCCGCGCCGGCAACGCGGCGACACCCGCTCACCCGTAAGTCACTCTTCCCAGAAGTCCTTCAGCGACGCGTGTCGAAGCTTCTCCTCGCCCTTGAGGAACTTGATCCGCCCTACCAATCCCGGCTTTAGCCATTCGGCCTTCTCCTTCGCCAAGCCCTTCGGTGGCGGAGCGCCTGCCTTGCTCTGAACACCGTCCCATAGGGCCTGCCGTTTGTCGGCTTTGAACGTCACGAACGCACCACCCATATAGCGACCGTCGTCCGCCATGAGCACCATCGCCGGCTTCCCGGTCTCCCGTTTCATGCGTATTCCGACGAAGCCGGCCATCGATTCCGATTTGAAGCCGGCCAGTCATTCCGATTTCATTCCGGCCGGTGTT